>JBDGST010000153.1:0-11634 GCA_042217365.1 Haloarculaceae archaeon
TGGTCGCCCTCGCCGTCGTGCTCTACGAGTCCCACGAGCACGGCCCCTCGGTGGTCGACGCGGTCGCCGAGAAGCCCGAACTGTCCCTGCTGGCCGTCCTCGACGAGGAGTACGAGCCCCGCACCCGGGTGATGACCGACACCCACGACGTCGTCGAGACGCCGCCGAGCGACGCGATGGGCGGCCCGGCGTCGTCGGCCGACGAGCGGCCGAACGGCACCGTCGTGATGGGCGACGGGAGCGACGGAACCGTCTTCCACCTCGAACTGCCGGACGTCCTGATCACGGTGCTGGGCGGGACGCTCGCCGGCCTCGTCGGCATCGCCATCGGCGAACTCACCCAGACGATGCTCGCGCTCCGCCGTCGGGTCCCTCTGAAGCTCTCGACCGGGACGAGCGCCCTGGTCCTCCACGTGACCATCGTCGCGGCGCTCGCGATGAACGTCGCCCTGCTCCGGTTTGCCCCGTCGGTGACCGGCGATGGCTTCACTGTCCCGTTCCTCATCGGGTCGTTCGTCGCGACCGGCTGTCTGTTCGGCGGCCAGGTCGGCGCCTACCTCAACAACCGCCTCCCCGAGTCGGCGGTGATGGTGATGCTCATCGCCGTCTACTTCTCCGTCGGCCTGTTCGTCGTCTTCCGCACCCTCGTGCTCGGCGGCGGCGGGCACTGACCCCGCGGGACGGGATCCCGGCGCCACCGCCCCGACGTCGACCGGACACACGCTTAAGTACGGTTCCGACCTACGTCGGGACACAATGCGGGAGTATCCGGACGCGTCGGTCCCGGGCCTCGACGTCGACTCGATCGTCGAAATTCTCGACGAGGCTCCCGTAACTCGTGCGATTCTCTTCGGTTCGTACGCGAGAGGGGACGAGCGGGCGGGGAGCGACGTGGACGTGGCGGTCGAGTTCGAGCCGGAAACGACGCATCTCGAACGGACCCGAGCGCGACTGCGCCTCATCGAGCGGCTGGGAGCCACCCTGGAACGGGACGACGTCGACGTGGTCCCGCTCTCGGAGGCACCGCCGGCGCTCCGCCGGGCGGTCGAAACAGAGGGCGTCCTCCTGCTCGGACCGGAAGTGGGCGCCCATCCCGGCGCTGACGGGACGCCGGCGGAACGCGACACCGGGGACCGCTTCGACGAACTGCTCGCCGAACTGGAGCGCGTCGTCTGACCATGGACGAGCGAACGGAGCGCCGGATCCTGAGAAGGCGGAATACGTCGCCGACGCCGTAGCGGTCCTGGCCGAAAAGCGAGACGCCCTCGCGTTCGAGGAGTACGCCGCGGACCGGGAGCAGCGCGACGTCGTCGAGCGCGAGTTCCAGACGGCGATCGAAGCCTGTATCGACATCGGTGAACTCCTTTTGCGGGCCCGGAACGAACCGGTCCCGGAGACCAACGCGGCCGTGTTCAGAACTCTCGAACGAGAGGGGGTCCTGGACGACCACGTCGCCACCCGCATGGCCCAGGCCGCCGGATTCAGGAACGTACTCTCCTACCGGTCCGGGGCCGAAATAGACGACAGGGACGTCTACAACGTCCTGCAGACCGATCTCCCGGTCTTCCGGCAGTTCCTGGAACAGGTGCGCGAAGTTCTCGGTTAGTCCCGGCGTGCCCGGCGGCCGCGGGCACTGACTGTGCGCCCCAGTCTTTTTCCCGCCCGTTCCCGAACACGTACCCGACGCACTCTCCGGCGGACGGGCGCCAGCGCGCGGCTGACCGCCGAACCGACCGGCGCGGCCCCGGGTGGTGGCCGCGCCCCCACGGAGCGATGGACGAACGCACAGTCAAGACGGTCCGGGAGCGGGTGTTCGGGTGGGAGCACCAGCCGAGCCGCCAGTACCGGCTCGCGACATTCGCACTCTGGCAGCTCGTCGTGCTGTTCTACGTCCTCGGCGACACGGGCCTGACGGCGGTCGTCCTCGAACTCGGGGGGTTCGAGGCCAGCCCCGTCGCCCGCGCGTTCGTCGACGCCTTCGGCTACCTCGGGCTCGTCCTCCAGAAGGCGCTCGCGCTGGCCGTCCTCTGGCTCCTGTGGCGGTACTACCCGGCCGTCGGCGTCGACTCGCCCGACCCCTGGCGGCTCGTCGTCCCCCTGATCCCCTTCCTGCGGGGCGTCCAGCTCGTCGCGATCCACCTCTCGAACATCGCCGTGCTACTGTAGAACGGCGCCGTCGAGTCCCCCGGCGATCCCTCTCGGGAGGTCCCGTCGTTCTCGAATGGAGCAGGAGATGGTTCGGTTCGAGGCCTCGTTCCCTTCGGTCACTCGCGGGTCACTTCGTTCCCCGCTCGTGCGAACCGAGACGCTCCCTGACGGTCGCGTCTCGCGTCACTCGGCCTCGCCTTTCTCGCGGGTCGCTTCGCTTCCCGCTCGGAATTTCGAGGCGTCTCCGTGCGCTCCGCTTACTCCGACGCCTCGCCTTTCTCTATGGGTGCGCCGACGAGGTTGCCCCACTCCGTCCAGGAGCCGTCGTAGTTGATGGCGTCGTCGTACCCCAGCAGCTCGTGCAGGGCGAACCACGCGACCGACGACCGCTCGCCGATGCGGCAGTAGGCGACCGTGGTCTCGTCGCCGTCGATGCCTTCCTGGGCGTACAGCTCCTCGATCTCCTCGGCGCTCTTGAACGTGCCGTCGTCGTTCGTGACGGCCGCCCACGAGATGTTGCGGGCGCCGGGGATGTGTCCGCCCCGCTGGGCCGTCTCCTGGAGTCCCGGCGGCGCCAGGACCTCGCCGGAGAACTCCTCGGGCGAACGCACGTCCACGAGGGGGAGGCCCCGCTCGATGGCGTTCTCGACGTCGTCGCGGTACGCGCGGATGGACTCGCGCGGACCGGACGCCGTGTACTCGACCGACGAGAACTCGGGCACCTCGTCCGTGAGGGGGTAGTCGTTCTCGACCCAGTAGTCGCGCCCGCCGTCGAGCAGGCGCACGTCGTCGTGGCCGTAGTACTTGAACTGCCAGTACGTGTACGCGGCGAACCAGTTGGCGTTGTCGCCGTAGAGGACGACCGTCGAGTCCTCGCTGATGCCGTGGGCCCCGAGCAGGTCCTCGAAGTCCCCCTTCTTGAGGACGTCCCGCTCGGTCTGGTCCTGCAGGTCCGTCTCCCAGTTGAAGCCGATGGCGCCCGGCGCGTGACTCTCCTCGTACAGCTCCGTGTCGACGTCGACCTCGACCAGCCGGTGGCCGGGGTCGTCGCTCTGGAACTCGTCCAGCCTCTCTTCGACCCAGTCCGCCGAAACGAGCACGTCTTTCGCGTAATCGCTCATGGTACGACTACCCGTTAGAGCGCCAACCATATACCTCTTAAAGACCCGGCATGTTCCGCCATTGGACGACTATACCGGAAATTATTGCCGGCGGCTAGCGGCGGGACCGCACCGATGCTCGCGGGCCTCGACCGGATCGACTCCGTCCGGGCCGGAGACGTGCCGCGTCGCCGGCTGGGCCGCAGACTTCCGGCACGACTTGCCGATAGCTCCGACTCCTGTGGGAAGGGACATCTTCAAGCGCGCTCCGGCCCGACGACCGGCATGAGCGACCCGATAGTCTCGGCCGACTGGCTGGCCGACCGGCTCGACGAGGTGCAGGTGGTCGACGTCCGGGACGCCTGGGAGTTCGACGCCCTCGGCCACGTCCCGGGGGCTGTCAACGTCCCGTTCGACGCCTTCCGCGCCGACGAACACGCCGCCGAGAGCGACGGCGACGACGGCGCCGACGGGGAGGGAGACGCCGGGACGGCTGACGCGGGGAGTCCGGGCGAGGGCCGGGGCATGCTCCCCGGCGCCGACGCCTTCGCCGACCTGATGGGCGAGGCGGGGATCACCCGGACGGACCGGATCGTCGCCTACGACGACCACCACGGCGTCTTCGCCGCGCGCCTGCTCGTGACGGCGGAGCTCTACGGGCACCCGCCGGATTCGCTCCACCTGCTGGACGGCGACTTCTCGGCCTGGCGCCTCGACCGCGAGACGAGCGACGAGGCGCCCGACGTGGCGCCGGCGACCTACGAGACGCGCGAGCCCGAGGCGACCCCGCTGGTCGGCGTGGACGAGGTCGCGGCGGCCGTCGACTCCGACGCGGTCGTCGTCGACACGCGCGAGGACTGGGAGTACGAGGAGGGACACATCCCGGGCGCCGTCCGCCTCGACTGGCGGGAACTCGTCGACGACGAGACCCGCGGGATCAAATCGCGCGACGAGATGACGTCGATCCTCGACGAGCGCGGCATCACGCCCGGCCGACGGGTCGTCCTCTACTGCAACACGGCCCGGCGGATCAGCCACACCTACACCGTCCTCCGGCACCTCGGCTACGAGGACCTGGCATTCTACGAGGGGAGCCTGACCGAGTGGGAGGCCGCCGGCCGGGAGCTGGCGACCGGGAGCGGGACGTGACGAGCGGCCCCGTCCCGCCGCTGCGCTGACTCGTCCAGTCGCTACGGATTTCCCTCGCCGGCCAGTCGCTACGAAACCCCTTCACCGTCGGGGTCGGTCGAGGCTGGCGACGCGTCGGCGCTCGTCTCGTCGTCCCCGTTCCGGTCGTCCGGCGACTTCACGGCTTCGTCGGCGCCGGGGCCCGGCGGCGCTTCGTCGAACGTGGTCTGTCGGCTCATCCGCTCCGCCGTGGCGAGGCCGATCAGTTCGCTGAGCAGCGCCACGACGAGCGGCCCGGCGATGACGCCGACCACGCCGACCGTGAGCGTCCCGCCGACGAACCCGACGAAGTAGAGGCTCACCGGCATCCCGGTGGTCAGCGAGGCGAGCCGCGGCCGGATGACGGCGTCGGGCAGGAACCCGACGAACACCAGCCCGAGGACGGTCACCAGGATCGCGGCGCTGACGTCCCCCGCGACGAGTTCCGTCAGCGCGAGGACGGCGACGACGATGCTCGGCCCGAGGACGGGGATGAACTGGAGGACGCCGGAGAAGACGGCCAGCGAGAACGCGGCCCCGTACCCCAGCCCCCGGAACACGATGTAGGCGATGACGAACGTCCCGAACGCGGTCGCGCCCTGGAGGACGTACAGCGCGTAGAGCGTGTCCCGCATCCGCTCGTGGAGCGCGACGAGGACGTCGTGGTACTCCCCGGGGACCATGCGGAGGCTCGCGTCGTGGACGCTCCGTGGCCGGAGCAAGAGCCCGTAGAGCAGGAGGACGAACAGGAACGCCTTCAGTCCGATGACCGGCGCCGCGCTCGCGACGTCGACGGCCACTTCGGCCAGGACGTCGCGTGCCCGGGTGAGCGCCTGGCCCACGTCGACGACGTAGGTCATCCCGAACGCCGTCACCGACTGCTCGGACGGGAGGTCCCGGATGAAGTCGATCATCTGTCTCCGGCGGGCGTACAGCGCGTAGAACAGCGGCGTGACGAGCAGGACCGCGACGGCGAAACCGACGAGCGTCGCCCCCGCCGCCGCCAGTCGGTCCGGGAGGCCCCGGCGGGCGAACTCCCGACGCACCGGATAGAGAACGTACGCGACGGTGATCGCAAAAAAGACCGTCACCAGCACCTGGCGCAACACCACCAGCGACACCGTACTCACCGCGAGAATGAGCGCGCCCAGGACCCGCTGGCGCTGGGTGGTCGGCATACACTGCCCTGCGACCGAGGCCTACAAAACGTTTGGCCCGACGATACGTGCCGGTTCGCTTCCAGTTGTCTGCCCGGCGTCGGGCCGACGCGCTCCGGATGCCGCCACGGCGGGTTCCCGGCTACGGGACGACGCCGACGGTCAGGAGCGTGCCGTGTTCCCGGTAGCGCTCGACCATCGCCTCGCGCGTCTCGAACTCCTCGGTCGGGAACTCGCTCGCGGGCGGGATCTCGGTCTCGCGGTCGGGGATGCGGTCCTGCGCGGCGACGCGGAAGCCGGCCTCGCGGAACGCCTCGCGGTACTCGCGCTCGCTCCACCGGATCATCGGCACCTCGACGAGGTCGGCCCACTCCCGCGTGTGCACGCTCTCCTCCCAGTAGTTGACCGCACAGTAGAAGGTGCCCCCCGGGCGGAGGATGCGCGCGAGTTCCGCGAGGACGGCGTCCGGGTCCCTGGCGTAGAAGAACGCCTCCATCGACCAGCAGTGGTCGACGCTGTCGGTCTCGAACGGCAGGTGCTCGAAGTGCCCGACGAGGAAGCCGGCGCGCGGGTCGTCGGTGTACGACCGGGCGTTGCGCGCCATCCGCGGCGACGCGTCGAGACCGTACGAGCGGGCCGCGTCCGCCGTCTCGCGGAGGGCTCGGCCGGCGTAGCCGCTCCCACAGCCCAGGTCGAGCACGACGTCGCCCGGCTCGACCGGCATCCGGGCGAGCGCGTGCTTGGCGGTGTGCCAGTGGCGCTCCTCCATGCCCTCGTCGCGGCCGTCCCGCGCCCACTCGTCGAACTCCTCGCTGACGCTCATGGACGGGTGCAGGACGGCGACCGTGAAACGCGTGTCGACTGTACCCGACCCGCGGGGCCTCCGAGCCGCGCGGGCTTCAGAACCGGGCGGCCTCCGAGCCGCGCGGGCTTCAGAACCGGGCGGCCTCCGAGCCGCGCGGGTCTCCGACCGACGGCAACGCCTATTTCGCTCGTGGTCGAACCGTCCGCCATGCTGCTCCAGACCGACCTCCTGGCCCTCCGGGCGCTCGCGCTCGCGCTGGTCGGGACGCTGGTCGTCGGGTACGCCTCGGTGGTGTACCTCGTGTACCGCGACGGCCGGCGGCGACGCCGCGAGGACGCACGGCGGTGGGCCTACGCCGTCGCCGCGTTCCCCCCGGCCGTCCTGGCGTACCTCCTCAGGCGCCGCCGGTTCGGTCCACCGGTCGAGGCGGAGACTCCCCGCGACCGCCTGGCACGAGCCGCCGTCGCCGCGGTCCTGTCGGCCTGGATACTCGGCACCCTCGCGTCGCCGCCCGACGCGTTCCTGCAGCTGTACTACGTCGCCGGCGCGCTGATCGTGACCGCGCCGACGGCGTACGTCCTCCTGGCCCGGGCGTGACTGCCGACCCCGCCCGACCCCGACCCCGACCCGACGCCGGGGTTTCGTGGCACCCGCTCGCGAGTCGCCGACGCCACGCCAGGGTTTTGTGGAGCCGTCGCGCAGGTCGGTGTATGGCTCGCGTCCCGCGGTACAAGCTGGCCGACACCGCCCAGCAGGTCGTCGGCGGGTTCCTGCTTGCCGGCCCGTTCGTCGTCACCGAGGAGGTGTGGAACCTCGCGGAGCAGATGAGCTGGCTGCACAGCCTGGTGACGGTCGTCATCGTCTTCGCCATCGGGTACGGCGCGCTGTACCGGGCCGACGACGACCGGGACCCGGACCGCGAGGCCGAAGTGGCCGGCGTCCCGTTGCGGTTCGTCTCGCTCATGGTCGTCTCCTTCGGCTCGGTGGCCGTCCTGGCGGTCACGCTGACGGCCCCGACCACGTTCCTCGCTGACCTCCCGCCGGGGAGGCAGCTCGAAGTGACCGTCCGGGCGGTCGGCGTCGGCGCCATCTTCAGCGTCGTCGGCGCCGCGACGGCCGACAGCGTGTTCTGACGGCTATCGGGGCCGTCGACGCGTGAACGAGCGGAGGCCTTAAGACGCTCCCAGCCGCTGTCCGGGACATGGATTACCGTCTCGGCATCGAGAACACGCCGGACGCGGTCCCGGGGGGAACCGGGATCCTGCTGTTACACCCGAGCACGGGCGAGACCGACCGCATCGACACGGACTTCCTCAGCACGGACACCGACCGCATGCTGGTCGTCTCGACCCGGACGACGGCCCGAGAGGTCGACCAGAAACTCGAGTACTACGACGTCGACGAGTCCCGGGCGACGATCCTCGACACCATCTCGGTCGAGCGGGGCTACACCCGGCGCCAGTCCGACCACGTCCGGTACGTCGCCTCGCCGGACGACCTGACGGGCATCGTCGACCAGGTCCGCGTCTTCCTCGAGTCCGAGGAGGGGAAACGCCGCGTCAGCGTCGACTCCATCACCGAGATGATCTACTACGCCGACGCCGAACGCACCTACGACGCCGTCGAAGCCATCCTCGAACTCCTCGACGAACACGACGCAGTCGGCCTCTTCCACCTCGCGAAGGGGGTCCACGAGGACGACCTCGTCGAGGAGTTCGGCGCGCTGTTCGACGGCGTCATCGACCTCGAAACGGACGGCTCGACGTCGAGCGAGTTCTGACGACCCGCCGTCCCGGGCCGGAACAGACGTGTGAACGGTACTTTTGGTAGTACCACCAAATCACCAACCATTAAGACCCTTTACTCGAACAGTCCGAACGTATGCCGGAATGCCAGAACTGCGGTGCTTTTGTCACGGCGGATTACGCACGGGTCTTTACGCCGAACGGGGTCGAGTCGCCGCGGGTCTGTCCGCAGTGTGAAGACAAGATCCGCGACGGTGCCGACGTCAGAGAAGCACGGTCCACCCGACGCGGCTAGTCCGCTCACGTCTGGATCGAACTCAGATCGACGGTCGTCCCGGCGATTGGGGGTCAGTCGGGCCCGGTTCGCTGGGGCGCCGCCCTACCCGAGTCCCCACGTACAGTACTGCCCAGGGAGGCCTCACTCCCCGAGCGCGCCCTCCACCAGTTCCGACGCTTCCTCGAAGACCGCCCCCGCCCGCGCCTCGTCGCGCGCCTCGGCGGTGATCCGCACGAGCGGTTGCGTCCCGCTGGCCCGCAGCAGGAACCACGCGTCGCCCAGGTCGACGCGGACGCCGTCGAGCGTCGTCACGCTCTCCGCGTCGTAGGTCGCCCGGATCCGCTCTCGAACCCGGTCCATGACGGCCGCCTTCGCGTCGGTCTCGACGCTGTCGCGCCGGATCGGGTAGGTCTCGACGCCGGCCGCGCGGTCGGCGAGCGACCGCTCGCTCGCGAGGGCGACGAGCCTGCACGCCGCGAGCGGCCCGTCGGGACACAGCGTCTCGTCCGGCCAGATCCAGGCGCCGCTTGGCTCCCCGCCGAAGGCAACGCCCTGCTCGCCGGCCGCCTCGGCCACGGACACGTCGCCGACCCTCGTCCGGGTGACCGCCACGCCGGCGTCGTCGAGGTGGTCGGCGACCGCCAGGCTCGCGTCGACCGGCACGGCGACCGACTCGCCCGCCTGGGCGGCGTCCCGGGCCAGTATCGCGAGCAGGACGTCCCCGGTGAGGAAGTCGCCCTCGGCCGTGACGGCGCGCATCCTGTCGGCGTCGCCGTCGTGTGCGATACCGAGGTCCGCGTCGGTCCCCCCGACGACCGCGGCGAGCGACTCGCAGTTCTCCGCGGTCGGCTCGCTCGGCCGCCCGGGGAACGACCCGTCGGGCTGGGCGTTGAGCGTCTCGACCCGACAGCCAAGCCGCTCCAGCGCCCTCGCGGTGACGCCGCCGGCGCCGTTCCCGACGTCGACGACGACCGAGAGGGGCGCCTCGACCGCGACCGCCTCCGTCAGGGCCTCGACGTGGCGCTCGCTCCCGTCGCGGCGGACCCGCTCGCCGAGGCCGTCCCACGGCCGGAGGTCCGCGACTCCCCCGCGGACCCGGTCGGCGATCCGCTCGCGCAGGTCCGCGTCGAACGCCTGTCCCGAGGGCTGCCAGAGCTTGATCCCGTTGTCCGCGGGCGGGTTGTGCGAGGCTGTCACCGAGACGCCGGCGTCCGCGCCCTCCCACGCGACGCCGCGGCCGACCGTCGGCGTCGCCGCAAGCCCGAAGTCCACCACGTCGGTGCCCGACTCCCGCAACCCGGCGGCGAGCGCGTCGACGAGCAGGCGCCCGCTCTCGCGGGGGTCCCGGCCGACGACGACGCGGTCCGCGTCGACGCCCAGCGCCCGCCCGACCGACAGCGCCAGGTCAGCCGTCACCACCTCCCCGACCGGTCCACGGATGCCGCTGGTTCCGAACATACCTGACGGTCGGTCGACGCCCCCAAAAATCGTCCGACCCGTCCGAGTATTGCGGACCGCCCCAGCCGGTCCCGGACGGCGGTCCAGTTCGGGCGGATCCGGGCAGCGGACCCGGCCTGTTATTGCGGTCGGACACGACCCATCCGGACATGCGCGAGTTCGCTTCGGACCCGCCGGTCGAGGAGCGGGTCGGCGACCTGCTCCGGGAGCGCGGCGAGACCGTCGCCGTCGCCGAGGGGTGTACCGGCGGCCTCGTAGGGACGCTGCTCACGGGCGTCCCCGGCGCCAGCGACTACCTCGACCGCGTCCTCGTCCCCTACGACTACGACGCGCTCCGGGACCTGCTGGCGGTCAGCCGCGAGACGCTCGACGACCACGGCGCCGTCGGCGAACCGGCCGTCCGCGAGACCGCGCGGGCCGCCCGCGACACCGCGGACGCGACCTGGGGCCTCAGTACCGCCGGCGTCGCCGGCCCCGGGGGCGGGACAGACGAGCACCCCGTCGGGACCGTCGTCGTCGGCGTCGCGTACGCCGCGCCCTGGGGGTCGGGCGACTCCGGGGCGACGGTCGCCCGCTACGAGTTCGACGGCGACCGCGGGGCCGTCCGCGAGCGCGGCGCTCGCCGGGCGCTCCGTGACCTCCTGGCGGCCGCGCGTGGCCGGTCGGAGTGAACCCCCACGTCCGGGACCCCCGACGGGGCCGGATCCCGGCGCCGACGGCCCCCCGAGGGGAAACGCTCGCGTCCCCCCGGCGTCTCCACGTCGGGCAACGAGGGGAAACGCTTGTGTCCCCCCGGCGTCTCCACGTCGGCCATGGACAAGCGCGGACACGTGCTCAACGCCGTCTTCCTCGCGGTGGCGCTGGGCTACATCCTCGAACCGGACGGCGACGTGGCCACGTTCCGCACTATCGCGGCCGTCTTCGTCCCGCTCGTGCTGGGGGCGCTGTTCCCCGACGTCGACACCCACTTCGGGAAACACCGCAAGACGCTGCACAACCTCCCGGTGCTCGGGATCGTCGCCGCCTACCCGGTCTACTTCGCGAACCTCCACTGGGTCTGGCTGGGCGTCCTCTCCCACTACGTGCTCGACCTCCTCGGGACGACCCGCGGCATCGCGTTCCTCTACCCGCTGTCGAGCGAGGAGTTCGGCCCCCCGATCGGCGTCCCGGTCAAGAGCGACTACGCGGACGCCATGATGCTCGCAGTCACGGCCTTCGAGATCACGCTGGCGGCTTTCATCGTCCACGTCCTCCCGGCGTACCTCCCCCCGGAGGCCGTCCGGGCGCTGGGCCTGTGAGCGGCGCCGGACCCGCTCGCAGTCCCCGCGTTTCCGACGCGCGCTCGGAGGCACGCTCCCCCCTCGATGGGGAACGCTTTTCCCGGCCGCCGGGCATGTTCCCCGTACGATGGCGTCCTGGGAGTGCGCGATAGACGGCGACGGCAAGCAGTTCGACCGCGTGGAGGACCTGATCGTCCACCAGTCGACCGAGCACGAGCGCATCGAGTGCAAGGTCTGCGGGACGGTCCTGCCCGACGGCTACTTCGCCATCCGGCACGCGTTCGACGAACACAGCCGCGCCGAGTACGTCCGCGCCTACGACGCCACCGCCCAGGAGGTCCGGCGCCGCGAGAACGTCAAGGAGACCATCGAGGACGCCGCCGACATCCGCGAGGTCATCGACCGGCTCGAGGGCGGCGACGGCGCTATCTGACCACCGGTTCGGCTACTGCACCGGACCGGCGTCACTCCCGCTCGCCGGTAGTCTCGCCGGCCGC
>JBDGST010000165.1:0-3263 GCA_042217365.1 Haloarculaceae archaeon
CGCGACGCCGGCCGCCGGGACGGCATCGGGAACCCCGAGCGCGACCGCGACGCCGGGGAGGTGGTCACAGTGCGCGTCGCTGTGACGGGCACGCCCGGAACGGGCAAGACGACGGCCGTCGAGCGACTCGACGTCGACCTGGAGACGCTCCACCTCAACGAGGTGATCCGCGAGGAGGGGCTCACCGCCGGCCGCGACGAGGACCGGGACTCGGCCATCGCGGACCTCGACGCCGTCGCGGAGTACCTCGACGACTGGGACGACGTCCTCTTCGAGTCCCACCTGGCTCACTACTTCGACGCCGACCGCGTCGTCGTCCTGCGGTGCCGGCCGGACGTTCTCGAAGAGCGGCTCCGCGAGCGCGGGGAGCCACCTTCGACGGCCGAGGAGAACGCCGAGTCGGAGGCGCTCGACGTGATCCTCGCCGATGCCGTCGACCAGCACGGGGAGGACGCGGTGTACGAGATAGACGCGACGGACATGACTCCCGACGAGACGGCCGCAGCCATCGACGCGGTGGTCGCCGGCGACCGCGACCCGGCCGCCGGGACCGTCTCGTTCACCGACTACCTATGAGCCGGTCCGGACGCGACCCCCGCGGACGGGTCGTGGACGGAACGGCCGGGCGAGGCGGGGGGTGGCCGCGGTGACCCTCGACCGGTTGCGCCCCGCGTTCGAGGGGGTCATCGCGCCGTCGGTGCGACTCGCACAACGGGTCGGACTCACGCCCAACCGAGTCACCATCGTCGCGTTCGCGCTCGCTGTCGGGGCGGGCGCCGTCTTCGGCGTCGCTCCGCGGCGCGGCGAGCCGGTGTGGTACCTCGCCGGCGCGGCACTGGTCGCGGGTAACGGATTCCTCGACGTCGTCGACGGGGAACTCGCCCGCGAACTGGGGACGGGCGGCCCCGCGGGCGACATGCTCGACCACGTGCTCGACCGCTACTCGGACATCGCCATCGTCGCTGGGCTCGCCGCCGGGGTCGACCAGTGGGCGGTCGGGTTCGCCGCCGTTACGGGCGTCGTCATGACGTCCTACCTGGGAACCCAGGCCGAGGCCGAGGGGCTCGACCGCGTGTACGCGGGGTTCGTCGGCCGGGCCGACCGGATCGCGCTGGTCGTCCTCGCGGCGGTCGCCGCGGCGTTCGTCACCGGACCCGTCGCGGGGTTCGCCGTCGTCACCTGGCTGCTGGTCTTCTTCGCCGTCGTCGGCCACCTCACCGCCGCCCAGCGGTTCTACTACGCCTATCGGGCGCTGTGACGGGGCGCGGCGCGGCGACCGCCACGGTCCGGTAACTCACGGTGTCGCTACGACTCCCCCGATCCGGCGACCCCCGCCGCGGATCGCCGGGACGCTAGCGTTTACCACGTTGCCGCGAGTACTCGTCCGCATGGAGTACACCACACTCGGCACGACCGGGATGGAAGTCAGCCGGATCTGCCTGGGTTGCATGTCGTTCGGCGAGGAGTGGGGCTGGACGCTGCCCGAGGACGAGAGCCACGAGATCATCGAGCGGGCCATCGACCTCGGGATCAACTTCTTCGACACCGCGAACGTCTACTGTACGGGCGAGTCCGAGGAGATACTGGGCAACGCCCTGGAGGGGTACGACCGGGACTGGACGGTCGTCGCGACGAAGGTGTTCGGCGAGATGGACGAGGACAACCCCAACGCGCAGGGGCTCTCCCGGAAGGCCATCGAGCAGGAACTGGCCAACTCCCTGGACAGGCTGGGGATGGAGACGGTCGACCTCTACCAGACCCACCGCTGGGACTACGACACGCCCATCGAGACGACGCTGCGGGCGCTGGACGACGCCGTCCGCCGCGGGCAGGTCCGGTACATCGGCACCTCGTCGATGTGGGCCCACCAGTTCGCCGAGGCGCTGCACACCAGCGACCGGCTGAACCTCGCTCGGTTCCGGACCATGCAGAACCACTACAACCTCGCCTACCGCGAGGAGGAGCGCGAGATGCTCCCGCTGTGCGAGAAGGAAGACGTCGGCGTCATCCCCTGGTCCCCGCTGGCCGGCGGGTACCTCGCCCGCCCCGACGACGAGGTGGAGAGCACCGAACGCGGCGAGGAGGGAGACTGGGAAGACTACCGCGCCAACGGCGGCCGCGAGATCAACGAGCGCGTCCGGGAACTCGCCGAGGAGAAGGACCTGACGATGGCGCAGGTGTCGCTGGCGTGGCTCCTCCACAAGGACCCCGTCGACGCCCCCATCGTGGGCACGACGAGCGTCGAGCACCTCGAAGACGCCGTCGAGGCGCTCGACGTGTCCCTCTCCGATTCCGACATCGAGTACCTCGAAGAACCGTACGAGCCGAAGCCGATCTCCGGCCACGAGTAGGGCGACGTGGGAGACGGCCGAGGCGTCACGGTGGATTGCCGGCGGCAGTGACGAGTCCGCGTCGGCCGGCTACGCGTCCGCGATCGCCGCTGCGTCGGCTTCCAGTTTCGCGAGGACGTCGGGCCGCCCGCGGACGTCGACTGTCACGCGCTGGCCGGCGTAGTCGACCCTCTCGACGACGGCGTCGTCGTAGGCCCGCGAGACGACCCCCATGGCCTCGACGCAGTTGGGGAGCGTGAGTTCGACCCGCTCGGTCGGGAGCCGGTCGGTGACGGCGTCGAGGAGTCGGTCGAGGTTCGTCCCCTCGGTCACGCTGACCGGGACCGGGGACGGGGGCAAGTCATCGACGACCCGCAGACGCTCTCCGCGGTCCTCGTCGTCCAGCAGGTCCGTCTTGTTGACGGCGGTCACGACGTCGGCCTCGTCGACGCCCTGCGCGTCGAGCACGTGGAGGGCGACGCGCGTCTTCTCCCGCAGGTCCGGGACTGGGTCGCTCGCGTCGACCACGAGCACGACCGCGTCGGCCGCGGCCGCCTCCGAGAGCGTCTCGCTGAACGATTCGACGAGCCAGTGGGGCAGGTCCGCGACGAAGCCGACGGTGTCGGTACAGAGGACCGGCCGCCCGTCCAGCGTCGCGCGGCGGGTCGTCGTCTCCAGCGTCTCGAACAGGCGGTCCTCGATAGCGGCCGTCGGGTCCTCGTCGGGGTGGTCGGGCTCGGCGTCCGCGAGGGCGAGGTCGTCGGCCACGGCGTGCAACAGCGTCGACTTGCCGGCGTTCGTGTACCCCGCGAACGTCACGAGGTCGAACCCCCGCTCGCGGCGCTCGCGGCGGTACTGCTCGGCCGGACTCGGCAGGTCGGCGAGCTTCCGTTCGAGGTCGGCGATCCGGTTTTGCACGCCGTCGAGCGGCGT
>JBDGST010000165.1:3363-11504 GCA_042217365.1 Haloarculaceae archaeon
GCGGCCTCCGCGAGTCCGCGTATCTCCGCCGCGTCTACCGGCGGTGTCTCCGATCGTTTCGCGACTATCGCTCGGTCGTATCCGTTGTGTCTCATGTGTGTCTGGATTCGGTCGGTTGCGCGACGGTACTGGTCGCCCCGCGGCCCCGCGACCGCCGGGACCCCGCAACGCGTCGGAGTCCCGGCCCGCCGGAACCCGGAGGAGCCGGCACTCGCGGACCCGGGGCTACGAGCCGTGAGAACCACCGGTCGCGACTGACCCCGGGCCTGTTCGGTCGGGAAGAACCCGGGTGCGAACGCGGACCGGCTCAGAAGGTGGAGAGGGTCTCCATCGCTACCGGACGGACGTGCGACGGCGTGAAAAAATTTGCTCCGTCTTCGCGGTCAGTCAGCCGCAGCCGCGGCTCGACGGGCCGAACCACCGCCGTCAGCAGCGGCTCGGCGGAGGGGTGCCGCACCCGGGCCGTTCGGCCGCTTCCGGGACGGCCACATCACATTTATCAGCGGTCACGGCCAACGGAGGGATATGGTTCAGTGTGAGATGTGCGGGACGGAGACGAACTCCCCCAACCGCGTGAAGATAGAGGGTGCCGAACTCGACGTCTGCGACGAGTGTACCGACTTCGGGACGGAGGTCAAGCAGGGCTCCGAGGGCTCCAGCACGTCCACGAAGTACTCGACGGGGTCGAGTTCTTCGTCCTCGTCGGCGGGGTCGAGCGGGTCGACGGGGTCGTCGGGTTCGGGCGGCGGGTCCTCGCGGCCGCGGACCGACATGTTCGACGAGATGGACGAACTCGCACAGGACTACGACGACCGCATCCGCTCGGGGCGCGAGTCGGCGGGCCTGAGCCAGGAGGAGCTCGCTCGCCAGCTGAACGAGAAGTCGAGCCTCATCCGGAAGCTCGAACGCGGCGACACGCTCCCGAGCGACGACGTCCAGCGGAAGCTCGAACGGGCGCTCGACGTCGACCTCTCTGCCGGCGGCACGGCCGAAGAGACCGAGTGGGAGAGCGATAGCGCGACCGGCGAGTACACCCTCGGCGACGTCGTCGAGCGAAAGGACTCCTGATCGTTCCCGGGCGGGGCGACCGCGGGTCCTGGCTCCCGGGTCTCGCGTTTTTCTCGACGGTCTCGACGGGGGACACCGCGGACTTCCTGGCGGTCGATCTCGGGGCCCGGAACCGGTCCGCGACCGACGCCGCTACAGCTGAGAGACGTACTCCGTCCCGAGGTCGTCGGCCAGGTCGTCTATCTGGGACTCCATCTCTTCGATCTCGGTCTGGAGTTTCCGGAACTCGTCGCTCGATTTGAGTTCGGTGTCGGTCTTCTCGACCTGGAGAACGTTGCGCTTGAGTTTCTTGGCAGTCAGATCGCGCATCGTGTCGTTGTATTCTGAGATCTTCAGCAGGCGGTCGACGACCTCCAGAAGTTCGTCCCGCGTGACAGGCTTGACGATGTAGTCGTCACACCCCATGTCGATGATGTCGAAGTCGGGGTCGACGGCCGTCACCATCGCGACGCGACACCGGAGGCCCCGTTCCTCGATGTCGGCGAGCACCTCGTTGCCGGAGACGACCGGCATCCGGCGGTCCAGCAGCACGACGTCGAGTTCGCTGGAGAGCATCTCCATCGCGTCGATACCCCCGTAGGCCGTTCGCACGTCGTACGTGTCCGAGAGGTACTCGGTGTACAGGTCGGCGAGGTGTTCCTCGTCCTCGACGACGAGGACCGTCGCCTGCTCGGACGGCTCCTCACTCACAGTGTCCCGGGCTACAACGGGGACGGTCTTAACCTTCACCCACTCCGTCTCCCGACCCGCCGCTCGTGTGGGAGCCGGTCACTCCCCGTCGTCGCCGTGGCCGTCGGCGCGGCCCTCGCCGCGGTGGCGACCCGCAATCTATATCCGGGTCCGCGCACCGGTCTCAGGTATGTTCGTTCTGGTCAACCTCAAGGCCTACCCCTGTGACCCGATCGAGGTCGCGGAGGCGGCCCGCGACGTGAGCGAGGAAACCGGCGTCCGCATCGCGGTCGCCCCGCAGGCGGCCCACATCGACGCCGTCGCCGACACCGGCGTCGAGACCTGGGCCCAGCACGTCAGCCCCGTCGAGCACGGCAGCCACACCGGCAGCACGCTCGCCGAGGCAGCGGCCGACGCCGGCGCCGTCGGCACGCTCCTGAACCACTCCGAGCAGCGCCTGAAACTCGCCGACATCGACGGCGCGCTCGACGCGGCCGAGCGGGCCGACCTCGAGACCTGCGTCTGCGCGAACAACCCCGACCAGATCGGCGCCGTGACGGCGCTGGGACCGGACTCCGTGGCCGTCGAACCGCCGGAGCTCATCGGGACGGGCACCCCGGTCAGCAAGGCCGACCCCGACGTGGTCACCGACGCCGTCGACGCCGCGGCCGCCGTCGACGACTCCGTCGAGGTGTTCTGTGGCGCCGGCATCTCAACCGGCGACGACCTGGAGGCCGCGGGGGAACTCGGCGCGGGCGGCGTCCTCCTCGCCAGCGGCGTCGCGAAGGCCGACGACCCCCGTGCCGCGCTCGAAGACCTCGTCGAACCGCTGGCCTGACGCCCGCGCTCGACCGCCGGTTCCGACCGGCCCGCGACGATCGGTTCCGAACCGTGTCCGTTCCCGTCCCCGTTCTCGGTACCGGTCGACGCGCTTGTCGACCCCGGCCCGTCTGGACCCTTCCCTGGCGACACGCTCATTGTCGAACGCGCCCGATACGTGGGTATGCCCGCGAGCCCGGCGACCACGCCGAACTACCGGGACCTGTCGGCCGGGGAGTTCGACGCGCGCGTCGACGAACTGTGGGACCGCTACGCGGACTGTGACCTCTGTCCCCACGAGTGCGGCGTCGACCGGACGGCCGGCGAATCGGGGGCCTGCGGGGTCGACGATACGGCCCGCGTCGCCTCCTGGTTTCCCCACCGGGGGGAGGAGGACGTCCTCCGGGGGACGGGGGGCTCCGGGACGATATTCATCGCCGCCTGCAACATGCACTGCGTGTTCTGCCAGAACCACGAGACGAGCCAGGGGACCGGCGGCGACCCCACGACGCCCGAAGAGATCGCCGACGCGGCCCTCGAACTCCAGGACCGGGGCTGTCACAATATCAACTTCGTCACGCCGACACACGTCGCGCCCCACCTCGTGGCGGCGGTCCGGGACGCGCGCGAGCGGGGTCTGTCCGTCCCGGTGGTGTGGAACTGCGGCGGGTACGAGAGTCCCGAAGTGGTCGAACTCCTCGACGGCGTGGTCGACGTGTACATGCCGGACGTGAAGTGGAGCGACGACGCGGCCGCCGCCGAGTACTCGAAGGCCCCGGACTACTGGGAGGTCACCCGCGAGTCGCTCCGGAAGATGCACCGGCAGGTCGGCGACCTGACGACGGACGCCGACGGACTCGCGACGGGAGGGATCCTCGTCCGCCACCTCGTGATGCCCGGCCACGTCGAGAACGCGAAGGGAGTCCTCGCCTTCCTCGCGGCCGAGATCAGCTACGACACCTACGTGAACCTGCT
Organism: Haloarculaceae archaeon; assembly: GCA_042217365.1. GTDB lineage: Archaea > Halobacteriota > Halobacteria > Halobacteriales > Haloarculaceae > JBDGST01. Next base: position 6,895 of record JBDGST010000165.1, read on the forward strand.
CGGGCAGTACCGGCCGGACTACGAGGTGCCCGACTCAGACCGCTACGGTGACATCGACCGCCGGGTGTCCCCCGAAGAGTACCGCGAGGTCGTCGAGCACGCCCGCGAGGTGGGGCTCGAACGCGTCGAGTACGACGAACGGCTGTTCCGGAGCGCACGCTCCGTGTGACGTCGTCCGAAAACCGGGTACCGCCCCCCGATCAATTCGCGTCGTCGCCGTCATCGGCGTCGTCGGCGTCGACGGCGATGGCCCGCTCGACCTGTTCGACGAACTGCTCGACCGCGTCAGTCTCCGTCCGTTCGCGGAGCAGTTCCTCCACGCGGTAATCGTACTGACCGCGCCCGACGTGTTCGACCAGGCCGCGCACCCGGAGTCGGCGGTTGCGGGCGTAGGCCTGCGTGCGGTCCTCGGAGCCACCGGCGGCGAACAGCGCGTCCATCGGCGTCCCGGGTCCGTGGTCCCGGTAGTACCTGAGCATCCGCCGCGTCCGGAGCTCCGTGTCCCGCAGGTCGTCGGCGAGTCGCCGTGCGAACGCCGCCGCGTCCTCGAAGTCGTCTGCGTCGAGGGCGGCCGCAGTCCCGCGCTCGAACGCGTCCGTCGCCCTGTCTCCAAGGGGGTTTCCTTCGACGGAATCGAACCCGCGAGTCACGCAGGAGGCGATCACGCCCCCTCCACCGTCGGTCGTCGCTCCGCCGGCGCGCGCGGCGGCGTCTGCGCCTCCTGTGGCCCCTGCCCCGTTCGCGGCGTTTCGAGCGGAGTTCGTCGCGTTTCCGCTCGCATCCCCTCCGGCGCCGACGTGTTCGGCCGTACCCGGGTCCCCTTCGTCCGACCCGCCGAACCCGTCCGCCATCCCGAAGAAGTCCGTCCCGTCGCTGGCGACTGCTCCGTCCGGGTCGTCGCTCCCGTTCTCGCTATCCCCCTCCGCCACAGTGCCGGTCCCGTTCGCCGCCGGCGCGTCAGTCTCCGCCCCCGCGTCGCCGGGCCAGGTCATCACCGCGTCGTCGTACCCGTCGTCCTTGCGGGCGGTCTCGTCGGGCGGCGCCGGTCCGTCGCCCTGGCCGTTCCGCCGGCGTCCGTCTCCGTCGAGTGCAGCCGCGGCGTCGCCGTTCGCCGCGGCGCGCCGGTCGCGCATCCGCTCTTGCTCGGTCCGTCCGGGGTTGGTGCCCTCGACGTGTTCGACGAGCGCCTGCGTGAACTGGTCGGCCATCCGCTGCATGTCGCGGGCGTCCTGGAGTTCGGCCTCCAGTTCGGCGATGCGCGAGTTCTTCCGGTCGAGTTCCTCGCGGAGCTGGGCGATGCGGTCCTCTCGCTCCTGTTGCTCCTCGCTTATCGTCTCCAGTTCCGAGACCAGGTCGTCGCTGACCGACTTCAGGTCGGGCCGCTCGAAGTCGTCCAGCCCGGGCGTCGCACCCGCGTCGAACGTCTGCTTGCGGTGGAACTGGACCCGTCGGACCGACTCCGACCAGTCGGTCATCAGAAAGCCCTCCCCGTCGTCGAGGTCCTCGACGGCCTCGGCGTAGTCGGCGTCGAGGATCCGCCGGACGACCTTGGTGTCGTTGTTCCAGGTCAGGCGGTGCCAGACGAGCCAGTCGCACTGGGTGATGAAGTCCTTCTTGACGTCGGCGGGCCGCTGGCTGATACCGACGACGCCCAGGCCGTGCTTGCGGCCGCGCTTGCTGATCTTGATGAGCATCTTCCCGCACTCGCCGACGCTGCCCTTCTGGGGGATGTACTCGTGGACCTCTTCGACGAGCACCAGGAACGGCTGCTTGCGCTTTTTGGCCTTCGAGAAGAGGTGTTTGGAGACCTCCGTGAGCAGTTCCCTGGCCTCCGCCTCGTCCAGGAACGAGGAGACGTCGAGGATGATCGGGACGTTCTGCTCCAGGGCGAGCGAGGCGAGTTTCTCGGCGTGCTCGACGGTGACCTGGATGTCACACTCCTCGTCGGCCCCGGCGTGGAGGATCTCGTACTCCTCCTTGAGGCCGTAGTACTCCCCGTCGATGTCGACGACGAGCAGGCCGAACCCGTTGTCGAGCAGCTTCTCGGCGACGACGCTCGCGGTGTTTGACTTGCCGCTCCCGCTCTTCCCGGTGACGAACCCCCGCCCGGTGAGGAGTTCGACCACCGGGAGCTCGACCGGGGTCCCCGGGCGGTCGTTCCCGCACTGTCCGTCGCTGACCTCCGCGACGGTGATCGACTCGGTCTCTGCCATTACCCGTTTGTCCCGTCGGTACCGGCATAAGCCCCCGTCAGACCCCCGTCTGACGCGCTCGCCGCCACCCGTCACCGGTTCTGCCGTCGTCACTCGTCGCCGGTTCCCCCCTTCATCACTCCGTCAGATACGGCCCACCGCATGGCCAGGCGAGCAAGGTCAAGCGATTTAACGGAGGCCGTGCTACGTCCGGACGACCCCCGGTATGCCACGCTACGAGACGTTCGTCGAGGACGGGACCGTCTACGTCGGGGCCCCCGACGGGCGTCTCGAAGTCGGCGACCTCGACGTCGTCCTCTCGGCGGTTGGCGGCCCGTCCTGGACCATCACGTATAGCGACGAGGAGAAGCGCCACTACGCCGACATGGACACCTCCGACGAAGGGCTCACCGTCGACGTCGTCGACATGATGCACACGATGACCTTCGGCGAGCGCTTCGTCGAGACGATGGCCGCCCACCCCACCGAGACCGCCGGCGACGGACCCCACGCGGACGACGCTATCTCACCGCGCATGGGCCTGTTCGTCGGGAAACTGCTGGACAACCTCGAAAACGGCGTCGACTGACCGTCCCCCGGTCGTCGTCGTCCGTATCCATTCGATCATTACGTATACACGCCGGTGGCAGGTCAAACGAACTGCCAGAGCGTGGTCTGACCGTCGGGCGCCGGATCGCGGGACGGGCCGCTGTCGGATGACCCGTCGGAGTGGCGGTTGCCGTCGCCCGAGGTTCCGCTGTCACCCGATCCCGGCCCTGCTCCCGGCACTCGGTCCCCGCCCGTACCCTGAGCGTCCGCCACCCGTTCGTCGTCGACCTCCCGGGCGTCGTCGTCTCGCGACCCGTCGAACCCGGACAGACTCGCCTGGTCGCTCTCCGTGAACGAGAGGTTCGAGACGCGGACGCCGAGTTTCCGCACGGGGTCGTCGTCGAACTCGGCCAGCAGGTCGAGCGCCGTCTCCGCGACGAGGTCGGCGTCCTGGACCGGGCCCGGGAGCGACTCGGCGCGCGTGTTCACGTCGAACGGCGGCGTGACGACCTTGATCCCGATTGTCCGGTAGAGGGCACCCTCGTTCTCAGCGCGCTCCGCGACGTCCCCGGCGAGCGCCCGGACCCGCTCGCGCTTCGGTTCCGGGTCGGCGGTCGCCCCGGTGAACGCCGACTCCCGCGAGAGGCTCTTTGGCTCGCCGACCGGTTCGACCTCGCGGGGGTCCTCCCCGCGAGCGAAACGTCGGACCGCCAGCCCGCGCTCGCCGAAGCGTTCCCGGAGGCGCTCGGGCGCCGTCTCCGCGAGGTCACCGGCCGTCTCGATCCCCATCGAGCGCAACTCCCTGGCGGTGACCGGACCCACGTTGTGTATCTCCTCGACGTCCAGCGGCGCGAGAAACTCCCGAACCTCCCCCGGTTCGACGACGACGAGCCCGTCGGGCTTGTCGTGGTCGCTCGCGATCTTCGCCGCGCTCATCGTCGATGCGACGCCGACGCTCGCGTCGACGCCGACCGTCTCCCCGATCTCCGTCTTCAGGTCGCGGGAGAACTCGACCACCGCGTCGGGGTCCGCCCAGTCGATCCGGTCGGTCACGTCGAGGTACGCCTCGTCGATGCTGACCTCCCGGACGACGTCAGCGCGGTCGTGGAGTATCGCCTTGACGTCCGACGAGACCGATTCGTAGTACTCGAGGTCGACCGGCCGGTAGAACCCCGCCGCTTCGACGTCGACGTCGGGGTCGCGCGCGGCCTCGACCTTCCGCGGGAGGCGGTCGAGCGCCTCGGTGATGCTCATGGCGCTCTCGACGCCGAATTCCCGGGCCTCGTAGCTCGCCGTCGCGACCGCCCCGCGGGGCTCGTCCGCCTCGTAGCCCATGCCGACGACCACGGGTTGACCGCGGAGCGCCGGCTCGCGCAGCCGCTCGCAGGCCGCGTAGAAACAGTCCATGTCGACGTGACAGACGACCTGCGTCGGCACGTCATCGCCCGTCTCCGCGTAGCGGCCGAGGTCGTGTCCCCGGTCGCTCACGGCCCCGTCACCTCGGTCTTACCGGCCATCGACTCGCCGTCGGTACGGCCTCGACCGTCAAGAACCTCGCGCACCTCCCCCCGAAGCAGTACCGCCACCCCCGCCGCTGATCGGGTTATTATCCGCCCGTCGTCGTCCCGGCGCGCGCCGTTTCCGCCGAAGTCCCGGTCTGGTTCCCGCCGGTCGTCCCAGTCGCTGTCCCAGTCGTGGTCTGGTCCGCCGGTGGAACGGTCGTCGTTCCAGTCGGTGGACTCGCCGTCGGCGACGGGGTCCTCCGCGTCGGTGTGTCAGTCCCCGCAGTCGGCGTGGCAGTCCCCGCCGTCGGTGTGGCAGTCCCCGCAGTCGGCGTGGCAGTCCCCGCCGTCCCGGTGGGGACGACTG
>JBDGST010000130.1:0-11476 GCA_042217365.1 Haloarculaceae archaeon
GCGGAGGTGCGTGCGCGTGACAGTCGCGAACAGCGGAGGTGCGTGCGCGTGACAGCCCCGAACCGAGTGGGTGGATACACGTGAACCTCGGCATCTGCTACATCCAGCCGTTCTGGGAGGGCGGCGACGGCCTGACGACGACGGACACGTCCATCGTGCTCCCGCTGTACGTGGGCCGGGACTACTTCGACGAGGTCCACCTGTTCGTCCCGTTCGAGGCGGGCGATAGTGGCCCGCTCCCGCTCTCGCTGGGCGAGCCAGACTCGCTGGTCCCGGGGCTGGACCGGGACCGGATCGTCGTCCACCCGCTGCCGATGCGGACCCACGCCCGGGAGTGGTACGCAGCGGGGGCGGTCCCCGACCTGCTCGCAGCCGCGCGGACGATCCGCCGCGGCCTCGACGACTGCGACCTGGTGTGGCTGCCCGGGCCGGTCCACCCGCCGACGCTCCTGTGTTACGCGCTCTGTCGCCTGCGGGGGGTCCCGGCGTTTCTCTACCTGCGCAGCGACCAGCGCGACGAGATCGCCGTCCAGGAGTTCGACGGCCTGCTCTCTGTCAAACAGGCGCTGGGACGGCACGTCCTCCCCCGGATCGAGAGCTACCTGGTCCGCCAGATCCCGACGGTCGCCGCGGGGCCGGGGATCGCCGAGCGCCACGCCGACCGGACCGACCGACTCCACGTCGTCCGGTCGGTCCACCTCTCGGAGCGGCAGGTGTGTCCCGACCCCGACGCCCGGATCGCCGACAACGAGGGGCGGCGGGTGCTCTACGTCGGCCGCCTCGTCCCCGTCAAGGGCGTCGACGACCTGATCGACGCCGTCGGCTCGCTCGCCGCGGCCGGCCGGGACGTCGCGCTCGACGTCGTCGGAACGGGCAAGAGCGAGGCCGACCTGCGGGCCCGCGCCGCCGAGTCGCCCGCGGCCGACGCGGTCACGTTCCACGGGTTCGTCCCGTTCGGCCCGGACCTGTTCGACCGGTACCGAGAGGCGGACGCGTTCGTCCTCCCCTCCCACTCGGAGGGGTTCCCGAACGTGGTGCTGGAGGCGATGGCCCACGGGGTCCCCGTGGTGGCGACCCGCGTCGGCGGCATCGACGAGGTGGTCACGGACGGCGAGACGGCGCTGCTGGTCCCGCCCGGCGACAGCGAGGCGCTGGCCGACGCCGTCGGGCGCCTCCAGGACGACCCCGGCCTGCGGGCCCGCCTCGTCCGCAACGGCGTCGAACTGGCGCGCGAGTACACCGTCGAGCGACAGCGCGAGGAGGTGATGGATGTCCTCGAAACCGAGTTCCCGGCTCTCTTCTGAGGGGAGCACGGGACCGCTCGGCACCGGCCGGGCCGAACTCGCCGCGGCCCTCGGGTTCGTCGCGCTCGTCGCCGTCGTCGCGGGCGCCGCGAGCCCGCTCCCGGTCGGGGTCGCCCCCGCCGCGGCGGTCGTGCTCCCGCTCGCGGTCGCGGTCGTCGCCCGCCCGGTCTACGGCCTCTACCTCGTTGTCCCGGCGGTGATGCTCTCTCCCGAGTTCGCGGTCGGTCAGCTGCCCTTCCGCGCGCTCGAACTCCGCGTCGAGGACGCGCTCGTCGCCGCGATGGTCCTGGGCGTCCTGCGCGACGAGTACGCGGGACGGACGGACGCGTTCGCCGTCCTCCGGCGCCACCTCTCTCGACTGCGCCCGTGGCGCCCGGTCGACGCGTTCCGCCGCGTCGAGGGGGTGACCGCCTTCGCGCTGGTCGTCGCGCCGGCCGCGGTCTTCGCGGCGCTGCTGGGCGTCACGTTCGCCAACGCGGTCGCGTTCCAGTCGGTCCACCCGCTCCAGTCGCTGCTGTACACCGCGAAGTACGTCGAGTACCTCTGCCTGTTCGCGCTGGTCCCGCTGCTCGTGCGGACCCGCCGGCAGTACCGCCTCCTCGCGCTCGCGTTCGTCGCGAGCGGGCTGGCCGTCGCCGCGACGGCCGTCGTCGAGGCCGCGCTCCACTACACCACGCCGGTGACCCTCGGGTGGGTGTCGGAACCGGGCAAGCGCCGTCGCTTCCTGGGTTTCTACACGAACCCGACCGTGTTCGGGTCGTTCGTCGCGCTCGTCTTCCCGGTCGGCGTGACGGCGGCGCTGGGCGCCCGCGAGTGGCCCCTGCTCCGGCGACTCGGGGCCGCGCTCGCCGTCGTCTCGGTGCCGGCGCTGCTGGTCAGCGGCGGCCGCGCGCCGGTGATCGGCGCCCTCGTCGCGCTGGCGACTGTCGCGCTCGTTCCTGTCGCATTCGACCGGGAGGGGGCCGCGCTCTCGCGGCGGCGGGCGGCGGCGCTCCTGGTCGGGGGCGTCGTCGCCTTCGCGGTACTGATCGCGGTCGGTGCGGCCGCGGGCGTCGAGGCCGTCAGTCGACTCGCGTACTTCTTCACTCACCCCCTGTCGCTGCCCGGCGTCGAGACGCGGGTCACCCGGTGGAACGGGTTCCTCGGCGACGAGTTCCGGCACAACCCGATCCTCGGGAGCGGCGTCCCGACGGCGCCCTGGTTCAGCAGCTACTACGTTCGGATCCTCGTCGAACACGGGGCCGTGACGTTCCTCGCACTGTGCTGGCTGCTCGCGGCCGTCGGCCGCGCGCTGCTCGCGGTCGAGCGCGACGTCGGCGGGTGGGAAAGCGCCCTCGCGCTGGGGGCCGTCGGCGCGACCGCCGGCTTCCTGGTCGTGAACGTCACCGCGGAGATGCTGACGGTCACCCAGACCGCCCAGACGTTCTGGTTCCTCGTCGGACTCGTCGTCGCCGCGCCGCGCGTCTCCGGAGCAGCGACGGAGGGGTGACGGGCGTCTCCCGCCGACCGCTCCCGTTCCCGTTCTTACCGCTCGTGGAGGAGCGTCTCAAGGTTCTCGCGAACGTACTCGCGGTCCCGGTTGTCGACGTACCAGTCGACGGTTTCGGCGAGCCCCTCCGCGAGCGTGTACCGGGGTTCCCAGCCGAGGAGTTCCTCGGCGCGGGTGGTGTCGGCGGCGCGGTGGCGGACGCCGACGGGCTTGTCGGTCATGTGGTCGATCTCGTCCGGGCGCCAGTCCATCCGCTCGAATATCGTCTCGGCGACCTCGTTGATCGAGATGTAGTCCGGGATGCCGGCGTTGACCGGCGTGGCGTCGGTCACGCGCTCGTTGGCCCGGACCAGCGCCGAGACGATGTCCTCGACGTACGTGAAGTTGCGGGTCTGCTCGCCGTCGCCCCAGATCCGGTAGGGGTCCTGGCCGGCGAAGGCCTTCGCGATCAGCGCGATGATGGCGTGGGTCTCGTTCTCGCGGGGGCCGTACGCGGTGAAGATGCGGACGATGCTGGCGTCGACGTCGTACTGTTCCTCGTAGGCCTGCAGCGAGCGCTCGCCCATGAGCTTCGCCCAGCCGTACACCTCGTCGGCGTAGGCGCCGCCGCGCTCCTCGAAGCTCACCATGTCCTCGCGGAGCCGCCGGCGCTCCTGCTGGATGTCCGTCGGGTACGTGCACGCCGACGAGGCGAAGGTGATCGACTCGACCCCGTTCTCGACGGCCGTCTCGAAGACCACGTTGTCCAGGGCCATGTTCGTCGCGCAGTTGGCGGGGTAGTTGGCGATGTACCCTCGGCCGCCGTGGTCGGCCGCCAGGTGAAACACCGTCTCGATGCCTTCGGTCGCCTCCTCGGCGACGCTCATTCGCTTGAGGTTGCCCTCGACGACCTCGACCTCGTCGGCGACGGCCGAGAGGTTCCCGGGTTCGCCGCTGGAGAGGTCGTCTGCGACCCTGACGTTCGCGCCCGCGCCGACGAGGTCCTCGACGAGGTGGCTCCCGATGAACGACGCCCCGCCCGTCACGAGCACCCGCTCGCCGTCGTAGCTCATCGGTCCGCACCTCCCGAACTCCCGCCGTCGCGCGTCCCGCCATCGGCCCCCGTCCCGCCGCCGTCGCGCGTCTCACCGTCCGCGAGCGCCCCGCCGTCGGCCGCGACCGCGCCGCGTTCCAGGCGCTGCTGGGCCCACTCGTAGACCGCTTCGAGCCCCTCGTCGAGGGGCGTCCCCGGCGTCCAGTCGAGCCGTTCCTCCATCCGGGTCGTGTCGGCGCAGTAGCGGTCGGTGCCGGTCGGCTTCGACGTGTCGTGTTCGATGGTGAGGTCCTTGCCGCTGATAGCGATGATCTCTTCGGCCAGTTCGTTCATCGTCACGACCTCGGACCCGTTGCCGAGGTTGACGGGCTCGCCGTCGGCCGCGCGCTCTATCGCCCGCAGCATCCCCTCGACGAGGTCGGTGACGTAGACGAACCCGCGCTGCTGGGTGCCGTCGCCGAACAGTTCGACGCTGTCGCCGTCGTCGGCCTGGATGACCTTTCGACACAGCGACGGGATGACGTGGCTGCTGTCGGGGTCCAGGCTCTCCCGGGGACCGTACGCGTTGAAGATGCGGACGCTCGCGGTATCGAGGTCGCAGTCGGCGTGGTAGGCGCGGCAGGCGACCTCGCCCAGCACTTTCGCCCAGCCGTAGGTGCTGTGGGGGTTCGCGGGAATGCCCTGGTCCTCGCTGAAGCGGTTGAGGTCGTCGTGTTGCTGGCGGTAGACGCACGCGCTGGAGGCGAACAGGAACCGCTCGACGTCCGCGGTCCGCGCCGCCTCCAGCACCTGGTGGTTCATCAGCACGGAGGGCGTCAGCCCGCCCACGTTCTCGCGCTTGATGTAGTGGATCCCCCCCACTCTCGCCGCCAGGTGGAACGCGTAGTCGGCACCCTCCATCGCCCGCTCGGCGCCCGCCCGCGTCGTCAGGTCGACCGGGACGAGGTCGATGTCCCCCTCCAGGTGGGCGACGTTTTCGAGGCGCCCGCGCGAGAAGTCGTCCGCGACGACGACGTCCGCGCCGGCCCTGACGAGTCGGTCCGCGAGGTGGCTGCCGATGAACCCGGCGCCGCCGGTGACCAGAGCAGTCGAATCCGTCCAGTCGATAGTGTCAGTCGAGGTCATTGAGAAGCTCCTTCGGGGTGTCTACCTACACGTAACCGACAACGTGACTTGAATCCCCCGTCGATGAGACGGTATGGAGCGCCCGTCGGTGACCGTCGTGACCGAGTACTTCGCGCCGGAGGAGGCCTCGACGGCGCAGTTGATGACCGAACTGACGGCGGCGCTGACCGACCGGTTCGACGTGTCGGTCGTCACGGCGCGGCCGAACTACCACCCCGACGACCGGTCGGCGTCGGTCCCGCGGCGAAGCGACCGCGACGGCGTCGGCGTGACCCGCGTCCGCGCGACCCGATTCGACAAGGACCGCCTCCCGCTGCGAGCCCTGAACTGGCTGTCGTTCACGCTGCTCGCGACGCTCCGACTGCTGTGGGCACACCGCGACGACGACGCGGTGATGGCGCTGTCGAACCCGCCGCTGCTCCCGCTGGGCGTCTGGCTGTACAGCCGGTTGACTGGGACGCCGTACGTCTACCTCGTCTACGACATGTACCCGGACATCGCGGTCGAACTCGGCGTGCTCCCCGCGGACCACCCCGTCACGAGGCTGTGGGCGCGGGCGATGGAGCGCGTCTACTGCGACGCCGACCGCGTGGTCGTGCTGGGCGAGTCGATGCGTCGACGCGTCGAGCGCAACGCGGGCGACCGTCCGGACTTCGACCCCGAGTCGGTCGCCGTCGTGCCCAACTGGGCCGACGACGAGGAGGTCACGCCGATGGCCAAGGAGGACAACGACTTCGCGCGCGAGCACGGCACCGTCGACCGGTTCACCCTGGTGTATTCGGGGAACGTCGGCCGGTACCACGACGTCGAGACGGCGATCGACGCGGTCGGGCGCCTCGAAGCCCGCGGCCGCGACGACGTGCAACTGCTCGTCATCGGCGAGGGCGCGCGCAAGGCGGAGTTGCGCGAACGGGTCGCGCGCGAAGGGATCGAGAACGTCCGCTTTCTCCCCTTCCAGCCCCGCGAGCGGCTCCCGGAGACGCTGACCTGCGGCGACGCGTCGCTGGTCGGCGTCAGGGCGGACATGGTCGGTACCTGCGTCTCGTCGAAGCTCTACTCGTCGCTGGCCGCCGGGATGCCCGTCCTCGCGGTCGTCGGCGAGGGCGACGAGGTGGCCCGCGCGGTCGAAGCCTGCGACTGCGGCGAGCACGTGCTCCCCGGGGACGCCGAGCGGGCGGCCGACGTGATCGCGCGCTGGGCCGACGACCCGGATCTGCGGGCCCGACTCGGCGAGAACGCCCGCGCGTGCTTCGAGCGCCGGTACACGCTCGACCACGCCGTCGACGCGTACGCCGACCTCTTCGAGGCCGTCGTCTCGGAGGGGTGAACGCGCCCCTCGTCGCCGGACACCGCGGCGACATCGGAGTGCGCGCCTCCCCGTTCCTCACCCCACGCCCGGTCCTCGCCGTCGCGGACGTATCGCGGCCTACTCCGCCCGGTCCTCGCCGTCGCCGAGCATCGCGCCGACGTCGAGGAGGACGAGCCAGACCTGCCGGATCACGACCGTGAGGTCGAACCAGAACGACTGGCGGCGGATGTACTCGACGTCGTGGCGGAGTTTCTCCTCGGGGTCGTAGCCGGTCGCGTCGTTGATCTGGGCCAGGCCGGTCAGCCCGGGCCGGACGAACCAGCGGCGGCGCCAGCTGTCGGCGGCGGTCTCCATCTCGGTGTCGAGTTCGGGACGCTCGGGCCGCGGGCCGACGACGCTCATGTCGCCGACGAGGATCGACCACAGTTGCGGGACCTCGTCGAGGTGGGTCTGCCTGAGGACTCGCCCGACGCGGGTGACCCGCGGGTCGCGGCCGCCGACGTCCTCGTCGCTCAATCGGGCCCCGGTCTCCGCCTCGGCCTCCGGGACCATGCTCCGAAACTTGTAGACGCGGAACCGGTCGCCGAACTCGGCGGTCCGCTCCTGGCTGTACAGCACGGGGCCGGGGCTGTCGAGTTTGATCGCGACGGCGACGACCGCCATCACCGGCGCGAGCACGAGCAGCCCGACCGTGGCGAACGTCACGTCGAACAGGCGCTTGACGACGTAGTCCTGCGGGTCCCAGGGTTCGAGGTCGATGTCGACGAGGTCCCCCTCGGCGACCCCGGCCGAGAGCACGGCGTCGGCGTGGTCGCGGTGGACCTTCGCGACGACGCCGTGGCCGTAACAGGTGTCGAGCGCGCCGAAAAACTCCATGCGGTCGGTGTCGCCGAACGCCAGGAGCGCGGTGTCGACGTCGTTCCCGACGAGCACCTCGTCGAGTCGGGAGAGCCCGCCCAGACAGTCGAGGTCGTCGAGCGGTCGCGTCCGCTCCCTGACGACGCCGCCGTCCGTGTACCCGAGCGCGCCCGCGCCGTCGGCGGCGTCGGCGGGCGTCAGCGGCGAGACGTACCCGATGACGTCGAGGTCGGTGCTCGCCAGGGTGTCGGCCATCGCGACGGGGTCGTCGCCGACGATGACCGCGCGGGTCGCGCCCGGCGGGCGCCGGCGGATGCTGACCATCGCCACGGGCAGGCTGACGAACAGGAACGCGGTCGTCAGCATGAGCGTCGAGCGCGGGAGGCGGTAGGTGTAGTTGAAGTAGCCCAGCGCCGCCAGGCCGACCATCGCGAGAATCACCCGTTTCTGCGTGAGCAGGAGCGTGTCGAGGATCCGCCGCGGTCTCGGCTTGAACACCGGCCACATCGCGGCGGTCAGCGCCACGACCGTCGTCGCAGCGGCGACGGTGAACTGGCCGTTCGCGAGGACCTCCGGCGCCGGGTTCCCGAAGTACGGCACCAGGCTGAAAAGCTCCTGGACGAACGGGTGGTTGGCGACGACCAGGGCCCCCAGGGTCAGCGCCCAGGTCCAGCCCACGCTCGCGACGCGATAGCGCCACTGCGACTCCATCAGGGAACGGTTCAGCCGACCGAAATATAAACGCTATGGCCCGATTATCGCCGCTGAAGCTCGATTCTCGTCGATCAGGATCCCAGGACGAGCGGTTCGTACCAGTCGCGGTTCTCGCGGTACCAGTCGATGAACGCTTCGACGCCCTCGCGGATAGTCGTCGTCGGCTCGTACCCGACGAGGTCCTCGGCTTTCGTCGTGTCGGCGTGGGTGTGTTCGGCGTCGACGTCGTAGCCCTCGGCGTGCTCGACGTCGAGGTCGGGGGCGACCTGGTCGCGGACCTCCTCGGCGAGCGTCCGGATGTCGATGTTGTCGGTGCTGCCGACGTTCATGACCTCGCCGTCGGCGGCGTCCGTCTCCATGAGCGTCCGGTTCACGCGGACGACGTCCTCGACGTAGGTCATGTCCCGGGTCTGGGTGCCGTCGCCGTAGACGACCGGCGGGTCGCCGTTCATGCACCGCGAGACGAAGTTCGAGACCGCCATGTTCGGGCGCATCCGGGGACCGTAGACGGTGAAGTACCGGAGCGCGACCGCCGGGACGCCGTAGCGCTCGGCGTAGACCATCGCGTAGCGCTCGGCCGCGAGCTTCGAGGCGCCGTACGGGCTGACCGGCGTCGTGGGGTGGTCCTCGTCGTAGGGGAGGTATCGGGGCTTCCCGTACACGGAGGAGGAACTCGCGAAGACCAGCCGCTCGACGTCGCCGTCCCGGACGGCGTCGAGGACGTTCAGCGTGCCGTCGACGTTGACGGTGTGGTACTTCTCGACCTCGATGTCGGCCCGGACGCCCGCCTGTGCGGCCTGGTGGTAGACGTAGTCCGCGTCCGAAACCAGCCGCTCGACGAGGTCGGCGTCCCGGACGTCGCCCTCGACGAGTTCGTACGAGCCCCCGGCCTCCTCGGCAGCGGCACGCGCCGCCGCCACGTTGTGTTCCTTGATCCGGACGTCGTAGTACGGGTCGAAGTTGTCGAGGACGACCACGTCGCGACCGTCCAGGGCGAACGACTCGGCGAGGTGCCCGCCGATGAAGCCGGCGCCGCCCGTCACGAGTACAGTCATCGTTTCCACGCGTGGCCCGGACGAAGTATAAGCGTCGTCATTCCGGCCCGGTTACTCCTTGGCACCGTTCCGGGGGCTCCAGTCACCTCGGCGCTGCTCCGGTGAGCTCCGGTCTCCTCGGCGCTGCTCCGGTGAGCTCCGGTCTCCTCGGCGCTGCTCCGGTGAGCTCCGGTCACTCCTCGGCGCCGCTCTCCACCGTCGCTTCGGCATCAGGTTCCGCGTCCGTCGGGCCGTCCTCGCTCTCGATGCGGCGCTCGGCCTCGTCGCGGTCCTCCGGGTAACCCACGTCGACCCGCCAGCCGTCCATGGGGATCGCGTCGATCGTCCGGCCGGAGTGGATCAGGAGGTCGATCGCGTCGCTGATCTCGTACTCGCCGCGGTCGGAGGGCTCGACGAGGTGGCAGGCGTGGAAGATGGCCGGCGTGAACGTGTAGAACCCGGTCATGACGAGGTTCGACGGCGGGTCGTCGGGCTTCTCGACGACCTCGACGATCTCGCCGTACTTGTTGGTGTCACAGACGCCGTAGCGGCCGGCCTCCTCCCATGGGACCTCCTCGACGAGGAACGCCGCGTCCGCGCGGGACTCGCGCTGGCGGTTGACCACGTCCGCCAGGTTCGCCCGGAAGACGTTGTCCCCGAGCATCAGCATGAAGTCGTCGTCGACGTGCTCCTCGACGGTCAGCAGCGCGTGTGCCAGCCCCTGCTGCTCGCGCTGGTGGGCGTAGGTGATCGGCACGCCGTCGAACTCGTCGTCGTAGTGGCTGATGATCACCTCCTTCCTGTAGCCGACGACGACGACCAGTTCGTCCGCGCCGAGGTCGACCAGCTGCTCGAAGCAGTGCGTGAGGATCGGTTTCCCCGCGACCTCGACCATCCCCTTGGGCCTGTCCTCCGTGAGCGGACGCAATCGCGTCCCCTCGCCGGCCGCCAGCACGACGCCTTGCATGCCTCCCGTTCGGCGGTCCGGCAGTAAAACTCTTGTTGCGCTGGTGGGACGCGCGCCGTCCGGCCGGTTCGCCCGTCGCTGTCTACTCCTACCGACTCGCCTCGCTGTCCACCCTCCACCGACTCGCTCGCCCCGTCGCTGTCCGCCTCCACCGACTCGCCCGGTATCCGTCTGTGCCCGGACGTGCCGGAATCTGTCCCGTCTTTCCGTGATCGTTTTCTTCCGCGTCCCAAAAACGTGAAACCCTCCGGCTCCGAACCCCCGCACGATGCACGTAAACATCGTGGGCAGCGGGTACGTCGGAACGACCGCGGCGGCGTGTTTCGCCGACGTCGGGCACGACGTGACGAACGTCGACATCGACGAGGACGTCGTCGCGGCGATCAACGCCGGCGAGTCGCCGATCCACGAACCGGGGCTCGACGAGCTGATCGCCGAGAACGCGGGCGACACCCTCCGGGCGACGACGGAGTACGACGTCGTCCCCGAGGCCGACGCGACGTTCCTGGCGCTGCCGACGCCCTCCAGGGAGGACGGGAGCATCGACCTCTCGTACATGGAGTCGGCCGCCCGTTCTATCGGGGAACAGCTGCGCGAGGGGAGCGACCACCTCGTCGTCGTCAAGAGTACTGTCGTCCCCGGGACGACCGAGGAGCTCGTCACGCCGGCCATCGAGGAGGCCGGCGACCTCACCGCGGGCGAGGACTTCCGCGTCGCGATGAACCCCGAGTTCCTCCGGGAGGGGACGGCCGTCACCGACTTCCTCGAACCCCACAAGATCGTCCTCGGCGCGGCGGACGAGAGCGCCTACGACACGCTCGGTGAGCTGTTCGCCCCCGTCGTCGAGGCGTCGGGCGCGACCGTCGTCGAGACGGGCGTCCGGGAGGCCGAGATGATCAAGTACGCGAACAACGCGTTCCTCGCGTCGAAGGTGTCGCTCATCAACGACATCGGGAACGTCTGCAAGGAGTTCGGCGTCGACGCCTACGAGGTGGCCGACGCGCTGGCGCTGGACGACCGCATCGGCGGGAAGTTCCTCCGCTCCGGGGTGGGATGGGGGGGTAGCTGCTTTCCGAAAGACGTCCGCGCCATCATCGCGGCCGCCCGCGAGGAGGGGTACGAGCCGCCACTCCTCGAGGCGGCCGTCGAGGTCAACGAGCGCCAGCCCGGCCGCCTGCTCTCGCTGCTGGACGAGCGGGCCGACGTCGCCGGCGAGCGCGTCGCCGTTCTCGGCCTGTCGTTCAAACCGGGAACCGACGACGTCCGGCACACCCGCGCGCTGCCCGTCATCGAGGGGCTCCTCGACCGGGGCGCCGACGTGGTCGCCTACGACCCGGTCGCGACCGAGAACTTCGACGAGGCCCACCCCGACGTCGGCGTCGCGTACGCCGACTCGGCGGCCGACGCGCTCGCGGACGCGAGCGCCGCGGTCGTCGTCACCGACTGGGACGAGTTCGCCGCCCTCGACGAGGAGTTCGACGCGATGGCCGACCCGCTCGTCGTCGACGGCCGTCACGTGATCGAGCGCCGCGACGGCATCGAGTACGTCGGTCTGACCTGGTGACGACCGTTTCGGACCGGACAGAGGGGTAGTCCGGTCCGGCCGGCCCTGTCCGGTCCAGTCCGGTCCGGTCCGGCCGGCC
>JBDGST010000112.1:0-11417 GCA_042217365.1 Haloarculaceae archaeon
CCCCGACCTGTCCGCGGTCCGGTTCCGGCCACCAGGGTCAGATATCCGAAAACTTATTCCGGGATAGGTCGGACGTACCATCGACAATGGCCCCCGATCGCGGGACGACACTGGTCGTCCTCGGCATTGGTCTCTTCGTGGCGACGATGGCCGTCGGTGCCGTGACCGCCCCCTCCAGGAACATCGCCGGGACCGACGGGCAACCGACGCCGACACTCGCACCCGGATCGCCGCCCGGGAATCCGACCCCCGGCACCGGCACGTCGACGGCGACGGCGACCCCGACAGCGCCGCGGACGCTCGTCGGCATGCAGGGGGAGTGGATCGGCGGCGGCAGCGTCTTCATGCTCTCGGGATCCGAGGAGATGTGGCGCGAGAGCAGTGCGGGCGGCTACTTCGAGGTCGAGATGCTCCCCGACGGCACGGTGCTCGCGGGCTTCGCGAACGCGAAGGCGAGCGACTGTGGCCCACTCAGTTCGCCCTGCGGACGAACCGGGTTCCGGCACATCGACCCCACCGGCGCCGGGGCCCCCGAGATCATCTCGGAGTACAGCTTCCCGGTCGGGGGGATCACCAACAGCGAGGTCCACGCCGTCGACAGGATCGCGCCCGGCGAGTACGTCTTCACCGACATGCACAACGAGCGGATCGTCGTCGTCGAGAACGGGACCGCGGTCTGGTCGTGGAACGCCTCGTCCCGCTACGAAGAGCCGCCGAACCCGTCGGGGCGCGACTGGCTCCACATCAACGACGTCGACGTCATCGGCGAGGACCGCTTTCTCGTCTCCGTGCGCAACGCCAACCAGATACTGGTCGTCGAGCGCGGCGGGGGCGTCGTCGAAGTCATCAACGAGGACGACGGGAACGCCAGCGAGGCGTCCTGCCGGAAGGACGGGCGGCTCTACCCCGGTGACGACGGCGAGGTCACCTGCGGCGACCCCGGCGTGATCGTCGAGCAGCACAACCCGCAGTGGATCGGTCCCGGCGCGGTGCTCGTGGCCGACAGCAAGAACGACCGCGTGGTCGAACTCCACCGGACCGAGAACGGCTCCTGGGAGCCGGCCTGGGTCGTCCGCGAGGCCGGCGGCATCGAGCTCTGGTGGCCCCGCGACGCCGACCGCCTCCCGAACGGCAACACGCTGATCACCGACACGTTCAACAAGCGCGTCGTCGAGGTCGACGAGAACGGCAACGCGGTGTGGAGCGTGGGGACGAAGAAGCTCCCCTACGAGGCCGACCGCCTCCCGTTCGGCGAGATGGCCGGCCGGTACGACGGCCCGGGGGCGACGCCGACCAACGGGTCGACGGCGACGCCGACCAACGGGTCGACGGCGACGCCGGCCAACGGTTCGACGGCGACCCCGACGCCGCTGGGCTCCCCGCTCCCGACCGCGGGCAACGGCTCGGGCGACCTCTCCCGGAGAGGTTCCGACATCCCCGGGCTCTCGCTCGCGGTCGCCGGCATCCAGGGCGAGTTCACGTGGGTCCCGTTCTGGTTCCGCGAGTTCCACCTCGGCGTGACTGTCGTCTCGCTCTTGCTCGTGGTCGCCGGCGGGGTCGACACGGCCCGAGGGCGCTGGGACCTGCGCGAGCGACTCGGCGCCCTGCGACGGGGTCGGTGACCCGGGAGCGCCCGGTTCCCGCGGCTGAAGGCGCTCGTCGCGCCGCCAGTCGGTAGTTCCCGGAACGCGGGGGTCCTGCGACGCTCACTCCGACAGCGTCAGGTCCGGGAACGAGAAAAACGCCGTCTCGTAGCCCTCGTGGCGTGCGAGTTGGGGCGGCGTTCCGACCGAGAGCGCGACGTCGTCGCCCGCCCGCACGTCGGCGGCGGCGCCGTAGTGATACCCCAGGTCCGGGTCGAGCGTCGGCGAGAGCGTCCCGTCGAACACCGGGCTCCCGTCGCGCGTCACGGTGGCCGACAGCGACATGAACGGGAGCGGATAGCGGTTGTACGGCGTCCGCGGCGACACGGCGAGGTAGGCGGTGCCGTCACCCAGCCCGGTCGGCGGCGTCCCCATCCGGGTTGCGACGAACCGGGCGTCGCCGCTGGTTCCCTCGCCGAGGGGCGTCCCGGGGAGCGCGTCGGCGGCCGGAGCTTCGGCGACCGGCACGTCGCCCATCGCCATCGGCCCGACGGCGCCCGGGGAACCCTGTTTGTCGGGGAGCCGTTCGTAGGAGATGTCGTCCATGGTGGACTCCTCGAAGGGGAGCGAGAACGTCGCGGTCGCCGTCTCGTCGAGTCGGTCCGCGAACGCGCCGGTCCGCCGGGCCGAGACCCGGCCGACCTCGACGGTGACCTCGTAGGTGCCGTCGCCGTCGAGCGCGAGGTTGTCGCCGCCACCGCTGTCGTGTGTCCGCGGGCGTTCCCGTCGTTCCTCGGTTCTGTAGCGAAACAAACAGGTGGATGGCAACCGAGTATCGATCAATGAGCGAGTGGGACGTTTACCTCGTCACGCAGGAGAGCCTCTCGGCGGGCCGGTCGACGCTGGACGTGGTCGAGGCCGCCGTCGCGGGCGGCGTCGACGTCGTCCAGCTCCGGGAGAAAGACCGGAGCGCCCGCGAGCGGTATCACCTCGGACGGAAGCTCCGGAGCGTCACCCGGGAAGCCGGCGTCACGTTCGTCGTCAACGACCGCGTCGACCTCGCGCAGGCCGTCGACGCCGACGGCGTCCACCTCGGAGACTCGGACCTGCCGGTGCCGGTCGCGCGGGACCTCCTCGGCCCGGACGCCGTGATCGGCCGGTCGGTCTCGTTCGTCGACGACGCGGTCGCCGCCGAGCGCGCCGGTGCGGACTACCTGGGCGTCGGCGCCGTCTACGCCACCGGGTCGAAAGACGACATCGACGACGACGAGTACGCCATCGGGACCGACCGCGTCGCAGACATCGTCGAGGCCGTGGACGTCCCGGTGGTCGGCATCGGCGGCGTCACCGCGGAGAACGCCGACGACGTGGTCGCAGCGGGCGCCGCCGGCGTCGCCGTCATCTCGGCTATCACCGGCGCCGAGGACCCGACTGCGGCGACACGCGACCTCTGCGAGGCGGTCGAGCGCGGGCGCGAGGCCAGGTCGGGGTAGCTCGACCGAACCGTTGGGTGGGGCGCCGTCCAGCCGTGCCCACGGCAGTTCGAAGACGGCCTCACAGCAGTTCGACGACGGTGACGGCGGCGTACACGAGCGCCCCCGCGACCACCGCCGCGCGGACGAGCGGGCCGGTCGCGTCGGCGCCGACGCCCTCCCCGCGGACGAGCGCGACGGCCGCTGCGGCGAGGACGAGTCCGGCCGCCAGGACGGTCCCCCCCGCTTGCAGACCGCCGCCGTCCGACAGGCGGACTGCGCCCTGGACGAGCGCCGACGCGCCGAACAGCGCGAATGCGGCCCAGTAGACCCGATCGATATCCACGTCTCCCGTTTCGATCGTCGGCCATACTACGGTTTCGGTGGGCTGGACGGATTCTATCGGTCCGGCGGACCGGGCCTGCTCTGCCATCTAGAACGCTGACGTCTCCCGTCTGGGGGCGGGCCAGATCGCCATGAATCGGTGTCCTTGTCTCCTCCGGCCCCGTAGCGACCCCATGAGCGACTGGACCGCGGCGGATATCCCCGATCTCACCGGGCGGACGGTCGTCGTGACCGGCGCGAACAGCGGCGTCGGGTTCGCGGGTACCGAGGCGTTCGCGCGCAACGGCGCGAGCGTCGTGATGGCCTGCCGGAGCGTCGACCGCGGCGAGCGCGCGGCCGCCGAGATCCGCGAGTCGGTCTCGCGCGTGGACCCGACCGTCGGCGAGGCCGACCCGGAAGCGGACCTCGACGTCAGGGAGTGCGATCTGGCCTCGCTCGCTTCCGTCGAGTCGTTCGCCGCGGGCGTCCGCGGGGACTACGACGCTCTCCACGTCCTCTGTAACAACGCCGGCGTGATGGCGATCCCCCGGCGCGAGACGGAGGACGGTTTCGAGTACCAGTTCGGCGTCAACCACCTCGGCCACTTCGCGCTGACGGGGCGCCTGCTCGATCTGCTGGTCGGGGCGCCGGGCGAGGCGCGCGTCGTCACCCAGTCGAGCGGCGCCCACGAGCGCGGCGACGTCGACTTCGAGGACCTCCACAGCGAGGACGCCTACGACCGGTGGTCGGCCTACGCCCAGTCGAAACTCGCCAACGTCCTCTTCGCCTACGAACTCCAGCGGCGCCTCGACGGGGCGGGGATCGAGGACGCGACGAGCGTCGCCTGCCATCCGGGGTGGGCGGCCACGAACCTGCAGGCCCGGAGCGCCGGCGGCTCCCGGGTCAGACGCGCGTTCATGAACGCGGCGAACGCGCTCTTCGCGCAGTCGCCCGAGGGCGGCGCGCTCCCGATGCTGTACGCCGCTACCGCCGAGGGGATCACGGGCGGGGACTACGTCGGTCCCGGTGGGCTGCTCGACATGCGCGGCGCTCCCGAGACGCAGCGGTCGAGCGAGCGCTCGTACGACGAGGAGGTGGCCGAACGGCTGTGGGCGGTTTGTGCGGACGAAACAGGGGTCACTTACGACCTCGAACGGGCGGTTACGACCGGGGGGTGATACCGGGGCCTCTCGCCCCGCTGATGGACGGATCCAGTCCGGTCCATCCGTCGCACGAGGACGCGACTCTCTCTTTCGGGCCCGATATTCGGTGTCTCATACGGATCGCTGTCAGTCAGTACCGGATCGACCGCACGACTGCGTGCGGTCATCCCGGCAAATCGTGACAGCGATCCGTATCACTCGTGGTGTTCGGTCGCGGTTTCGTCGTGGTGGCCGTCGTCGTGGTGTTCGGTCGCAGTTTCGTCGTGATGTCCTTCTTCCTCTCCGTGGTGCCCGCCGTCGCCGTGAGCCTGTTCGAGCAGTCCGGTAACTCGCTCGTTGAGGGTCCGGATCTTCGCCGGGGCGTCCCCGGGGAGTTCGGGGCTGGGGTCGGTGAGACCGGGCTGGTCGTTCGGATCCGGTTTCCCGACGACGACGGTCCCGATCATCCCGGAACTCTCGTGGGGGCGACAGTAGTAGTCGTAGACGCCCTCGGTCTGGAACGTGTGCTCGAAGGTTTCGCCGACCTCGCCGAGGACGCCGCTGTCGAACGCGTCGGCACCGTCGGGAATGCGCCGAGGTTTGTCGTTGGCTGGCGCGTACGCAGTCGCCGTGTGCGTTCCGCTCTTCAGTTCCCACGTGACTGATCCCCCCGTCTCGACCCAGACGACGTGCGGGCTGAAGTGGTGTCCGTCCTCCCTGCTCTGGACTGTCACGGTCGTCTCCGCGACTGGCCCGTCGAGGTCGGACCCGTGGTCGTGGCCGTCGTCGCCGTGGTGTCCACCGTCGTCGTGTTCGGTGTCGGTCGGTCCGGAACCGGAGTCGGTCGGTCCGGAACCGGAGTCGGTGGCTCTGGTGCTACAGCCGGCGACACCCGCGATCAAGAGCGCGCCGCCAGCCCTGAGCACCGATCGACGCGTCGGGGTCGACTCCGTCGTTTCGAGGTCCCGCATAGTTACCGATCGGGTCCCGACGGCGGTATAGTCGGAGGCTGCTTTGTTCGCTGCGCAAAACAGGCCGTAGTTTAAGTATGCTGTCGGCCAACGGTCCGACGAGGCCGCCACACGTGCCCGGCGCCGCCGATTCGGAGGCCGTCCTCGCGCTGCTCGGTGACGAGTACGTCCGTGAGATACTCGCGGCGACGAGTCGGGAACAGCGGTCGGCGAAGGAACTCGCGGAGCGGTGTGACGTCGCGCTCTCGACCGTCTACCGGCGGCTCGAGACGATGCAGGAACAGGGGCTGGTCGTCGAGCAGACCCAGATCGAGCCCGACGGGAGCCACCACAGCGTCTACGTGGCGGCAGTCGACCACCTCGACGTCGACGTGGCGGACGGCGAGATCGACGTGGGCCTGGTGACGCGTGAGACGCCCTCCGAGCGGTTCACCCGCATCTGGACGGACCTCCGGGAGACTTGACCATGCACATCCAACTCGTCATCGCGAAACTGATCACGATGGGACTCGGGTTTCTCATCGCGTACCAGGCCTACCGCGGCTATCGAGTCCACGGTAGCGAACCGATGCTCTACGTCGCCGTCGGCTTCGTACTCATCAGCGTCGGCGCCGTCATCGAGGGGATCCTGTTCGACGTCGTGGGGCTGGACATCTTCGTCGCCAGCGCGGTCCAGACCGCTATCGTCGCCGTCGGGATGGTCTTCATCCTCTACTCGCTGTACGGGCTCCGGCCGACCGAGAGCGCGACCGGAGGCGACCGACCGCCGGCGGGGGAGAGCGATGGCGAGTGACGCCGTCTGGGATTCGCCACTGGTCGGGTCTCGCTTTCTCGTGTCCGCCCTGGGGTCTGACGACGGTCGGTAGCCTCCGCACGTATCGTCGCTCGGGGGCGCGCTACCTCCGCGGCGCCACCGACGTCGGGTTCCTCGCTCTCCTGCGGTCGTTTCTGGAGTGACCGCGAGCGGGTCGTTCTCGGCGTGGCGACCGGGGCGAGCGGCCGCTGCACCCGGTCGGGCGCGACGGGGCGACGCGGTCGACAGCGCGACGGGACGACGCGGTCGGCAGTGTCGACTACAGCCGCCCGTTGAGCACCTTCGCCGCCGTCAGCACCGGGTCCCAGACCGGCGAGAACGGCGGCGCGTACGCCAGGTCCAGGTTCTCGACGTCGCCGACGGTCATGCCGGCGTCGAGCGCGGTCGCCACCGTGTCGATCCGGACGGCCGCGCGGTCGGGTCCGACGATCGTTTCCCCGAGCAGGCGGCCGCTCGCCCGGTCCGCGACGAGCGTCACGACCGTCTCGGCCGCGCCGGGGTAGTAACTCGACCGCGAGGGGGCCGTGACCGTCTCGCTCGCCGGGTCGAACCCCGCCGCGCGGGCCTCCCCGTGGTCGGTGATCCCCGTCCGGCCACACTCCTGGTCGAACGCCTTGACGACGGCGGTCCCGGCGGTCGTACCCGTCTCGGTGAGGTCGCCGGCGACGCTCTGCCCGACGGCCCGACCGGCGCGGTTGGCGGTCAGCCCCAGCGGCACCCACGCCGGCTCGCCGGTGACGGTGTGGTAGTCCTCGGCGCAGTCGCCCGCCGCGTACACGTCATCGACGCTGGTCCGGCCGTACTCGTCGACCGCGATCGCCCCCGACTCGCCGAGTTCGACCGGCGCGTCCGCGACGAGGTTCACGTTGGGTCGGATCCCCACGCCCACCAGCCCCAGGTCCACGTCGAGGGCCGCCCCGCTCGCACACTCCAGGCGGGCGACGCGCTCCCCGGCGTCCCCGTGGTCGTCGTCGTTCGCAGCCCCGTGGTCGTCGGCGTCGTTCGCAGCCCCGTGGTCGTCGGCGTCGTTCGCAGCCCCGCCGTTCCCGTCACCGGCGCCGGCGTCCGGGTCACGGTCATCCGGGACGCGGTCCTCGCTCGCGAACCGCTCGACGGTCTCGTTCAGGTGGAGCGTCACGCCGCGGTCGCGGAGTTCGGTCTCGACGCGCTCGGCGACCGCCCCGCCGAACGGGACGAGGACGTGCTCGCCGCGCTGGAACAGGTGGACGTCGAGGTCGTGTGCGCTGAACGCCTCGGCCATCTCGACGCCGACGTAGCCGCCGCCGACGACGGCGACCGTCTCCGGGGGCTCCCAGTCGGCGTACCGGGCGACCCGCTCGCGGTCGACGTAGCCGTCCCCGCCCAGCGACTCGGGCGTCGCCTCGCCCGCCGGTTCGAGCGCGGCGCGGACCGCGGCCGCGTCGTCCAGCCCGTGCATCGTGAACACGCCCGCGAGGCCGGTCCCGTCGACGGGGGCGGTGACGGCGTGCGCCCCGGTCGCGACGAGCAGGTCGCCGTACGGCTGCTCGAACGACTCGCCGTCGGCCGACTCGACGGTCACCGTCCGGGCGTCCGTGTCGACCGCCGTCACCTCGCGCTCGCGGCGGAGGTCGATGCCGCGCTCCTCGATCTCGTCGGGCGTGAGCGTCAGCAGGTCCGTCAGGCCGTCGACCGCGCCCTTGACGAAGTACGGCGTCCCGCAGTGGGCGTAGGACACCCACCGCCCCTTCTCGAAGACGACCACGTCGCGCTCCGGGGCCTCGCGTGTCAGTTTGCTGGCGGCGCTCAGACCGGCGGCGTCCCCGCCGACCACGACGAACGGGTCCATACCCACGCGTCGGGCGCCGGCCACGTAGGTGTTTGGTGAGTGAAAGGTGAGCCGGTCCCGCGGCCCGCCGTCACGGTCTACCGGTCCGACGGCCCGGGGTGGTGCGGGCGACCCGGGCGCGACTGGCGCCGCCCGTCAGTAGTCCGGCGGCACGTAGAGGTTCAGCGTCTCCAGGGGCTCGTCGCCGTCGTTTGCGATCTCGTGGGTTTCGCCGGCCTCGATCACCGCGAGGTCCCCCGCTTCGAGACGGACGTCCTCGCCCTCGACGGTCGCCCGGCCCGACCCGGAGACGACGTAGAGCCACTGGTCGCTGTCGGCGTGGTGGTTGTCCGGCCCGCCGGTCGCCCGGCCCGGGTCGAGGGTCATCTGGGCGGCCTGGGCGTCCGCGGTCGTCAGCCGCACGTCGAAAAAGCCCGCGAAGTCGAGGTGCGTTCGCTTCACGAGTGGTGCCGTTCGCCTCCCTGCCCCGCCGTCGCCCCCGGCTCGTCCCCGGCGTCGCCCGCCCGGGGCTCGTTTTCCCCAGCGTGGTCGCTCCCGTCGTCGGCCTCGCTCCCGCCCCCGGCGTCGTCGGCGTCGCTTCCGCCACTGGCGTACTCGGCGACCTCGCGGCCGTCGTCGACCAGGTCCTCGGCGACGAACTCGGCGATGGCGTCGCGCATCCGCCGGGTCGCGTACTGCGCGCCGAGGGTCACCTGGTACATCCGGGCGCCGACTAACGCCGTGTAGATGGTTTCGCCCACGCGGTCGGGGTCGACCTCCCGGAACACGCCCGCCTCGATCCCCTCCTCGATGATCTCCGCGACCGTCTCGACGTTGCGCTCGTAGTGGACGTTCAGCTTCTCGCGGAACGTGAGGTTGTGGACCGCCTGGACGCGCAGTTCGAGCACGGCCAGCGCGAACGTCTCCCGGTCCTCCTCGCCGGGGTCGATGACGAACCGGTCGACGTACTCCTCCAGCCGTTCGAGGGGCTCCTCGGTGCCCGTCTCGGACAGCCGGTCGGCGATCCACCCCACCATCCGGTCGACGAACGCGAGCATCAGGTCCTCTTTCGTGTCGTAGTGGTAGTGCAGCAGCGACCGGCTCTTGTCGAACTCGTCGGCGATGTCCTGCATCGTCAGGTGGGCGTACCCGTGCTTGCACAGCGCGTGATAGGTGGCACCCATGATCGCGTCGTGCGTGTCGCCCGCAGCGCCAGCGTCCGTGCCCATACTACCTGATCGGTCGCCCCCGGTAAAAACCTCCGTAACTCCTGACTGACTCGACAGTCAGTCTTTTGTGTGTCGGGGCGTTACAGAGTGGCATGTCGTGGGGCTTCTCGGGCGGTAACGACGACGCGGACGCGTTCGAACACCTCAGGGAGGGCGTCGACCGGCCGATGTGGCGCCTGCTGAGCGACTACGGCCGGGGGCATCTCCCGGAGTTCGTCCTGGGTGGGGTCGCGAGCGTCGTCGCGCGCTTTCTCAACCTCGTCCCGGCGCTGGTGCTCGGCGTCGCCATCGACGCGCTGTTCGTCCCGACGCGGGAGTTCTCGCTCCCGCTGGTCCCCCAGTCGGTCATTCCGGCGACCGACGAGGGGCAGTTCTGGTTCGCCGTGGGCCTGGTCGCGGCGGTGTACGTCCTCACGGCGGCCCTGAACTGGGTGAACGGCTGGGCCTGGAACCGCTTCGCCCAGCACCTCCAGCACGAGGTCCGGGTCGACACCTACGACGTCGTCCAGCGGATGCGCATGGGGTTTTTCGACGACAAGCAGACCGGCGAGGTCATGTCTATCCTCAACAACGACGTCAACCAGCTGGAGAGCTTCCTCACGAACGACCTCAACGCGGGGATCCGCATCTCGGTGCTCGTCGTCGGCGTCGCGGGCGTGATGGTCTGGCTCAACTGGCAGCTCGCGCTCGTCGCGCTGCTGTCGATCCCGGTGCTCGCGCTGGCGAGCTACCTGTTCGTCCAGCGGATCGGGCCCAAGTACGGCCGCGTCCGCGGGGCCGTCGGGGCGCTCAACTCCCGGCTGGAGAACAACATCGGCGGCATCGAGGTGGTCAAGTCCTACGGCCGGGAGTCCTTCGAGCGCGAACGGGTCGAGGACGCCTCCGAGGAGTACCTCGACGCCAACTGGGACGCCATCTCGACCCGGATCAAGTTCTTCCCCACCCTCCGGGTCATCACCGGGATGGGGTACGTGTTCACGTTCCTGGTCGGGGGGTACTGGCTGCTGTTCGGGCCGCCGCTGGTCTTCTCCGGCGAGATGACGCTGGGGATACTCACGCCGATGTTGCTGTACGCGCGGCGGTTCCTCTGGCCGATGCGCCAGTTCGGCAACGTCGTCAACAACTACCGCTACGCGTTCGCGGCGGCCGAGCGGATCGTCGGCCTCATGGACCACCCGGGGACCGTCCACGAGAGCGACGACGCGGTCGAGTTCGACGACGTGGCCGGCCGCGTCGAGTACGAGAGCGCCAGCTTCCGGTACACCGGGGCCGAGGAGGACTCGGTGCGGGACGTGAGCTTCACCGCGGAGGCGGGCGACTTCGTCGGCCTGGTCGGGCCGACGGGCGCGGGCAAGACGACGCTGCTGAAGTTGCTGTTGCGGCTGTACGACCCCCACGAGGGGCGGATCCTGGTCGACGGCCACGACGTGACGGACGTTTCGCTGTCGAGCCTCCGGGAGCACGTCGGCTACGTCAGCCAGGAGCCGTACCTGTTCCACGGCACCGTCGCGGAGAACGTCGCCTACGGCATCGACGCCGACGACGACGAGGTCCGCGAGGCGCTGGGGATGGCCGGCGCCATGGAGTTCGTCGAGGACCTGCCCGACGGCGTCGACACGACCGTCGGCGAGCGCGGCGTGAAGCTCTCGGGGGGCCAGCGCCAGCGGGTCGCCATCGCCCGCGCCATCCTCGAGGACCCCGAGATCCTCGTCCTCGACGAGGCGACCTCCCACGTCGACAACGAGACCGAGGTGCTGATCCAGCGGTCGCTGGAGGCGCTGACCGCCGAGCGCACGACCTTCGCCATCGCCCACCGCCTCTCGACGGTCCGGGACGCCGACACCATCCTCGTCATGGACGAGGGCGAGGTCGTCGAGCGGGGCACCCACGAGGAACTGCTCGCCGCCGACGGCCTGTACGCCAACCTCTGGAGCGTCCAGGTCGGCGAGGTCGACGCCCTCCCCGAGGAGTTCGTCGAGCGCACCGCCGAGCGCGAACGCGCCGGCGCCGGCGACGACTGATACGGACCGTTGTAACTATTTTCGACAGGGCTATCGAACACTGGTGGTTTCGAG
>JBDGST010000107.1:0-11321 GCA_042217365.1 Haloarculaceae archaeon
AGAGCTTCGCCCGCATCCACAAGGCGAACCTGTTCAACTTCGGGATCGTCCCGCTCACGATCGACGAGGACACCTACGAGCAGATCGAGCAGGGCGACGACGTGGAGATCGTCGACGACGTCGCCGCGGCCATCCGCTCGGGCCAGGAGGAGTTCACCGTCCGCGTCAACGACGACTGGGAGACGACCGCGGTCCTCGACGCCTCCGACCGCGAGCGCGAGATCCTCGCCGACGGCGGCAAGCTCGCCCACGTGAAAGCCCAGTACGACTCGGACGAGGGCGCCGCGCCCGCCGACGACTGAGAGGGATCGCCGTAACGATTCACCGGGGCGACCGCGCGACCCCGTGCGGTCGAGCCGGAAACGACTGATGTCGGGCGATCGACGGTCCCGACTGGGCCCTCTCGACGTCCGGCGACCGACGGTTCCGGGGGGTCCCCGAAGAAGGCGACGGGACCCCCGCGGACAGTAGACATTTGTAAGAGCGACGCGTACGGCCGGGCAGTGACGACCACCGCACCGGAGGCGGACGCCGGGGTCGGGGCGCGGATCCGCGAGGCCGAGCGGGCGGATCTGCTCGCGGTCTTCCACATCGAGCAGGAGTCGTTCCCCCAGCCGTGGCCGTTCTCGGCGTTCGAGCAGTTCCTCGGCGAGCCCGGCTTTCTGGTGGCACAGGTGTCCGGCGACGATGGCCGCGAGACGGCGACGGTCGGTGACGACGGCCGCGTCGTCGGCTACGTCGTCGCCGACACGGTCCCCAACCACGGCGAGGCGCTCGGCCACGTCAAGGACCTCGCGGTCGCCCCGGAGCACCGGGGGTTGGGGCTGGGCAAGCGCCTCCTCGGGAGCGCGCTGAACGCCCTCACCGCCCAGGGGGTCGGCTCGGTCAAGCTCGAAGTCCGCCGGTCGAACGACGCCGCGCGCGGGCTGTACCGCCGCTTTGGCTTCCGCCAGCGCGAGGTCGTGCCGCGGTACTACTCCAACGGCGAGGACGCCCTCGTGCTGGTCCGGGAGTTCTGACGCCCGGGGCGGCCCGATTCGGACGTGTGGGGCGGTCGATTTCGGCTCGCGCGACCGGCCCGCTTCTGAAAGGCCTATCCGGTTCGCCGCGCTACGCCGCGTATGGGCTACGTCTGTCCGGTCTGTGGCGACCTCCAGGCCGACGGCCGCCACCTCGCGAACCACCTCGCGTTCACCGCGCTCCTCGGCGACGACGACCACGAGGCCTGGCTGGACGAGCAGGTCTCCGACTGGGGCGAGATGGGCCCCGACGACCTCGCGCCGCTGGTCACCGAACGGGCCGAGGAACGGGACGCGTCGGGGGAGTCTGGCGAGATGGGCGGGACAGGCGGGACCGGCTCCGACCCGACGGGCCACACACACGAGGGGAGCGGACACCGGCACGGGGACGGCAGCGACAGCGCGGTCCACGAGGGCGGGTACGACCCGGAGGCGGACGCCGACAGCGGGGCGGCGCCCGACGCGTTCGACGGGGCCGAACCCGACGGACCGACTGGTTCGAGGGGGCCACACGACGCAGACGCGGACGTCGAGGACGTGCTGGCCGAGGCGCGGGAGTTGACCCGCCGCCGACGGCGAAACGCCGGAGCCGGGAGCGAGCGGAACGATAGCGGAGACGCAGACGGCGACGGGGAGCCGGAGGCCGGCGGTGGAGCGGACGGCGACGGGGAGTCGGACGCCGGCGAGAGCGGGCGGGCGGGCGAGCGCTCCGGCTGAACCGGGGCGCGTACGCGACGGGAAACCGGGGGTTCCTAAGCCCGGGGCCGCGACGGTAGGGTATGGACACCGAGGGTACCTTCGCGCCCGAGACCGAGGCGGCCGCCCGCGAGCGGTACGAGGCGCTCGGCCCGACGGCACAGGTCGTCGTCAAGGAGGTCGCCAAGGCGATGGACCTGGACGCCGCGGAATACGAGGAGCGGGTGACGCCGGCGGTCGTCGAGACCGCCCGGGACGTGCTGTTCTCGTCGCTGCTCGAAGTCAGGGTCGGCACCCGCGAGGAGTACGAGGAGTGGCTCGACGACGCCCCGGACTACGAGGTCCACGAGGTCGGCAGCGAACACGTCGACCGGGTGGTCTGGCACGCCGCGCCCGCGGCGGGGACCGTCGTCGCCGCGAGCTTCCAGGACGAGCGCCGCGCCGCGGTCGGGACGCTCCGCAGACAGGCGTTCGGTCGCGTCTATCGCGACCTCGTGACCGGCGGAGCGACGGAAGAGACGGACTCGTGACCGGCGGAGCGGCCGAAGAGCCAGGGTCGCCGTCCGGAACGGGGTAGCGTCGCGGTTGCGCCACTCCCAGAAGTTAAGACCCCCCGTCACATAGAAGCGCGGAAGATGTACGGAAACACGGAGTTGGGTGGCGACGAGGTAGACGCCGAGTCCATGACGCCGGAACAGCGCCGGCGACTGAAGCGGGACCTCGCACGGGTCGCCGAACGGACGCGCGAGTTCCTCCCGGAGGAGTTCATCGTCGGGTCCGAGCTCTCGGCCGGAGCCACCGGGCCGGAAGCGACTGTCGCCGTCCGTCCCCCCGTGGGGCCGGTGGTCTCGGCCGGCTACACGCCCGAGGACGCCGAGGCCGCCATCGACGAGGAGGAGCGCGACGACATCGCGCAGGGGCTGGCCGCGAGCGCCGCGCTCCAGGTCAAACAGGCCGGACAGAACGTCGACCAGCGGACGGCCCGGTAGCCGCCCGGACTCTCTCACCGCCTCAATTCTCTCCGTCGCCGACCGTCGGCGGGTCGTAAAACAGCGCGTAGCCGATCGTGCCCGACGCCGGTAGACTCCCGACCGCCAGCGCCGTCCCCACCGATACCGACGCCGGGACCGCCGCCGCCGCCGCGACCAGCAGCCACGCCGGTATCGCCGCTAACACCGCGTCGTTGGTCGACAGACCGCTCTCGCCGCTCGGGTCGGTCCGGGACACGTCTGTCGGGGTAAACGACCGCGGGGTAATTAAATATTATTACCAGGACCGGGCCGGTTTCCCCTCGGCGATCGGCGGGGACAGGTCGTCGCCCGGACGGCCGCCTGAACCGGCGTCGCCAGGTCCGGGTCGCCGCCGGACGAGTCGTCGGACGGGGATCGCCACCCGGGGAGACGAGCGACTGTGTGGCACGCCGCGTCGCGGAATCGGGGGAACGATGACGAACCGGAACCCGGGCTCTCGACTCTTCACTTCCCCCAGAACGGGTCGCGGTCCCGGCGCTTGTCCAGGTACAGCGAGAGCGTCTCGCGCTCGTCGGCGGGGAGTTCCTCGGTCAGTTCCTGTTCGAGGATCTTGGCGTGTTTCTCGGGGATCTCGGTCCAGAGGTCGTCGCCCTCGTCGATCTGGCGGCCGACGGTCGGGCCGTCGATGGAGACGGCGGCGCGCTCGCCGGTGCGGAGTTCGTCGAGGTCCTCGCCCTCGTCCTGGATCGACTTGAGCAGGCCCACCCGTTCGGGCTCGGCGCCCTCGAACAGCGCGACGGGCGTGTTGCGCTTGACAGTCCCGCCGAGCACCTCGACCCCGACGACCGCGGGGTCGGACTGGCGGAACACGTGGTCGTCGAGGATCCGGAAGCGCGCGGGCCGGGTGATGTTCTCGAGGATCTGGTCCTGCTGGGCGCGCTCGATCTCCTCGACGTACTCCCCGTAGGCCTCGACGAGGCGGTAGATGACGTCGTGCTCGAATATCCGGACGTCCTCCTGCCCGGCGAGGTCGCGGGCGTCGTCGAGCACGTCGACGCCGAACGCGAGGATCGTCCGGTTGGTCGGTTCGTTGGCGGTCTCGGCGACGCGGACGTCGCGGGGCGCCACGTCGCCGACCTCGGCGCGCACGACCGGGATCTCCTCCTCGTCGAGGGTGTCGGCGAGCGCTTCGAGGCTCCCGAGGGTGTCGGCCTTGACGACCAGGCCCTCCTCCTCGGTGGACACCGCGATCTCCGCGAGTTCCGACCGGACCTCCTCGACGACCTCCTCGACGTCGCGGTCCCGGACCACCCGGATCGGCGCGCCGGCCATCGCGTCTTCGAGGTCCGGGGCGGCGATCTTGATCCCGTCGGCGGCCGTCACCTCCGGGACGGACTCGAACTGCCCCTCGGTGCGGATCTCTTCGAGCGGACGGGGCCGCAGGAGGGCGCGCACGTCGGTGACGATGGGGCCCTCGACGCCGCCGACGACGATGCGGTCGTCCTCGCGGATCGCGCCGTCGTAGACGATGGCGTCGATGGTCTTGCCGAAGCCCTGGGTGTCGGTGACCTCCAGGACGGTCCCGGCGCCCGGGCCCGCGACGTCGATCGCCATCTCCGATTTCATGTAGCGCTGGGACAGCCCCATCAGCACGGTCAGCAGGTCCGGGACGCCCTCGCCCGTCT
Source organism: Haloarculaceae archaeon (assembly GCA_042217365.1). Classification (GTDB taxonomy): domain Archaea; phylum Halobacteriota; class Halobacteria; order Halobacteriales; family Haloarculaceae; genus JBDGST01. Next base: position 4,372 of record JBDGST010000107.1, read on the forward strand.
CGGCGGAGACGGGGACGACGCCGACGTTGTTCTGGAAGTCCTGGACGCGCCAGTACATGTCCGCCGAGAAGTCCTCGTCCGAGAGGTCGCCGATGAGTTCGTACAGGCGCTCGTTCAGGTCGCTCTCGACGCGGTCGGTCTGGGCGTCGATCGTCGCCTGGGCGGGGGTGTCGGGGTTGGGGTTCCAGCCGGGGACGGTGTCGATCTTGTTGGCGGCGACGACGAACGGGGTCTGGGTGCGCGCGAGGATGTCCACGGCCTCCATGGTCTGGGGCTGGAAGCCGTCGGTGACGTCGACGACCAGCACCGCGATGTCGGCCAGCGCGCCGCCCCGCGCCCGCAGCGTCGAGAAGGCGTGGTGGCCGGGGGTGTCGATGAACAGCAGCCCCGGGAGGTCGAAGTCGTCCGGGTCGACGAGTTCGCCGGCGATGTCCGAGATCACGTCGAGCGGGACGGCCGTCGCGCCGATGTGCTGGGTGATCGCGCCGGTCTCGCCCTCCGAGACGGCCGAGCCCCTGATCGTGTCCAGCAGGGTCGTCTTGCCGTGGTCGACGTGCCCCAGGACGGCGACGATCGGCGTCCGGAGCGTCTGGTCTGGCGGGTCGTCCGCGTCCATCGGGTGAGAGTCTACCATCGTATCTCCTCAGAAAGGTCAGTTAGTATACGTTAGCCGAGCGCGGCAGTTAAGTGCATTCATATCGCTCCGGGGGAGGGGATCGCCTTCGAGAGCGAGGGGTGGCGCGGGTCTCGGCGTGCGTCGGCGCCCAGCGGCGGACGCACGTCGTTCGTCGGGGCGTCGAACGGCCGTCAGACGCCCCCGTGGCGTTTATAGTGCCACACTCGGTAGTCCGGGGTATGACCGAGATACTCGCCGAGAACCTCTCGGGGAAAGCGGTGACCGGCAGCGACGGGGCGGAACTCGGGATGCTGTACAACATCACGATGAACATCGACGCGGGGCGCCTGGAGAACCTCATCATCGACCCCAACGAGCACATCGACACGGGTGACTTCGAGACCGACCAGGAGGGGCGCCTGCTGGTTCCGGTCCGCCGGGTGCAGGCGGTGAAAGACCACATGATCATCGAGCGCTAACTCGAACACCGTCACCCAGCGCTAAATGTACGTCCTCGACGCGTCCGCGTTCATCAACGAGTACCACACCGACGAACAGATAGCGACCGTGCCGCTGGTCCGCGAGGAGCTCGAAGACGAGGCCGCCTACCGGTACGACGCGCTCGAAGGTTCCGGGATGTACATCCACATCCCGGAAGACGAGACGGTCGACCGGATCCGCCGGGCCGCCGGTGACACCGGCGACCGGGCGGAGCTCTCCGAGACGGACGTCCGGCTGCTCGCGGCCGCGTACGAACTCGACGGCCGGCTCGTCACCGACGACTACGCCATGCAGAACGTCGCCGACCGACTGGAGGTCGCCGTCGAGGTCATCGACCGCGAGGGCATCAGCGAGCAGCGCGACTGGCTGTTCCAGTGTCAGGGCTGTGGCCGGGAGTTCGAGGAGAACCGCGACCGCTGCCCGGTCTGCGGGAGCGGCCTCTCGCGGAAGAACCCCTCGAGCGCCTGAGATCCCCACATTCCGTTCCGTTCCGTTCCGTTCCCGGACGCCGCCAGCGCCGGGCGTCGCGTTCTCAGGCGGCTTCCTGTTCCAGGTGTGCCAACCCCACGTCGATGAGCTGTCGGAGGACTTCCTCCTCCGTGAGGTCGTATTCCCGGGCGAGTTCCGCCACGTCCCGGGCGAGGTCGTCGTCGCAGACGACCGTGTAACGGGTCGGCATACGCCACAGTCGTGGGGCCGGTCGCTTAAGTCCCAGTCAGACGGCCGTCCGACGCGCGCTGTCCGATAGGGTGGCCCTACCCGGGGCCGCGGAGCGCCGACGCCCGGTCGGTCCCCGAGTACCGACCGCGTACGCCGGGACCGCGACCGGGCGCCGAACGCCAGCACCCGACTGTCGCCGGGCGATGAGCGTCACGCCTGGACTGCGCCGGAGGCGACCAGGTACTGCGTGCCGAACAGGAACGCGTTCCAGGCGCCGTGGACGAGCATCGGGACGACGATGCTCTCGGAGCGCTCGTAGACCGTTCCGAGGACGAGCCCGAGCCCGCTGAGGAGGACGATGGTGTTGAGCTTCCCGCTCAGCGACCCCTGGAGCGCGATCGTGTGGCCGATCCCGAACATGACGCTCGCCAGGAGGACGGCCGGGACGACCCCGTAGGCCCGCCGCAGGAGGCCCTGGACGACGCCCCGGAACAGGAGTTCCTCCATCGGGGCCTGCAGGAGGATCGTGACGGGGATCAGGTAGAGAAACAGAAGCGGCGCGTTCCGCCCGGTCGTGACGACCGAGTTCGTCGCGGTGTCGACGCCGAGAAACTGGATGATTATCGAACCGGCGTAGGCGACGGCGAACAGGCCGACGACGCCGAGGCCGGCCCACCCGAGGTCGCGCAGCGACGGTCGCCGGAGGTACAGCAGGTCGGGACTGTCCCACCAGTGGACGTACGCGTACACGACGAGCCCGAACCCGAGGAACTGCAGGACGGTCACCGCCGCGTACAGCGAGGGCGGCGGGTTTTCGAGCGACGGTTCGGCGACGCCGGCCGCGACCGCGGCTATCAGGCCGATCTGCGACAGCACGAGTCCGACTACGAAGGCCGCCCCGAACACGCCCACCGAGTGCCCGAGAGTCTCCACTCGGGTGCGCCAGTCGGTCACGCGGAAGTACTCCGGTGCCATGCGGGTACGCACAGGTTGGGGTTCCACTCAAAAGACTGCACCGATGTGCCGGGTCGCGTGACGGGAGCGCGCCGTGGCCGCTCACTCGACGACGGGTCCGGGCTCGTCGCGGACGGGACCGCTCACTCGACGACGGGTCCGGGCTCGTCGCGGACGGGACCGCTCACTCGACGACGAGTTCGGTCTTGTCGCGGACCGCCTCGGCTTCCTCGGCGTCCTCGCCGCCCAGGAGGCCGCGCGTCGCGTTCTTGCCCCACTCGACGGCGGGCTGGGTGAACGTCTCGACGTCCGCGAGTTCGCCGGCGAGCACGCAGGCGGCCTCCACGTCGTAGAGGAGGCGACCGACGGACTCGGCGTCGACCCGCGGGATCTCGACGCGGACGTTGGGCCGGCTCGCGGCGGCGAGGCTGGCCTCCGTGGCCTCGAACTCCGTGTCCAGCAGCGTCCCGAGGTCGCGCCCGCCGAGGTACGCGAGCGGGTCGATGTCCGTCTCGGGGATCGGCGCCTCGGGGCGCTCGCGCGGGCGGACGAACGTCACGAGCTTGTCGCGGCGGCCGGCCCGGTAGAGCTGGAGCTGCGAGTGCTGGTCGGTCGCGCCGAGCGCGCGCATCGGCGTCTGACCGCCGCCGTCCTTGCCGAGGCTCTCGGCCCACAGCTGGGCGAACCACTCGGCGAACGGCTCCAGCGACTCGGCGTAGGGCATCATGGCGTTGATCGTCGCGCCGCGCCGGTCGAGCGCGTGCGAGACGGCGCCGAAGGCGTACGCCGGGCAGTCGTACAGCGACCCGGCGAGCGCGTCCGCGCCGCCCTCCGCACCAGCGAGTACGGCGTCGAGGTCGACGCCCTGGATCGCGGCGGGGACGAGCCCCACCGACGAGAGGACCGAGAACCGCCCGGGGACGCCCTCAGGGACGTCGAGCGCCGGGAGCCCGTGCTCGTCGGCGAGGGCGCGCAGCGGCCCCGCCTCGCCCGTGGTGACCAGCGTCTGCTCCGTCCAGTCGGCGCCCGCCGATTCCATCGCGTCGCGGACGACGAGGAAGTTGCCGAGCGTCTCCGCGGTCGTCCCCGACTTGGAGACGGCGTGGACGACGGTCTCCTCGAGGGGCAGCGCGTCGAGCAGCCGGTTCGCCCGCGCGGGGTCGACGTTGTCGAGCGCGTAGTGTTCGACGTCCGAGTCGGCCCCGAGCGCGGTCGTCAGCGTCACCGCACCGAGCGCGCTGCCGCCGATCCCGACGGTCAGCACCGCCTCCGGGTCGAACCCCTCGACGGCGCCGTATATCTCGTCGGCGTCGACGCGGTCGGGCAGGTTCAGGGCTTCGTAGCCGAACTCACCGTCGGCCATCCCCCGGTCGATCCGCTCGTGTGCCTCGGCGACGCGTTCGTCTACCTCCGCCAGGTCGGACTCCGAGAGCCCCGGGTCCGCGACAGTATCGAGAGCGTTACCGATGTCGACTCGCATGGTCGAGGGGTCTCCCGGGAGGGTGAAATACCTGTCTACCCGGGCTCGTTCGTCCCTGCTCCCTGTCAGTTGCGCTCATTCCGTCGCGTTCTCCGCGAGCCGCGTTCCGTCGATCTGCTCCCTCGATTCCGGGGCCGGCGAGGCGTTCGCCGGGGCCGGAATCCGACGATCCGGTCGCTTATTCCACGGCGGGTCGTACCCCCGACTGATGACCGACGGGACAACGAACGCGGGGTCGACGGCCGACGACGCCAGCGACGACGCGTACGGCGGCATCCTGGGAGCGTTCCCCTACGCGGTCCGGGCGAGCGACTCGTGGCTGTTCCGGGGGTACGCCGTCGCCGGCGGGCTCCTCGCCGCGCTGGTCGTCGTCCTGTTCGCGCTCGCGCTGGTCGTCCTCCTCGGGCAGACGGCGAACGCGCCGGGGGGACGGCTCACCTTCTCGCGGGCGTTCTACGTCTTCCTCATGCTGCTGGTCGTCGGGCCGCTGATCGCCCCGGTGGTGCTGGTCGCCCGCCGCCACCGGCGGGCCGGGTCGACGACCCGCTACGACCGGGGACTGGCGGTCGGGGGCTACCTGTTCGTCGCCGGCCTGTACCTCGGGCTCGTCGTCTCGACGCCCGAGTCCCAGCAGCGGACGGCGACCGGCGTCCTCGGGCCGGCGCTGACGGCGCTGTACGACCTCCCGCCGGCCGCGGGGGCGGTCCCTCCGGTTGTCGCCGCCGGTCTCATCGTCGTCCTCCACCGCCGGCTGCGGTGAGCGTCCGGCCGGGGCGAAACCGGCAAGGGCGGCGACCGGCTACGGGCGCCCATGAAAGAGGGGACGTTCCTGGTGACGAACGCCGACGACGACTCCGCCGTGTTGCGCGACGTGCGCGACGGGCAGGTCCACACGCTCGACGCCAACCCCGGGGTCGACGCCGGGGCGGTCGTCGAGGCGACGCTCGAACCAGTGCCGCCGATGGAGGTGACCTGGCGGGTCGCCGACCTCGAACGCTCGTTCTCGGTGTCCGTCGAGCGCAGCGACGAACCGCCGACCGAACTGGCCCGGGAGCTCGCGGCCGACCAGGCCGTCGGCGAACTGACCCGGCGCGAGCGCGCCGGCACCGGCGAGGTCCACGTCCTGACGGTGCCCGACGGGGACACCGACGACGCCGTCGCGGACGTGCTCGGCGACGAGGGCACCGTCGAGCGGGCCGCCCGCCTCGGCGTCGAACGCGTCGAGGTGCGCGCCGAACCCGGCGTCGTCAGCGTCCGCTACCTCCCCTGACCGCGGGGCCGTACGGCCCGCTCCTCGGCGCGACTGACTCTCTGCCACCGCCGCGGCTCGCTCCTCAGCGTGGCATCGGCACTCACTCCTCAGTCTCGCCCCGGCTCTGGACGGCCCACCCCCCGTCGATCCCGCAGGCCTCGCGGACCTCGTACTCGACGGCCGTCTCCTCGGTGACGGCGTCGCCGCCCTCGACGCGCTCGACGCGCAGCGGCACGTCCATCGTGTCGCCACAGCAGCCCACGTCGAGGAACTCCTCGAACTCGTCGCCGGGCGCGACTGTCCCGAGCGTCCGCGACAGGTACGTCCGGAACGGCCGGTCTTCGAGGACGCTCCGGCCCCAGTCGCTCAGGTCAGCCGGGTACGAGACGACCACGCGCTCGGCGGTGCCGGTCGGCTGACGCTCCCGCGTTCCCATACCTCTCTATCGGGGCGTGACGCGGAAGGCCGTTTCGCCGAGGGCCGCCGTCCCCGATCCGCTCTCTCGGCACCCTCGCGCCGGGTCCACGGTCGGGGGCCGCATCTCTCGCAGCGGCCCCGGATCGGCCCCGGCAATGAGCGATCCGGTTCCCGTCGACGGGACCGTCCCCGTCGAAGCGGTACCGGATCGGCCCCGGATCGGCCCCGGTAATGAGCGATTACCGGCGTCTCGCGCCGGCACCCGGGCCGTATGACGGACCTGTTCCCCCAGTGTTGCGGGTCACTAAGTGTGTAGCGAGTGGTTGTTTGCGGAACCGGCCTGATCGGGAACCCATGCCGACTGATCCCAGGGACGCCGACCGCGTGTTCGACGTCCTGAGCCACCGCCACCGTCGCAGACTGCTCGTCGTCCTCGCGGAGCAGCCGGGCGAGGACTCGCTGATCGCTCTCGCCCCGCTCAGCGAACGGATCGCGACCGAGAGCGCCCCGGACCGGGTCCGGCTGCAACTGGTCCACTGTCACCTCCCGAAGCTCGCGGAGACGGGGTACGTCCGGTGGGACCGGGACGCGGGAACGGTCGCGAAGGGGCCGGAGTGGGCCGTCGTCGAGCCGTTCGTCCGCGTTCTCACCGACCCGACCACCGGCGCGTCGACGGCCGACCGGAAGCGCTCGTACTGAGTGCGTCCCGCAACCTCCGCGGGACGGCCGCCGGCGGCCCGGTTCGTCCGGACCGCTCTCAGTCAGTCCCGCATCGAGCGCCCACAGTCGGGCGGTCGTCGCGGGAAACGGTGAGAGCAGTCCGTATCAGTTCAACTGCTCGAACTCGTCGACGAACTCGCCGTAGGTGTCGATGGCCGCCTGGACCGGCGCCGAGGTGGTCATGTCGACGCCGGCGTCGTCGAGGAGTTCGAGCGGGTACTTCCGGGAGCCGCTGGCGAGGAAGTCCCGGTACCGTTCGGCGGCGGGTTCGCCCTCTTCCAGGATCCCCTCGGCCAGCGCGACGGCCGCGGAGATGCCGGTCGCGTACTGGTAGACGTAGAAGGCCCGGT
>JBDGST010000138.1:0-11256 GCA_042217365.1 Haloarculaceae archaeon
GTAGGGACAGCGGACGCCGCCGTACTCGTCGAGTTCGACGTCGCGTTTACAGCGGGAACACTTGTAGCTCATTCGTCGTCTTCGGCGAGCGCGGCGCGGATGGATCGCGTCACGGTCCGACCGCCGGGCGTCTGGGGCTGGTAGGCCCCGCCGGTGAAGGTGTAGCCGCAGTACCCACACTCCCAGATGCCGGTCCCGTCGCGTTCGACGCGCTCCTCGCCGCACTCGGGACAGGCGTGGTCCTCTCGCATTCCCGCTTCGATCTCTGCGACGCGGCGCCGGGCGACGCGGCCGTAGCGCGCGCCGAACCGTCCGGCGCTGCCGGTTCGTCCCTTCTGTTCGGCCATAGTACTGTACCCTGGGCCGGTGGCGCTGATAAACCTGTTGAGTTTCGACGACGACGGCCTCGCCCCCGACCTGGCGAACCGGTCGAGCGGCCGGTCACCTCGCACGGATACTAACGGACAGTGTCCCGCCGGGGTCGGCGTCCCGGGACCTCCCGCCACGGTCGGGCGTCCCCCGTCCGGCCGTCCCCCGTCGATTTCAGTTTCCGGGAACGGTCGAGGTACGTCGCGTCTCGGGTCCTGCGGCTCCGGCATCCGGGCCACCGGCGCGCTCCGGTCGCCCCACCCCACCGGAGCCTTCCGTCGTCCGTCGACCGGGCACCGGCGGCGCCGAAGTCCATCCGCCGTCCCGGATCACGTCAATATTCTAATCCCGGCGGATTCGGAATGTGAACTCTCAGCGGATCTACTCCGGGTTCTCGCTCCGCGAGAAACTACGTCCGGGGGAGTCGTCCCGGTCGTTTCGGTCGTTCCCAGGTTTCTGGAATGGTAGGTAACGGTTTTCCATCAACTACCCTGGTTAATCACCAGGTACAATCATGCCAAAGCCCACGAGACGGAACTTCCTGAAACTGGCGGGGTCGATGGCGACAGGGGCGGTCGTTTCCGAGTACGCGACTGAGGTCGCGTCGGCACTCGAACTGGCCACCGACGGGCCGAAAGAGGTCGTCTGGCTGCAGGGACAGTGCTGTTCCGGGTGTACTATATCGATGTTGCAGGGCGAGTACCCGAGCCTGGAGCAGACGCTCAGCGAGTTCCGTCTCGAGGTGACCTTCCACCCGACGGTGATGGCCGAATCGGGCGAGGACGCCATCGCCTCGATGAGCGACGACCCGGACGTGCTCGTCGTCGAGGGGTCGATCCCCGTGGACATCCCGGAGGCGGCGACCGTCGGCCTCGACGAGAACGGCGAGAAGAAACCGGTGGTCGACTGGGTCAAGGAGCTAGCGCCGAAGGCGGGGGTCGTCGTCGCCGTCGGCAACTGCGCTTCGTTCGGCGGGTGGCCGGCCGCGGAGAACAAAAAGCGGATGTACGACCTCGGGGAGAACGTGACGGGGGCGCGCGGCCTGCAGTACGAGGGTCACGACCGGACGGGCGTGTTCGGCCCCGACTTCACCTCGGAGGCGGGCCTCCCGGTCGTCAACGTCGCCGGCTGTCCGCCACATCCGGACTACCTCCTGCTGACGCTGGCGTCGGTCCTGAACGGACACACGCCCGAACTCGACGAGTACAACCGCCCGAAGCCGTTCTACGAGCCGCTCATCCACGACCAGTGCTCGCTGCGGGGGGCGTTCGACCGCGGCGAGTTCGCGGACGAGCCCGGCGACGAGGGCTGCCTCTACAAGGTGGGGTGTGCCGGGCCCTACACCTACTGCGACGACTCGAAGCGGCTCTGGAACGGCGGCACGAGCGTCTGCCGGGACGTCGGCGCGCCCTGCATCGGCTGCATGGAACCGGCGTTCTGGGACCGCTTCTCGCCGTTCTACGAGCCCGTCGAGAAACAGAACGTGCTCGGTACCGACGTCGAGACGGCCGGCAAGGTCGCGCTCGGCGCCGGGGCGGTCGGGACGGCCGCCCACGGCGCACGGAAGCTGATGGGCTACGGCGACCACGAGGACGTCGCCGAGGAGGGTGAGAGCTGATGCCCGAGATCGAGATCGACCCGACGACGCGCATCGAGGGCCACCACAGCACGACCCTCCAGGTCGAGGACGGGACCGTCACGGAAGCCAAGAGCCACATGGACATGTTCCGCGGCGCCGAGATAGTCACGCTCGGGCGCCGGGCGTCGGACGCCCCGCAGTTCTGCCAGATGGTCTGTGGCGTCTGTTTCACCTGCCACCGGATGTGTAGCATCCTCGCGCTGGAGGACGCCGCGAAGAAGGCGGGCGTCTTCGACGGCGTGCCCCGCGACGCCCGCCTGGCCCGGGACGTGATGGAGGGGCTGTACTACCTCTGGAACCACGCGGTCCACCTGTTCGCGCTCGCCGGGCCGGACTACTCGGACGCGGTCGCGGGAACGGGGTTCGAGCGGCTCGACCCGATGAGCGGCGAGGGGTACCTGACGGCGCTCGACCAGCAGCGCAAGGTGCTCCAGGCGTTCACCGAGTTCGGCGGCCGCGCGCCCCATCCGCTCACGTACGCGCCGGGCGGCGTGACCGCCAACCCCGACCGCGAGACGATCGGGGAGATCAAGTCGATCGTCACGGAGGTCAACCAGTGGCTCGGGCCGACCGACGCCGTCCCCGACGTGGTCGAGGACGTGAAAAACGGGACGGTCGACGCAGACTACGCCCAGGGGCTCCACGACGTCGTCAGCATCCTGGTCGCCGCGAAGAAGGCCGGCGCCGACGAGTTCGGCGTCGGGCCCGGCCGGTTCTACTCCAACGGCGCGTTCCACGGCACCAGAGACGAGGGGCGAGTGATCCCGCGTGGCGTCTACGCCGACGGGAAGCTCCGTCGGCCGAGCAGGCAGGAGGTCGCGAACGCTATCACGGAGGACACCGCCTACTCCTGGTACACGGACGACTCGGGGGGGAGTCCCAAAAGCGCCAAGCCGCCCGAGCCCCAGCCCGACAAGGACGACGCCTACACCTGGGGCAAGGCGCCCCGGTACGACGGTCAGACCATGGAGGTCGGCCCGCTCGCGCGGATGATCTCCGCCGAACTGGACCCGTTCGACCTCCGGGCGGCGCTCGGCGGGAGCCCGACGAAGAGTTCGACGCTGAACCGGCTGATCGCACGCGCCCAGGAGGCGCTGGTCGTCAGGGACAAGCTGGTCGAGTGGCTCGACGCCATCGACCCGGACGGCGAGTTCCAGGCCGAGTGGACCGACGACTTCTCGGGTTCGGGCTTCGGGCTGTGGGCCCCCTCGCGGGGCGCGCTCTCTCACTGGGTGGACGTCCAGGACGGGCAGATCGAACGCTACCAGATCATCACGCCGACGCTGTGGAACCTCGGCCCCCGCGACGAGGCCGGCAAGCCGAGCATCTTCGAGGGCGCGGTCGAGGGAATGCCCGTCGAGGACCCGGAGAACCCCATCGACGTGATGCGGACGATCCGCTCGTTCGACCCGTGTCTCGCGTGTTCGGTCCACGTCCAGAGTCCCCAGGGCGAGTACGAGACGGTGCTCGAACCGGCGTCGCCGGGCGAGATGGCGACTGGCGGGGCCGACGAGAGCGGGAGCCACGGCGACGAGAGCGAGTGCTGCGGCGACGACTGCGAGTGCCGGGACGACGACAGGGGTCATCCGGCCCCCGAACGGGAGGGATAGTCGATGAGCGCGCTCGGAGACACCTGGCGACGCGTCCGCGACGTGAGCGCCAGCGTCGACGCGAAGTACCGCGCGACACTCGGGCACGTCGAGCGGGTCGAAATAGAGCGCCACAGCCTCGGGAGTCGCCTGTCACACTGGGCGCAGGCAGTCCTGTTTTTCACGCTGCTGGCGACTGGTCTGATGATATACACCGGCTGGTACGGCCCGCTGGCCGACCAGGTCTGGGGCGGCTACTACAAGGCCTTCGGCCTGCACATGTGGGCCGGGACGCTCCTGCTCGCGGTGTCGTTCGTCCTGTTCCCGTTCTACCACGTCGTGGTCGACGGCCACGGGCAACTGATCGGTCTCGACGACGTGAAAGAGACACTCACGATCGGCGCGGCGTTCGTCGGTCTCCGGAAGTACGTCAGCGGGTATCACCACGCCCGCCGGACCTGGGACGTGTCAGAAGGCGACTGGCTCGCCCACCACCCCGCGCAGAAGGGGTTCTGGTGGATGCAGATGGCCGCGTTCGCGGTCCTCGCGACGACCGGGTTCGCGATGTACGACCGCCTGGCGGCCGACGCGCCGGTGTGGGTCGGGTGGCTCGCCGCGCCGGCGGCGTGGCTCGCCTGGGAGACGCTCAAGCAGGTCCACCTGTTTTTCGCGCTGGCGTTCACCGGTGCTCTCACCCTCCACGTCTACTTCGCGCTGCTCCGCTCGAACCGCGACGTGTTGGTTTCGATGGTCACCGGATCTCTCCGGGGGTACGTGGTCGAAGGCGACGGTGGCGGGACGGCGCCCGACCGGGGCCGTGACGGGAGCGACGTGCCCGACCCCGCCGTCGCGAACGGGGGCGAACGGGAGGGGGCGTCCGGCGACGGACCGGACGCCGAGACCGAACCCGCTGGGGACGATGACTGAGGAAGTCGTCGTCGGCGTCGGCAACCCGATCATGGGCGACGACGGCCTCGGGAAGCACGTCGTCGACGCGCTCCTCGACTGGCCGGCGGTCGCCGAGAGCGACGTGACGGTCACCCACGCGGGGACGACGGCGTTTCTCGCGCTGGAGGCGCTCAGCGGCGCCGACCGGGGGATCGTCGTCGACGCGCTCTCGGAGGGCGACGCGGCACCGGGGACGGTGCACCGCTACCGCCTGGTCGACGGTGTCTTCGAGGGGCGTCCTCCCGACGTGTTCATGCACGACTTCTCGTTCTCGGAGGCCGTGCAAGCGGGGAGCGAGGCGTACGACCTCCCGCCGGAGGTGCTCGTCCTCGGCGTCGAACCGGCGGACACCGACACCGGGGTCGAACTCAGCGACCCGGTCGCCGAGCGCCTTCCCGCCGTCGTCGAGACGGTCGTGGAGGCGCTGGAGACAGTCGACGCCGGTTCCGCCGACCAGCCGCCCGTCGAGCCGGGGACGGCTCTTGCCGGTCCGGTGGCTGACGGGACGCCCCCGACCCGCGGGGCTCCCGGTTCCGACGGGGAGGCCGGATCGACCGACCCGGACGTCTCGGCGAGCGTCGGCCCCGGGTCGCGTCCGGGGTCGGGGACCGCCGGCGACTCCCGCCGGGAGTCGGTGGCCGCCAGTAGCTCCGGTCGGGAGTCCGGAGCCGACGCCGATCCCCGGTCCGAGACGGGAGGGTCCCGGACGTGAGAGCGAACTGGTACTGCACCGACTGCGGGACGCGGATCGAGCGGGAGGACGTCGACGAGCACGAAGGGCAAGGCCACCACGTCAAGGCCCGCCTCCGGCCCGAGCGCCTGCTGTCGAACGATCCCTGGCAGGTCGGCGACGAGGCGGCAAGCGGGAGCGTGTCGGGCGACGCGGAATCGGCCGAGATGGCTGCCGACGAAGAGACGGTTGACGAAGAGACGGCCGGCGACGAGTGACTCGGCTCAGTCCTGGAGGTCGGCCTCGCGGAGCGCCTCGTTGAGGTCCTCGCGGACGACCTCGCCGAGGTCGCGCTCCCGGGCGGTCGTCACGATCCGGTTCTCCTGGACGCTGGAGCCGTCGCGGATGAGCAGGCGGACGTTGCCGTTCTCGTCGGCGCGGGTCGCCTTGGCCCGCACGCCCGACCGCGACCCGGAGCCGCCGGCGTCGATGGGCCCGGGGATGACCTTCTTGACGTGCGGGTGGCCCGCGACGGTGTAGATGGCGCGCTGGCCGTCGCGGTCGCCCACGAGCGTCGAATGGCTGCCCCCGATCTTCTCGCCGGGGGCGGCGTCGACGACCTCCAGCGGCGCGTCGCCACGGCGGGTCAGCGCCGCCTCGACGGGGTCGTCGTCCTCGACGCGGTAGAACTCGTAGCGCAGTTGCGAGCGGACGGCCCGGAGCACATCGCGGTCGCCGGCCGCGTACACCTCGTCGGGCCGCTTGCGCCGCACCTCGTCGGCGACGAGGCCGGCGAAGTTCCGGAGTTCGACGACTCCCGCCTCGCCGCCGTCCTCGGGGGTCGTCGTGATCTCGCGCGCGCCGACGACGCGTTCGTCGACGATAGTCGTCACGCGGGCCCGGTCGCGGTCGAGTTCGAGGACGACCGCGTCCGCGTTGCCCGTCCGACAGACCAGACAGTAGTCGCCCGGGCGGTCGAGCGGGGAGCCACAGCGCCGACACTCCATTCGCTCCAGGGTAATCGACTCGCCGGGTTAAGCGGGACGGTTCGGGGCGCGCCCGGCAGACGACGTTCGATCCCCGAGTGCGCTCGTTTGCCCCGACCGCTCCGGTCCGGTCCGACGCGGAAGCGCGCTCCGGCAGTCCGTCGGTTCGGCGGGGAAGCGCTAGAAGTACGTGCCGTCGACGAACCCGGTGTACAGGGCCTTCATCCCGAGGTAGAGCGTGACGAGGACGGCGAACGGGACGACGGTGCGGACCCACCAGAGCCACGTCTTCGCGAAGCCCGGTCCGAGCGCGGTCCCCTCGGCGAGTTCGTCGGTGGCCGCGACGTTTCCGACCCACCCGACGAAGACGGCGAGCAGGAAGACCGCGATGGGGAGCAGGAACTTGAACACGACGTCGTTGTACAGCGTGAGGTAGTTCGTGCCGAGCGCGGGCGCGAGGCCGACGGCGAAGATGAGCGCCCCGGAACCGAGCGCGGTCAGCCGCCGCGACTGCCCGTAGTTCTCCGTGACGAACGCGACCGGCACCTCGAGGAGGCTGATGGAACTGGACAGCGCCGCGAACAGCAGGACGACGAAGAAGACCAGCCCCAGGACCTGGCCGCCCGGGAGGTTCCCGAACGCGCCAGCGAGGGCGACGAACGCCGTCCCCGGACCGCCGCCGGCGTCGCCCGTGCCGACCGTCGCGGCGAGCACGGGGAAGACGACGAACCCGGCGAGGATCGCGACGAGGGTGTTGACCACGACGATCGCGCCGCCGTCGGCCGGGAGGCTGTCGTCGCGCCCGAGGTACGACGCGTACGCGATCATCACGCTGAACCCGAGCGACAGCGTGAAGAACGCCTGCCCCATCGCGGACGGAACGATCGACCCGAAGTTGCTCGCGAGCGTCCCGAAGTCCGGCGAGAGGTAGTAACTGTAGCCGCTGGCGGCTCCCTCGATCGTCACGGCCCACACACTCATCCCGAGCAGGAGCACGAGGATCGCGGGGATCATGAACTTCGTCGCGCGCTCGATGCCGTCGGTGACGCCGGCGGCGACGATGCCGATGGTGATTGCCATGAACAGGGCGTGGCCCCCGACGGCGACCGGTCCGGCCGAGACCGCCCCGAAGTAGGTCCCGGGGTCGCCGAAGTACGCGCCGGTCACGCTCCCGACGACGTAGCTGATCACCCATCCACCGACGACGCTGTAGAACGCCAGGGTCACGAACGACGCGAACACCCCCAGCCCGCCGACGAACGACCAGTCCCCGTGGCCGATCGCTTTGAACGCCGAGACCGGGTTCTGCTCGGCCCGGCGGCCGATGACGAACTCGATCATCATCGTCGGGAACCCGATGAGGAACACCGCCCCGAGGTAGACGACGAGGAACGCCGCTCCGCCGTTCGACGCTGTCTGGAACGGGAACGACCAGATGTTCCCCAGCCCGACCGCGCTACCCACCGCGGCGAGGATGAAACCCACTCTGCTCGTCCACGAGTCGCGTTCTGCCATGGTTCACTACCCGCGTTTTCGACAACCCTACTTGATTTTTATCATGACGCGTCAATATTGTCAAAGAATCGTAACTACTGCGACAGGATCCGCGCAAAAAATCAAACGATTGGATCTTATCCGGGGAGAAAAGATGAAGCTATCAAGCTTCCCCCGCCAGCCCGGACGGTAATCATTTAACATGCCACGTGCGGAGGATCGTCCGGATATTTGTCGAATACTGAATAATTCCTGTTCATCATGGCCCCCGGTGCTGGGGAAACGTGCGTACAAAGACCACCATTCGTAACGGGATGTGTACACTGATGGCACTATCCGAAGCCCCGGGGCCGTCGTTCGCTGGCGCGCTCAGATCGGGTGTCAGGTTTCACCGCGTCCGGGTCGACGATTGGGGGAGCTACAGTGCGCTCGGGTCGACGATCGGGGTCGCTACAGAGCGCTCGGGTCGACGGTCGGGGGCGCTACAGTGCGTCCGGGTCGCGTTTCAGGTACTCCCGGAGGAGGACAGTCGCGTAGGACCCCTTGGGGAGCGCGAACTCGAACGCGAGCGGGGCGTCGGCGCCCGTCGCGTCGGTCCCGACGCGCTCCGCGTCGCGCTCGACGGTCAGATCCGTCCGGACCTGGACCGCCCGGCGCGTCCCCGCCGAGTCGAACTCGCCGGGGAGGTCGAAGTCCGCCGGTTCCACGCCCACGTCGTCGAGCACCGCCCGCTCGATGTCGCCGACCTCGCCGTCCGCGAGTTCGGTGTCGGTTCCCACGAGCGGCGCGGTGACGAACGCCCGTCCCCGTTCGCAGTGGCGCTGGACCGTCCCCAGGCGGTCGTCGGTGACGCGCTGGGTGCGGTCCGGGTCCGGCAGCGGGAGGTCCCCCGGCGCCTCGGCATCTCGGAAGCAGACCACGTCGCCCGCGACGGGTTCGTGGAAGGGGAGGCCTCGCTCCAGCCGTTCCGAGAGGATCCGGTTGAAGACGTACGACTGGGCGGCGTTGACGAACAGGCGCTGGAGGTTAGCGGGCACGGCTTCCAGCGCGGCGCGGAAGTCGTCGGGCCCGAGGTCCGGCCCGCGGTCGACCAGTCGGTGACACATCGACCGCTCGAACCCCAATCGGTTCGGCAGGCGGTCGAGCGCGCCCCCCCAGTCCTCGGTCTCCTCGACGGCGGCGCGGGCCTCGCGGGTGTCCTCGGGTTCGCGCTCGTACGGGTTCCCGACGTAGGCCAGGACGGCGCCCTTCCAGTTCCCCCGGACGATTTCGAGGCCCACCTCGTGGGTGACGGGGCGCTTGCTGCCGAAGCGCTGCTGGCCGAAGTAGTTGGGGACCGCGACCGCCGACCCGTCGGGATCGCCGTCCCCCTGTATCGGGGTTCCGCCCGGGTCGCCGGTCGCGAACGCCCGCAGGTCGGCCGTGACGGCGGCCGCGTTCTCCGGCGCGTCGGGCTCGCGGAGGACGATCTCGAACTCGTTGCCGGCCAGGTCGCCAAAGAGGATCGGTCGCCCGGTCCGCCCGAGGAGTTCGAGGTCCGCGTCGCCCAGGTCGATCTCGCGCAGGTCGTCGGGGTCGACCTTCGCCACGGTGAACAGCTGGGTCGTGACGGCGTGTTTGTCCTTCGTTCCGGCCCAGGACACCCGCTCGCGGGAGATCCCGAGCGCGTCCGAGAAGACGCTCGCGAAGTCGTTCGTGTCCCACGACCGGAGGGTGGCGCGGAGGAGGATCTCCGAGTAGGCACCCGGATCGGCGTCGAGGGGTTCGGGGTCGAACGCCTCGATCTCCCGGACCCGGAAGTCGTCAGGGGCGTCGCGGAGGTGGCCGCCGACGCCGTCTGCGTCGCTGACGTAGTACTCGATACCGACCGCCCGCTCGACGGGGTGGGCCTCGCGCATTCGTCGTCTCGGGGGTCAGGCGGCGAAGATAAAGGGTTGTCGTCGCGGGCCGGCGAACCCGTCGCGGACGCCCGTCGACGCTCCGGTGGCGGGCGCTACCGCCCGAGGAGGCGCTGGACGACGCTCCGGTGGCGGGCGCGCTCGGCCAGGACGACGGAACACGAAACGTCGTCGACGACGTCGGGGACGACCGAGCCTCGCACGAGCCGGGAGAGGAGCCTTCTCTCGGTCGCGCCGATGATCACGAGCGAACAGTCCCCGGCGGCCCGTTCGATCGCCGCCTCGACGTCGCCCGTCTCGACGCGCAGTTCGGCGTCTCCCAGGTCGTGCGACGCCGCCCACTCTTCGAGGAACGCGGTCCCCTCCTCCCGGGAGTCCGCGACGTGCAGGACCGTGACCCGCGACCCGTACTCCGACTGGAGCAACCGGGCGACCTCGGCTGAGAGGTCCGAGTCGGGGCCGCCGGCCGTCGGGACGAGGATCTCCGAGGGGTCGAACCCGCGGCCGCGGAGTACGAGGAAGTCACAGGGCAGGTCCTCGGCCAGTTCGTCGACCGCGCTCTCCGCGCGGCCCGGTGCCCCGTGCGAGTCCTCGCCCCAGCCCATGACGACCAGGTCCGCGCCGTGGTCCTCGGCGGCGTCGAAAACCTCCTCGAAGCTCCGGTGGGAGACGATCGTGTGCGTCTCCACGGGCACGCCGAACGTTTCGGCGTCCGCCATCGCGGCGTCGAGGAGCCGTTCGGACGTCTCGTCCAGTTCGTCCACGTGTTCCGAGGCTCCCGCCAGCGCCATCTGGTCGGGGACCGTGACGACGTGGACCGCGTCGACGGTTCCGCCTCGCTGTTTCGCGACCGCGCTGGCCAGGGTGACGAGGTCTTTCTCCCGTTCGGGATTCGCCAGCGGGACCATCACCCGGTACTCGCCGCCGTCCGGCTGGACGGAGTCCGCGATCGAGACCGCGGCGGTCGGCATCTCGTCGGCCCGGGAGAGGACGTACTGGCTCGGGATCCCCTTCTTGTCCGCCTTGCCCCGGGCGTAGGCGAGATACCACACGAGGCCGCCGGCGACGAACACCAGCGAGAGCCCGATCTCGACCGGTTCCATGAACGCGATGAGCCCGAACGACGTGACCGCGCCGAGGATCGGGACGACCGGGTACAGCGGCACCTCGAACTCGGGCTGGTACTCCGGGACGTCGGCCTGTCGCATCACGATCAGCGCGACGTTGAGGAGCCCGTAGACGATGAGGTGGAGAACGCTCCCGGCCTTGGCGAGCGTCTTCACGTCGCCCGCGACGATAAAGAGGAGGATGAGCCCGCCCGTGACGGCGATGCTCCGGTACGGCGTCGCGAACTGCGGGTGGATGGCGTTGAGCTTCTCGGTGATCAGCTTGTCCCGCCCCATCGCGAAGTTGATCCGCGAGGACGCGAGGATCGACGCGTTCGCGCTGGAGGCGGTCGCCAGCAGCCCGGCGAACGTCAGCAGCCCGACGCCCACGGCGGCGAATCCGACCGAGCCGAAGGCGGTCTCGGCGACGTCGAGGACGGGCGTATCGGTGAACTCGGGGCCGAGCTGTCGCCAGTTGATGACGCCCATCAGCACCACCATGATGATGGTCGCGTCGCAAGATCGTTTAGAATCAGGTCGACACTGACCGCAACGAA
>JBDGST010000003.1:0-11168 GCA_042217365.1 Haloarculaceae archaeon
ATTCTGGTCCAACTGCGTCGTCTGGTGAATTAATTTTGAACGTGCAACAGGGTACCCGAAAGAGGACCAGAGCGACGACACCAAGCTGCCGACCCACAGAGCGAACCGGCTTCTGGAACACTTCCGCCGGTTCGAACGCGGGACGCGCGGTCACGCGTTCCTCGAACTCGCGTGGAACACGGGCGCCCGTCTGGGCGCGCTCCGGGCGCTCGACCGGCGGGACTTCGACGCCGAGAACGAAGCAGTTGAGTTCCGGCATCGACCGGATACCGGGACCCCGCTCAAGAACAAGGCCGACGGCGAGCGCGTCGTCGCGGTGACGCCCGAGGTGGTCGAAGCGGTCGAAGATTACCTGAACGGGGACCGGTGGGACAAGCGCGACGAATACGGCCGTGAGCCGCTGCTGTCGACCCGCCAGGGTCGGCCGGGCATCAACACCGTCCGCCGGATGTCCTACCAGGTGACACTCCCGTGCAACTACGACGAGTGCCCCCACGGGCACGATATCCCGGAGTGCGACTTCCGGGCGGTGAACCACGAGAGTAAGTGTCCCTCTTCGCGGGCACCTCACCACATCCGGACCGGGTCCATCAGCTGGCAACTCAACTGCGGAATCCCGATTGAGGTGGTCGCGGTCCGAGTCAACTCCTCGGTGAAGACGATCAAGAAGCACTACGACAAGGCTTCTGAGCGGGAGCGCATGGAGCAACGGAGACGCGAACACATAGAGAAACTGTCATACAAAATCGACCAATGACGCCGAAAACGGAGATTCGGACGAATTCGGAGTACAGACGCCACAAAACGGGCACCCTTGGAAATTTCGAGAGAGGTGTTAGAGATTCGCCGGTTCAACCGGCTCAGGCGGCCGAAAACCGGAGTGGTTTCAGTCCGCCCGAACCCACTGAGATTTCGTGCCGCTCCCCCGCGAGCGGCACGTGTACGAAGCGTCGGCGGATTCGAACCCTGGAAGGCGCGCGCAGCGAAGCGAGCACGTCTTCGATCGGTTCGAATCCGCCCGAACCCACTGCGATTTTTCGGAGAAACGAAACGGTCGCCGCACCGCCGGGGCCCGATAAGTGACTCTCGACCCACGGGAACCGCGGCAGAGACGGCCGCCCGCCGTCACCGGTTCGAGAGGAACGCACGCACCTCCGCCCGCGTCGGGAGGGACGGTGCAGCGCCGGCGGCGGTCGTCGCGACCGCTCCGGCGGCGTTCGCGAACGCGAGAGCGTCTCGCAGGTCCCGGCCGTCCTCGAGGGCGGCCGCGAGCGCCCCGACGAAGGCGTCGCCGGCGCCGGTCGTGTCGACCGGGTCGACGTCGTGCCCGTCCAGGCGGACCGTCTCTTCCGGACCGCTCGCCAGGACGCCCTCCGCGCCGAGCGTCACGACGACCGTCTGTTCGTCGTGTGCACGCACGCGCTCGCAGGCGTCCAGCAGGTCCGCCTCCGCGGTCCGCTCCCGCGTCCCGCTCCCTCGGCCGCCGCCGTAGAACGCCGCTTCGGTTTCGTTCACGACGAGATAGTCGACCAGCCCGGGGATCGACTCCCGGAACTCGGCCGCGGGCGCCGGGTTCAGGACCGTCGTCGCGCCCGCGTCCCGCGCGGCCTCGAAGAACGCCCGGACGGCCGGCTGCGGGACCTCGAACTGCGAGACGGCGACGTCCCCGGGGTCGAACGCGACCGGCCGAACGTCCGCCGGCGAGAGCGTCCCGTTCGCGCCGGGGACGACGACGATGGCGTTCTCCGAATCGGCGTCGACAGTGATCAGCGCCGTCCCCGTGGAAGCGTCCGCGACTCGGCGGACGCGGTCCAGGGAGAGGGGCTCCCGGTCGAGTCGGTCGAGCAGCTCGGCGCCGAACTCGTCGTCGCCGACGCGCCCGACCATGCCGACGTCGGCTCCCAGCCGCGCGGCCGCGACGGCCTGGTTGGCGCCCTTGCCGCCGAGCCCGAAGTCCAGATCCTCGCCGGCGACCGTCTCGCCCGGCTCGGGACGGCGCTCGACCCGGACGGAGACGTCCATGTTGACACTTCCCGCGACGTGGACTCGGCCCATGGTCGACGGCTTCGGACGGTGTGGACTTGAATTGCGGGTCCGGGACCGGCGCGTCCGGATACCCAACCCGCGCACTCACTCGAAGGCTTCCCCGGGGTTCGACAGCGCGCGCATGTCGACCAGCTCTTCGAACCGGTAGGCCGCCCCGCACTCCTCGCAGTAGACGGTGGGCGTCGTCTTCGAGACGACGCGCTCGGTGATCTGCGCGTGGCCCTCGGGACAGCGCACCCGGTAGGGGTCGTCGAGTTTCTCCCGGAGCGTCTCGCGGTGGTCGGTCTCCCGGTCGGCGTCCGGTTTCCGGAACGTCCTCCCGCCGTCGTCCCGGGGATCGGCTGCGTCCTCAGTCATAGAGTGTCTCCTCGACGGCGTGACAGTAGTTCGCGGCCGCTCGCTGGGCCGTCTCGCCGCGTCCGACCGCGTCCACGCCCTCCTGGGTCGCCCGCCACTGTCCGGACTCGTTGCGTTCGAGCGTGAGCGTCGTCAGTCCCTCAGTGCGCCAGGTGCTCGACTCCGGGGGTCGCCGCTGGCTTCCCATGGCTGACTGATCGGATCCGCCCCCCTTGAGGGTCGGCCTGCTCCGGAGCGAAAGTGAAAGTGAAACCGACGCGGCGTGGTCGGACCAGTCGAGTCCGGACCGCGCGCGAGGGACGGTTCTTCGACCGGGTCGGACCCAGGGTGTGTCCGTTCCACCAGCCGTTTCACAAATTTGCGAGAAATTTCGAAGAACATCAGCTGTTCGATCAATCACGATCCCACGCCACCTGCAGAATTTCACACACGTTACATCGACAGTCCGGCCTGGATCGCGGTTCGTGACCGCTACCGCTCCGGATATGTGATGGAATCATAAGAATACCTGTATAATTATAAACAATATTAAACAATAGTTATATATTTTCTCTTTGAATTCAACGTCGCAATGTCAGACGGTATCGACGCACGCACCGTGTTGTTTCTCGTAGCGATCGCGCTGGTAGTGGTCGGGAGCGGAGTGGCGTACTGGGTCGAGACGTCGGGACAGTCCGTACACGTCCGGGACGTGGAGTTCACAGCTTCCGACGGGACGACGATGAACGGGGAGCTGTACGTCCCCGAAGGGGTTTCGGCGCACGACCCGGCGCCGGGGATCCTCGCGATCCACGAATACATCAACTATCACGAGACGCAGTCGCCGTAGTGTTTCGTGAGGCCGTCGAGCTGGATGGCTGCCACGTCTATTCACCCCGTTCAACCGGTATACAGGCGCTCGTTATGGAGTCCATACCCCGAATACTCCAGGACCCGCCTTAACTGTTGTTGGCTGAACAATGTTTCGCACGGGTGGTCACTCGACCGCGCTCGGGTAGCGGTCCCGGGGAGTCGGTCCAGCCGGGGACGTGGGGCTGCGCCGGAAAAGCGGTGAGAATCGGCGGTTTCCAGTAGTTTCAACGGGGTCGCGGCCGAAGGAACCGACGACACCATGACCGACGTTCCGACCCGGACACTGCCGAGTGGCGACGAACTCCCGATGGTCGGTTTCGGGACCTACGACATCGACGGCGAGGACCTCAAACGCGGCCTCAGGGCCGCGCTCGACGCGGGGTACACGCACGTCGACACAGCAGAGGGGTACCACAACGAGGCCGAGATCGGAGAGGTGCTCGCCGAGTACGACCGCGACGAGATATTCCTCACGTCGAAGGTCCTCCCGAAGAACCTGAACTACGACTCCGTGATCGAGGCCTGCGAGGCCTCGCTCGAACGGCTGGGGACCGACTACCTCGACCTGTACCTGATCCACTGGCCCAACCCCGCGATCTCGCTGCGGGAGACGCTGCACGCGATGGCCCGGCTCCACGACCGGGGACTCGTCCGCAACGTCGGCGTCTCGAACTTCAGCGCCTACCAGCTCAGCTGCGCCCACCACGTCAGCGACGTACCGATCGCCGTCAACCAGATCGAGTTTCACCCCTGGTTCCAGCGCCCCGACCTCGTGGAGTACTGCCGCGAGACCGACACGGTCGTCGAGGCGGCCGCGCCGCTGGGCCGAACGGCCGTCTTCGAGGACGAGGTGGTTCAGGACCTCGCCGAGAAGTACGACCGGTCGCCCGCACAGGTGGTCCTCAAGTGGGCGATCGAGCGCGACGTCGTCGTGCTCCCGCGGTCGAAGACGCCCGAGCACGTCCGGTCGAACTTCGACCTGTTCGACTGGACGATGGACGACGCGGACCTGGCGGCGATGGACGAGCGCGACCGCGACGAGCCCGTCTACGACACGCCCGCCCGCGGCTGGGAGGACGACGTCTGGGGTACCGCGGAGTGACTGAGGCGCTCCGGGCCGACAGCCGATCCCGTCCGGTCGAGTCGACCCTTCGCCGTCCCGTTGAGCGGCCCGACGACGACCAAAAGTGGTAGGGCGCCGCCGCTCGAAGGGTGTCGGCATGGTCGAGGGACGCTCCCGACGCGGTGAGACGCGATGAACCGCCGGCAGGCCGACCTCGCGGTCGCGCTCGCCGTCGTGGCCGTGCTCGCCGTCGGCGGCGCGCTCGCCTGGCGGGCCGGCCAGCGACGGCCCGACTCCGGTCACATGATGGGCTCGATGATGGGGTCGTCCGGGGGCGCCGGCGGACCGGACCCACTGTGGTACGTTCTCGGGACGGTCCTCGTCGCGGGAACCGTCGCGGCGTCGTACCTCGCCGTCCGACCCGGGATGGACGACGGGACTGACCGCCCGGCACCCGGTCCGGCATCGGATTCGGCGACGGGGGCGGGTCCGGAGTCCCGCTCCGGCGTGGCGACCGACGACGACTCGGACGCCGAACCGACAGCGGACGGTGACTCGTCTCCCGACGCCGGGCCGACAGCGGAGGGTGGCCCGTCTCCAGACGCCGAGCGTCGGCGACCGCGTCCGCAGGTCCTCGACGTGTTGCCGGACGACGAGCGCCGCGTTCTCGAACCCGTCGTCGACTCGCCGGGGATCACCCAGATCGAACTCCGCGACCGGTCGGAGTTCTCCAAGAGCAAGGTGAGCCAGACGGTGAGCGAACTCGAGAAGCGGGGGCTGCTGTACCGCGAACCCCAGGGGCGGACGTACCGCGTCTACCCGAGCGACGACCTCGACGAGTCCTGAATCCGGGGTCGGCCGGTGTGAACGCGTCGAGCGCTCAGTTCCGGGATCGCCCGCCGTGAACGGTTTCTGTGAAACGACGGCGCGAGAGCTGCGTATAAACGGTCTCGAACGGTCTCGTGGATGCGTTCACACCCACGACTGCAAACCCGTACGGCTCGTAGGCACCACCGAGGCAACCAACAATGACCAGCACTACCGCTCAGCGACTGTTGCTCGCGGCGCTCGCCGTCGGACCCCTCTTCGTGGCCGTTCCCCTGGTGGGTGCGATCGGGGTCGGCCCGGCTCTGCACGCACCGTTCGGGACTGGCGATTCGGCGCCCGGGCACGCGGGGGCCGCCCACGCGGGACCGGCGACGAATTACGGGTTCGGCGCAGGCGACCACGGCGGCCATCACCACTCCGCGGATCCCTCGACGCATGACCGGACCGGTCACGACCGGACCGAACACTGGACCGCCCACAACGCGACTGTACAGGACCACCACCAGCGAGAAGCCGCGCCGTCCGATCACCACGGGGGAGTGAACGACACGACGGACGCCGAACAGCGACCGTCTCACTCCCGGGGCGGGTGTCACTGATACGGATCGCTGTAACGATTTACCGGGACGACCGCACGCGGTCATGCGGCGATCCGGTAATGACTTACAGCGATCCGTATGAGAGGTATCTTCGGGGTTCAGCGATCCCGTTTCGTTCTGAGTTCCCGGAGGAACAACCACCGCCGCCCCGCGAGCAGCGACGTCCAATGCGGGCGCTTTTCAGCGTCGCGGCCGTCGGGACGGACGATCGGAATGACGCTGTACGGTATCGGACTCGGTCCCGGGGCCGCGGACCTGATCACGCTGCGGGGGAAGCGCGCGCTCGACCGTGCCGAGGTGGTGTACGCCCCGGGGCGGCTGTCCCGCTCGGTGTCGCTCGAACACGTCCCCGAGTCGAAGATGGCCGACCTGGAGTTCCCGATGACCGACGATCCCGACGAACTGCGCGCGGCGTGGCGCGAGGCGGCCGCGACGGTCGCACCCCGCGCCCGGGACGGGGACGCCGCGTTCGTGACGCTGGGCGACCCGAACGTCTACTCGACGTTCGGCCACCTCCGTCGGACGCTCGACGCGTTTCACCCCGACGTCGCCGTTGAGGTGATCCCGGGCGTGAGTTCGGCGACCGCCTTCGCGACCGCGCTGGGCGTCGAAGTGACCGCCGGCGAGGAGCTGTGCCTCCGGGAGGCCGCCGACGGCGCCGCGCCGACCGGGCCCGACCGGATGGTCCTGTTCAAGGTGACCGACGCCCCGGCGACCCACGAGAAACTCGCCGACGCGGGCTACGACGTGGTGTTCGGTCGCCGGCTGTTCATGGACGGCGAGGCCGTCGTGACCGACGACCCGGACGCGGTCGCCGACCGCGACTACTACACGCTCGCGTACGCCGAGCGGCGGGACCTCGACTCGGTGCCCCCGACGGCACAGTTCGACGCGGACGGGGGCGACGACTGACTGTTTCGCCCCGACCCGGCGCGCCGACCGACCGTTTCGCCCCGACCCGGCGCGCCGACCGACCGTTTCGCTCCGGACCGGGGGGCCGACCGAGCGGAGATCCCTTATTGTGCTCGGCCCCGTATCGGACGCGTCGACGACGCATGTCCCTCGCCATCGCGCACTTCGCGGTCGGGGCCGTCTGCATGGCCCTCGTCCTCACGGCCGCCCCGCCGGTCCCGTTCCAGCGGTCGCTGGTCGTCCTCGGTGGTATCTGGGCGATGGTCCCGGACGGCTGGCGCTTTCTCCCCACCCACAGCGGGGCGTACGCCCACGACTTCCACGCCAGCGGGTGGGCGAACCTGTTCTGGTTCCACAACGCGCTCGACAGGGCCGACGTCGGAGACTCGACCGGGACCGGTGCGCTGCTCGTCGCCGTCTTCTTCGGCGTTACGGTACTCGCCGAGTACCGGGACTACCGGACGCCCGAACCGGTGCGAGAGATCGCACCGGACGCCATCTACGGGGCAGACGACTGATACGGATCGCTGTAACGATTTCGTCGGGATCGGGACGTTCGTCGCGCTGGTGTCCATGGCCGCGTTCTCGGCGGCGTTCGTGACCGTCCCGTTCACGTACCGGAGCGTCCGGGTCGGCGTCGACCCGCTGGGCGGCGACGTCTCGCTCGACCCCTCCATCGTGTTCGAACTCCAGACGTGGGAAGTCGGTCTGACCATCCCCTTCCGGCTGACGACGTGGTACGTCGACTCGATGCCGGAGGCGCTTGCCGTCTCGGCGTTCGGCGTCCTCCTCGCGGTCGTCTCGCTGCACGTCTGTAACGCGCTGGCCTGGGTGCTGGGGTGGTACTCTACCCTCATGCTGGAGGGCTCGGACCGTTCGGCGGTCCGACAGCTGCTCGACCTGTAAACACCGGATATCGCCTCGCAGGTATTTTATCACCATAGCGTGTACCGGTAGGGTATCGAATGAGCTATCTCCTGACGGAGCCCGACGCCGTCGTCGTCGTCGGCGGTGCGGAGACAGACCGCGAACGGACCGCGTCAGCGGTGCGCGAAGCGACCGCCGGGACGGTCGTCACGGTCGCTACCGGCGACGTCGAGGAGGTGCTCGCGAGCCGCGACGACGTCGGGTGCATCGTCGCGCTCGACGGGGACGCGGAGGCGATCGCGGCGGTCCACGAGGCGGCGAACCGCGCCGATCCCGGCGGTCGACTGCCCGTGATAGCGTACGTCGAGATGGACGAGGACGTGGCGGCGGCCGCCGCGACTCGGGAGGCATGCCGATACCTGCCGCGGGGCGCTGGCGAGGAGTGTCTCCGCGACGCCGTCGCCGACGCGCTGGCAAGTTACGACCGCCGCCGCGACGAGGCGGCACGGAGCGACCTCTTCACCACGCTGCTCGAAGACGGGAAGCTGTCGATATTCGCCAAGGACGACGAGGGCCGGCACGTCTACCTGTCGGATAACGAGGACAGCGTCCCGCCGCAGGAGGCGCGCGGCAAGACCGACGTCGAGATCGCGCCGCCGGTACAGCTGGAGACCGCGAGAGAGGCCTACGAGGACGATCTGGCGGTGATCGAGTCGGGCGAACCCTTCTTCGACGACGACGTTGAGTACGAGTACGACGACGGGAACACGTTCTGGGTGTCGACGTCGAAGATACCCTGGCGCGACGACGACGGCGACGTGATCGGACTGGTCGGATACTCGAAGGACGCCACGCTCCGCAAACAGTACGAGCGCCAGCTGACGCACCAGGCCGACCGGATCGACCAGTACGTCAGGTACGTCACGCACGACCTCCGGACGCCCCTGCAGATCGCCTACGGCGCGCTGGACAGGCTGCAGGCGGCCGACGGCCTGGACGAGGACGCTCTCGACACGCTCGCCGGCGCGGTCGAGCGGATCGAGGGGATCGTCGAGGGGATGAACGAGCTCACGAAGGGGCCGACGACGTCGCCGATGACGAGCCGGACCCTCTCGACGCTCCGGGCCGAGTCCCTGACGACTGAACTCGTGCCGCTCGTCGAGGACATCTGGTCGGTCATCGCTCCCGAATCGGCCGAGTTACGGGTCGAACTACCGGAGGGGACGGTCGTGACCGCCGACGCCGACGTCCTGCGGCCGGTCTTCGAGAACCTGCTGAAAAACGCCGTCGACCACGCCGGGCCCGGCGTGACCGTCCGGCTCGGAGCGACCGACACCAACGACCTCTACGTGGCCGACGACGGCCCCGGCATCCCCGAGGACCAGCGCGAGAAGGTCACGGAACTGGGATACACGACCGAGCGGGGAGACGCCGACGCCGCCGGCGGTGACACCGGCACCGGGACCGGGCTGGACATCGTCTCGCGAACGGTCGACCGACAGGGATGGGAACTGACGATCACCGAGTCGGAGTCGGGCGGCGCCCGGTTCGAAATCGACGGGCCGCCGATGGTCACGCGGACCCAGCGAGACAGGGACCCCGCGGAACCGATCCCGCTCGAATCCAACGAGGACGTCGGGCCGGTATCGAAGCCGGGTAGCGCCGAGTACGACGCCGAGGAGGACCGGTGGACGGTCGTCGCGAACGGGGAGAACGTCTGGGCCGACGTCCACGAGTTCCACCTGGTCTACGGGACCGGGTCGCCCCCGGTCAGCATCCGGGGCCGGATCTCCTCGCTCGACGGGGTCGACGAGTTCAGCAAGGCCGGGTTGACCGTCAGAGCGGGGCGGTCACCCGAGGACCCGTTCGGGTACGTGGGGGTCACCGAGGCACACGGGTCGGAAGTGACCTGGCGGCTCTCGCGGGACGGGTTCACCGACAGCGAGCAGTTCGTGGAGCTTCTGGAAGAGGGACTGTGGTACCGGATCGACTACGTCGACGGCCTCGTGACCTGCTACCTCTCGGAGTCCCGCGACCGGTGGGTCCCGGTCGACCAGCGCTCGCTCGACCTCGGCGACCCCGTGACCGTCGGTCTCTCGGTCTGTAGCCACAGCCGGGACCGGACCTGCGAGGCCACATTCGCCGACGTCCAGGCATGGGAACTCGACGACGACCAGCCGTGACGCCGCCGGTCGACGCGGAACTCGCCGACCAGCCGCGACTGGCCGGCCGGGTCAGTCCGCCCCCACGAACGACCGGAGTTCGTCGACGCCCACGAAGCCGTCCGCCCGGGCGTCGACGAGGTCGCCGTCCTCGAACAGCAGAAGTTTCGGGACGCTCCGGACGTCGTACTCCTCGACGAGGACCGGGTCGTCGCGGGGGTTCGCCGTCGCCACGACGACGTCTGTGGTCCGGGCGACGCCGCTCAATACGGGCTCCATCGACGCGCAGACGCCACACCCATCAGTGTAGAACTCGACGAGCACCCGGTCGTGGGCCTCCACCAGTTCGTCGAGGTCGTCGCGATCGGCGAGCGAGCGCGGTCGGTCCGGCGTGTCTCCGGTCACACGTCCCCTACGCCGCCCCGAGCCTTGGGCCTTCCGCGCGGAAGGCGCCGTCGCCGGCTCCGGACGGCCCCGGGGACACCCGTCCCGGCCGGATCGACAGGCGCCCGTCGCGACCGTGCGGACAGCCGCCGAGTCCGATGAACGGGACGGGTTCCGCCCCGGATCCAGAGGGGTTAACCGGTCGGGGAACGACCCCGTCGTGCATGGACGCGGCGCTGGGACCACCGGAGAAGATGGCCGAGCGGGAGGACGACCTGACGCCGATGATGGCCCAGTACTTCGACCTCTGTCGGGCCTACGACGACTCGCTCGTGCTGTTCCAGGTGGGGGACTTCTACGAGGCGTTCTGCGAGGCCGCAGAGCGCGTCTCGCGGCTCTGTGAGATCACGCTCACCAAGCGCGAGGACTCGACCGGCGAGTACCCGATGGCGGGCATTCCCATCGAGAACGCCGAGTCGTACATCGACCGCCTGCTCGACGCCGGCTACCGCGTGGCCGTCGCGGACCAGGTCGAGGACCCCGACGAGGCGACGGGCGTCGTCGAGCGGCGGGTCACCCGGGTCGTCACGCCCGGGACGCTCACCGAGGACGAACTGCTGGAGAGCGCGGACAACAACTTCGTCGCCGCCCTGACCGCCGACAGCGTCGGCGACGGGACCCGCGCGTACGGGCTGGCGCTGCTCGACGTCTCGACGGGCGACTTCTACGCGACGAGCGCCGAGCGGCGCGACGTCGTCGCGGACGAGCTCGGCCGGTTCGCCCCCGCCGAGGCAATCGTCGGCCCCGACGCGCCGGCCGACGTCTTCGACGCCGACTGCATGGTCTCGCCCTACGAGCCCCGGGCGTTCGCGGCCGACGAGGCCCGTCGCCGCGTCGGGGCCTACTTCGGACCGCCCGAGCGCCTGCTCGCCGACGAGGTCGAGGTCCGGGCGGTCGGCGCCCTCCTCGCGTACGCCGAGTACACCCGCGGCGGCCTCCCGCCGGAGGACGCCCGGTCGGGGCTGGTCGACCTCGACAGGGAGGACGGGGACAGCGTCGGCGACGGCGACGGGGACAGCGTCGGCGACGGCGACGGGG
>JBDGST010000042.1:0-11152 GCA_042217365.1 Haloarculaceae archaeon
CGACGAGCAGTTCCGGATCGCCTGCGTCGACTGCGGGAAGTCCCACGGCGAGTACGAGTTCCCCCCTGGGGGGCTGGTCGACCGCACCGAGGCCGAGATCGCGACGGCCTTCGACGAGCGCGTGCGCCACCTTCACTGTCTCGCTGCAGACGGCGTCTGTCCGTCGTGTGCCGGCCGGATCCACACCGAGATCGTCCGCGGCGGGGAGTGCTGTCTCGACGTGTCGCTTCGCGCCGAACACGTCTGTGAGCGCTGTCGCAACGAGCTCTGCTCGCCCGTCGGGCTCGTCCTGCTCGACGAGTCGGTCGTGTCCGCGTTCTACGAGGACCACGGCATCGACCTCTCGGCGCGGCCCTACTGGACGCTCCCCTGGTGCGTCGACGACGAGTACACCGCCGTCGAACGCACCGACCCCTGGCGCGTCGCCGTCAGGATCCCGCTGACCGACGAGCAGTTACGGGTGGTCCTCGACGGCGACCTCGACGTCGTCGAGACGGACCGCGTTCGGTGTGGGGACTGACCGTACTGCCGTGTGTCCGTACCGCATGGACCGCCTGACCCGGAGCGAACCCGCGGTGCGCTCGCCGACGCTGTGTCGGGGAAACCGGACACCACGTCGCAACGTTTCGAACAGTTTGTCGTAACAATAATACTCGTGGAGGTTGAATCGGGGCGGTATCGGGGTGGTAACCCAGAACATGCCGGGGGGAGAGCAACGCCCGCACAACCGGTCGTTCCGCGACGCGAGCCGAGGCTCTCGTGGCGCGGACCGCGGCTCTCGCGGACAGACCCTCCAGGATTACACGCTCGGTATCAGCCTGTTCATCGTCACGCTCGCCGCGGTGTTGACCGGGCTCGTCGGGTTCACCAGCCCCCTCTCCGCGGGCGTGAGCGCGGAGGACGTCTCGCAGTCCGATCGGATAACGACCGCGCTCGTCCAGAACCACTCGACGGGGCGGACCCCGACGGAACTCGACGCGGAGGGGCTGAACGGGACGCTCAACCAGTCGCTCTCGGAGTTGCGGTCGCGGTGGGGGATCGAGCAGACGACCAACCTCAACGTCACGGTCGCGACGTTGAACGGGACGCTGATCGTCGAGTACGACGGCGTCAAACTCGCCGCCGGGGTCGGCCACCAGGAGCAGTCGACGGGGACGACCTCGCGCGTCGTGACGCTCGACGCCGGGACCTGTGACCCGGCGTGTCGGCTGGTGGTCCGGACGTGGTAACAGTGAGGGACCGAAGGGCGTGGTACCAGTGACGGACGGAATCGACACCCGCGGGCAGGCGTTCTCCCTGGAAGCGGTGATCAGTTCGTTCATCCTGCTTGGCGCGTTGCTCTTCGCGCTCCAGTCGGTCGTGGTCGTCCCGGGGAGCAGCGGCGACCTCGACGCGTCGACCCGGGCGGACCTCCGTCAGCAGGCCAGCGACATTCTGGTCACGACCGCCCGCGCTGACGCGAACGACCTCTCGACGCTCGTCCGGAACTGGTCACAGAGCCGGCAGACCTTCGCCGACGCGGTCAACCGCTACATCGGCTACGGGCCCGAGCGACCGCCGGGGGCGTTCGGCGAGATGCTCAACCAGACGTTCACCCAGCGAGGGCACCTCTACGACGTGAACGTAGTCTACCGGCAGCGGAACCTCTCGAACGGGACGGGGCGGGTGCCGATGGTCGACAGGGGGAAACCCTCGGACCAGGCGGTCACGGCAAGCTACACGCTGACGCTGTACGACAACCAGACGCTGACGGCCAGGAACGCCTCGAGGAACGTCGAACTCTGGCAGTACGACACGAACGCGACCAACAACGTCGATGGGTACTACCCGATCCCGAACGCCGTCGACGGCCCGGTCTACAACGTCGTGGAGGTGCGGATCGTCGTATGGTGACCGGTAGCGGGGTCCGGGGGCGGCGACGGGACGGGAACCGGGGCCGGCGCAGGGCCCAGATGATCCTCCTCGGGGCGATCACGCTCGCGGTCATCATCGTCGGGACGACCGTTCTCGTGAACAGCCTCACCGTCACGAGGACGGACGTCCCCTCCCAGGCGTCCCCCCAGATCGACGAGGCCGGCACGTTCGGGTTCGAAGCGCGCAAGGGTTCGCGGTCGATCGTCCTGCGGCTCAACCACCGCAACCGGGGGGTGACGCCGGCCGAACTCGGGGCGCTGGTGGGGCGTAACCTGACGAACTACGGCCAGTTGCTCGCGGAGACGTACGTGGACTCACACGGCGAGTTCGTCGGGCTGACCTACCACAACGACAGTTCGGCGTTCGGCCGCCGGATCGTCCAGATCGCGGACGGGAACGTCACCACCTGGGCCACCTCGACACACGGCGGCGGCAACGGCAACTGGTACATCGGGGAATACGGCACCTGGCGCCGGATCGGCTGGTTCACGGTGAACGTGAACGTCGAGAACACCAGCGAGGCGCGCACGTTCATCGAGATAGAGAACAGGACGGGACACACCGTGAACGTCTCGATCAACCGCACCAGCACCGGATCGGGGAGCAAACTCCGGGTCCACTCGGACGTGAGTTCGGGCGGCGACGTCACCGCGACCTGCGAGCCGTCGAACGGTCGCGTCCTCCTCGACCTGGTCGACGGTACCGCGTTCGTCGGCGGCTGCCAGTTTAACGGGACGGCGGCTATCGACCCGCCCTACACCGTCTACGTCCAGAACGGCAAGGAGCTCGTCGCGAAGTACGAACTGGTGTACAACGAATCGGTCCCGATAGCGACGGCGGCCGACGTCTACACGAAGTGCTGGGACAGCAGTTCCCACCGCACCGACCCGTGTACCGCGCCCGCCGTCTGGGTCGCCAACGTGACCGCGCGGTTCGCCAGCAGCGAGATCAACTACACCAGTCGGTTCAACGTCAGTATCTACGGGGGGTCCTCGTGATCCGGACGCTCGCCGAGCGCGCCGAATCGACGCAGCTGTCGCACCTGTTCGGCATCGCGATGACCGCAGTGCTGATAACGGTCGTCCTGACGGGCGTGACCGGCTACGTCCAGGACGAGCGCGAACAGATCGCCGAGCGACAGCTCGAAACCATCGGCAACCGGCTCGCCGCCGAACTGGTGCGGGTCGACGAACTCGGTCGCGGCGGACCGCGGGTCTCCGTCCGCACGACCGTTCAGGAGACCGTCGCCGGGAAGAACTTCGGCGTGGAACTGGCCGACGGGGCGACCTGCGAGGCGCCGCACTTCCACACCGACCGGTGTCTCGTCCTCGAAGCGGTGGGTATCGAGGCCGCGGCGAAGGTCCCGCTGAACGTCTCCGGGGGGGTCTCTATCGAGGAGGTCGACGGGGGGACCTTCCGGATCGCCGTCCCGGGCGGGTCGGGAACTGATCCGGCCCCTGTCGTCGAACGAAACCTCCGGATCGGCGTCGCCCGCGACTTCCAGACCAACCGGTACGGGGAGCCCATCGACCCGACGAATCGGTCGCCCGTTGCGCGCATCGAGTACTCGCCCGGTGTCCCCACGAGTAACAACCCGGTCCGTTTCTCGGGTAACGGATCGTTCGACGCGGACGGGAGCGTCGTCACCTACAAGTGGGACCTCGACGACGACGGCAACTTCGACACGCTCGGTAAGAACGTCTCGACGTCGTTCGCTCCCGGGGAATACAACGTGACGCTGGAGGTCGTGGACAACGAGAATCGGTCGGACAGGTCGACGACCCAGGTTCGGGTCTCCGGCCTCGGATACAACGGGGACCTGGAGCGGACCAACCCCGGCCACTCCGACCAGGGGATCACGTTCACGGTCACGAACTGGTATCCACAGTCGGCCGCCCCGTCGATCGAGATAACGGAAATACTGGTGACGCCGAAGTGGACGACTTCGAACCTCGGGATCAACCACTCGTGGACCGACGAACTACGCATTAACCGGGACCCGGGTAGTGCTACTGTCGAAGGCGAGTTCGAGATCGACCGCCAGGTCTCTCCGAGCGGTCTCATCTACCAGTTACCCGATCACGTTGCACTGTTCGACGGCAGCAACGCCCGGATATCGCTCGGGCGGTTCCAGGGCGTCGGCGACCTGCGCGGGAAGTCGTTCACCGTCGGAATCCGGTACCAGGTCGCCGGAGAACGCCGTTCGACCGTATTCACCGACACTGTCGGCAGCCCGAACGTTCAGGAGTTCCGCGTCGAGACTGGCCGCGGGAGCGGCGATGACGTCGATGCGTTCATCGTCTCAAACAGGAAACTCGACACTCTCGAGATCGACGTCGGTGGGAATCTCAGCGGCGTCAAGACCGAAGCTGACGCCGTGTACAATCGTCTCCCGAGCGGCGCCTGGGAACAGAGGATCCCTCTCGGCCAGCTCTCCGATGGGGTCGTCAAAGCGAACCTGACTGTCGCGAAAAACAGCTCCGTTTCGGCGTACGAGACGCGCGGGCCGAAGTCGATGAACAGGTCTGCGGTCGTTCTCGGGGGCGATTACGTCTGGCGGGACGCCGGTGACTGGGACAACAGCACTGTCTCGGCTCGCGTCGTCCACGACTCCCACGGCGTCCGCCAACCGGGCGAAGTCCGGATCGGATACGACGACAGCGGACCGGGTCTCGCCGGGTACTGGCCGTTCGACGGGTCCGCGGACGACGCGTCCGGAAGCGGTCTGGACGGGAGCAAGGTGAACGTCGACTCGGGGATGGGCGCGTTCGGCACGCCGGCGTTCTCGTTCGACGGGACCGACGGGTACGTCAACATCAACGGGTTGGACAATATTCACTCCGGGACGTCGTCGCTCGCGATGTGGATCAAGACCCGATCCGGGGGAGGGAACAACTTCTGGAGTGCGCCGGGGATCACCGGCGTCGAAAAGTACTGGGGCGGGAACGATATCTTCTGGGGCTGGATCGATTACCAGGGACGGATCGGCATTCGGGCCGGTAACAACTACGGCGCACGGAGCGCCACGCCGATAGACGACGGACAGTGGCACCACGTCGTGCTCACCTACAATGAGAGCGACGGCCGGGTCCAGGTGTTCGTCGACGGTACTCGGGTCGATACGGGGGACACGAGGGCGGGTGGGACGACGACCGCCTTCTCGAGCTTCGGCCGGATCGAGGACACTGGGGGGACTCCGGAGTACTTCGAGGGCAAGATCGACGAGATCCGATCGTACGACAGAGTCCTCACCGGGCACGAAGTCGCGAGACTCTCCCGGACGAACGGGACGATGGTCACCGGCTGGAAGACCGGTTCTACGATCGACGGGTCGGACGCGGTCCTGCAGTACGGGGCGGACGTCCCCACGGGAACCAGCATCAACGTGACTGTGACGGCAGACACGAACGGCGACGGCATCCCGGACGCGTACAGCGATCCCGTCGCGCTGAAGGACGGACGACAGTCGGTCTCTGTGACGGGACTCAACGCCACCGCGAGCAGCTACCGGCTCCGGGTCGAGTTCGACACGGACGCGGTGGTCAAATCGCCCGTGCTCCGGAAGATCGCACTCGAGGAGTCGTCATGAGTCTCCACGGTGACACCCGGGCGGCGCGGAACGTCATCGGCCTCACGCTGACCTTCTCGGTCATCATCGTCTCGGTCGGGCTCACCGCGACGGTCGGCTACCAGCAGCTCGACCGGGTGAACGAGGTCAACCGGATCGAGAACGCCGAGGAGGGGATGAAGCAGGTCACCGCGGCCCTCGAACGCCTCCAGCAGGGGCGCTCGGTCGTCGCGACGACCGAACTCAACCTCGGCGGCGGCACGCTCGCGGTGACTGACGGGGCGGAGATGACGGTCCGGGCGACACGGAACTTCAACGTGACGTTCCCGACCGGGGGGCTGGCCTACCGGCTGGGCGAGACGAGTTACACGTACGAGTCGGGCGCGCTGTTCCGGACCGACCGGAACAGATCGGTGATGATCGCCCGGCCGACGATGTCCTGCACGAAGCACCAGGCGGTCGTCTCGGTCGTGACGGTCCGGGCGCAGTCCGCCGAGTCGTTCTCCGGCGGCGTCGTCACGTTGAAGGGGGCGGTCGAGTCGTCGCAGCTCGTCTACCCGCTCAACAGAACGGGTCCCGACAGCGCCGCCGACGCCCCCGAGGCGAACGTCACGGTCTCCTCGCCGCGAGCGGGCGCCTGGAGCGCGTACTTCGCCGAGAGCGGAAGCTGGACCGAATCCGCGGCGCTCGAAGACACGTACGTCTGCGACGGCGTCGACGCCGTCTACGTCCGCCGGGTCGTCATCGAGGTATCGTTCCTGTCGTGAGCGGGCCGTCCTCCTGCTCGTCACTCGGTCGGAGCACTCGGCGTCGCGCGCAGGTCACGATGCCGTCAGAAGGCGGCTCGGTCAGCCGTCAGAGCGGCGTCACGGCTCGACTCTCACGTTTCTGACCCTGATGTTGATGACGTCCTCGGGGCTGGCTTCGGACTCGGCCCGCCCGATCTGGTAGAGCACGGCCAGCCTGTTCGTGGTGTTCACGGCGTCGGGGTAGTCGAGCACGACCAGCGCCTGGTTGCTCTTCATCTCGAGGAAGTTGCTCGCGTTGCGGCTGACGTCCGGTCGGTTGTCGATGGCGTCGACGGTGTCGTTTTGCCACTCGGTCCGGTTGCCGCTGGTCCCGAGCAGGTCGGTCGC
The DNA here is from genome assembly GCA_042217365.1 of Haloarculaceae archaeon. Classification (GTDB taxonomy): domain Archaea; phylum Halobacteriota; class Halobacteria; order Halobacteriales; family Haloarculaceae; genus JBDGST01. The sequence goes on from JBDGST010000042.1 coordinate 6,619, forward strand.
GTTCTCCCCGTCGGTGTACACCGTGACGTTCTCCGGCCCGATAGTCTCGTTGCGGGTCGTCATCTGCGTGCACCGGACCTCCTGGTAGGACTTCCCGCTCTTCGATACGGAGAACTCCGTCCCACGCCACTTCTCACAGCTGTAGAGCGAGGCGTTGAACGCGATCGACTCGTTGTCCGAGAGCGCGAACGCGAACGTGAACTGCGCCGGTGCGGTCGGGTCGTTGATGTTCAGGAACCGGCGCCCGTTTCGGGTGACGTTGGCGATCCCGTCCGTGTCGCCGGGTATCTGGGGGGCGTATACACCGCCGCCGCCGGTCGATAGACTGATCGTGGTCGGCCACCGGGCGAACGCCTCGACTTTGCTCGCGTTTTCGATAGTGTTGGTGAAAAACTCCTCTAACTCACTTGCGTTGCTGGCGTGCTTGTAGTCCCCCCCGGTCTTGTTGGCCATGACCTCGAGTACGGTCTCGTTGAAATTAGCCGCCGACTTCCCGAACCCGACCGTGTGGACGACCAGCCCCTGACTCGCCGAGTACCCGGCGCGCTGTAGCGCTGCCCGTCTCGCGTTCCGTTCGGTGTCCGGGTATCCCATCTCCTGCTCGTTGAACACCCCGTCGGAGAGGAAGACGACCAGTCGCTTCCGGGTCTGGTTGCTCTTCAGGGTGAGAACGGCGTTTGCTTTGTGGAGGCCGGCACTCCCGGCGGTGCCCCCGTGGGTACCCGCGCTGTCGACCGTATTGTTGAACGCGTCGATCGGAGGGACCAGGATCCGTCCGTTCGGGGAGGGCGTTCGCCAGATCCAGGCGTCGTTGTCCGGTGCCCAGTACGGTCTGTTGTCGCTCGTCGAGTACCCCACGAGGCCGACGCGGTCGACGCTCTCGTTGAGAGCCACTGTGGAGTTTTTGATTGCTTCCCGCGCGGCTTCGATCCGAACCGGGGTGGTCCCGTTGTACCTCTCGATGTGCCAGGCCATCGACCCGGACTGGTCGAGCACGAACACTACGTCGATCGGCGGCCCGGTCACGTTCGTCGCGTTGACGTCGCGGATCTCCCCGATGTCGATGCGCCCCTTGCTCAGCGGTTCGACGTAGACGGTGTACTCGTTCGAGACGCTCTTGCCGACCCGGAGAGTGTTGTTCTTGATGGACACCGCGTCCATGTAGGAGGCCATCGGCGACCGCGACATGTTGATGACGTGGTTGCGAGTGTCGTCGACGCGGCGGGGCAACCGGTTCTGGTCGAGGTAGGCGACGACGGTCTCGTTCGACGCGAAGCTCTCGACGGTGGTCCCCGGCGCGGAGGCGTTCAGCTCCCCGCGCAGGTAGCCGGCCCAGGCCTCGTAGAAGTCGCTTTTCACCCGGAGCGTGACGTTGTCGGGCCGGACGCAGCTCCCGGCGATGACCTGCTGTGAGCGGCGGGCCGACTCGCGCGTGGAGCTGGTCGCGTTGTAGACTGCCGCGTTCCTGTCCCGCGTCACCTCCCCCGTGATGTTCACGACGGTGACGTCGAGACTGCCGTTCCGGAACTGCACGTCGGGCGCGGTCTGCATGGCGCTCCCGTTCCTGTTGGCGACCCAGACGCCGCCGGCCTGGTAGGCGACGGTTTCGTTCTCGCCGTTCTCGTACCGGATCGAACTCAGCGGGATCTGCGTCCCACAGGTGCCGTTCTCGTTGACCGTGACGTTCAGGTATCCGCGGCGGACGATCCGCGGGTTCAGCCGGTCGATCCCGCCCATCGAGAAGTGCCCGGTCGTCGACCGGTCGGAGCTCGTTATCGTCGTCAGCTGCGACTCGACGTCCTCCATCACGAACGTCGCCTCCGAGTCGGCCCGCTCCTGCTGGAGCGCGTCCAGTACGTCGCCCCCCGCGAAGACGACGAACATCGCGACGACGATCACCAGCGCGGTAATGATCGTGAAGCCGATTATCCCGGACTGCCCCCGTCCCCGGACGCCGGGCGTGTGGTCGAGCATCGTATCCCCTCGAACCCTCAGACGTAGTGGCATGTCGGTATGCAAAAGTGTACCGGTGGCTGACCGAAAACATACCAGTCGGCCGCCTCGGCCGCCGCTCGGGTCGTCTGTTCGCGGCCAGTCCGGCGATGCGTCCTTCCGTGTCGCCGGCGCCCCGACGATCCGGCCGCACGCTGGCGTTTCGGCGTCCGAGAGGCCGTCCACCTACTGGCGTTTCGGCGTCCGAGAGGCCGGCCTAACGCGGCGCTTTAGTCGCCTCGCCCCCGAGTCGGGGTGTGCAGGAGTTCGCGTTCGAACTCGCGCTGTGTGGGGCGCTCGAACGGGAGCGACCCGACCGGGTGTACGCCAGACAGCTCGGCGCCGCGGTCCACGGCCGGCGGGTCGTCGACGTCGTCGCCGTCGAACCCGGCCCCGAGTTCGACACCCGCGCGGCGATGACGTCCCGGACGGTCCCCCCGCTGGCGGTCGAGAGCGCGGTCGGTCCCGGCGAGGCCCGCCGTCCCGCGGCGGCGTTCGACTGCCGTCCCGAGCGCGCCCGGGCGGTGGCCGACCGCGCCGTCGACGTGGGATTTTTCGAGCGCGAGCGCCGCGACGGCCACACGGTTGTCCGCCAGGCGACGCGCTATCCGGACTGGTTCGACGGCCTCGTCGCCGTCGAGAACAAGCCCGACCTCGACCGGCCGGGCGAGTTGCGCGACCAGCTCCGGACGGACGTCTCGCTGGGGCTGTTCGACCGCGTCGTCCTGGCGACGGCCTCGTACGTCACCGGCGCCCACCGCCACAGGATCCCGGACGTGGTCGGGATCTGGCGGTTCGACCCCGACACCGGCGAGCGCGAGGTCCTCCGGGAGGCCGAGCGGCTGGCCCCCGACGGCCCCGGGATCGAACTCCTCGACCGCCGGGCGGGCCGCGCCGAGGTCCGACCCGTGGGGCCCGACGAGAAGGCCCGCGTCCGGCGCCGGATCGCCGAGCGGGCCTACGGGAAGGGGTGGCGGACCTACGAGTTCCCCGGCTGCGCGAACTGCGCCCCGGACCGGGCGGACTGCGGCCCGGACGCCGCGGGGGCGGCGCTTCCCCACTGCCGCTGGGCTGGGGGCCTGGTCCGGCCGGCCACCGACTGCGGCCCGTCGTGTGACGGGTACGACCCGGCCGATCCCCCGCCGGTCGACCCCGACGCGGTCCGCGCCGAGCGCAGCGCATGGGTCGCCGACCCCGACGGGATCGACCGGCGCCAGGTCGGGCTCGACCGGTTCGGCGGGTGAGCGTCATACGGATCGCTGTAAGTCATTACCGGATCGACCGCACGCAGTCGTGCGGTCGTCCCGGTGAATCGTTACAGCGATCCGTATCAGCCGCCGTCCCCGCTCCCGCCCCCGGAGTCGTTTCCCGCGGCCCGCTGCCGGAGGTAGTACGTGCCCCCGACGTACACGAGCGAGAAGACGAGGACGAACGTGGCGGTCTCGGCGACGGCGACCGACCCCTCGAGGACGAGCTGTATCCCGACGTAGACCACGGTCGCGACGACCGCGACGGCGACGGTCGTGACGACCGGGTACTCGACGGCGACGTCGTCCGCTTGCATGTTCATGCCTCGCGACAGGGGGGCCGGGGGCTTAGCGTTCGGGGTCTCGCAGGGGGAGCGACGCCCGCGGCGCCCGCCGGGACTGACCCGGTCCGGCAGGGACGCCGGATCCGGCAGCGAACCGCGGTCCGTCAGATCTGGTACCGTTCGCCGTCGACGGCCATCGGGTCCTCGAACGCCGCGTCGGCGTCGACGTAGTGGGAGACGTGGACGGCGCGGGTCGTCCCGGCGGCCAGTTCGTCGCCGAGCGCGACCGCGCCCTCGACGGTCATGTGCTTGGTGCCAAAGGTTCGGGGAACGCCGTCCGCGTCGTGGTGGGCGCCGCCGTAAGGGTGGGTCTCGCACTCGGCGGCGGTCACGATGCCGTCCGCGAGCAGCAGGTCCGGGTCGGCCAGCTGCGCCCGCGACTCGTCGGGGATCGCGTAGCTCGTGTCGCCCGTTATCGAGAGCTTCGCGCCGGTCTCGGGGTCGAGGACGGCGAGCCCGTAACAGAGCAGGGGCGGGTGGTCGACGGGCACGAGCGTCACCTCGAACCCGCAGGTCTCGACCGCCTCGAACGGCGCCGTCGGGCGGACGGAGACGGAGTCGAGGTAGTCGTACCGCTGGTCGACCGTCTCGGCGACGCTCTCGCCGGTCTCCGGGTCGGTCTCGTCGGCGGCGTAGACCGGCAGGCCGTCGAACAGCCGGTAGGCGTTCCCCAGGCCGTCGAGGTGGTCGAAGTGGACGTGCGTGACGACGGCCGCGTCCGGCAGGGGAACGTCCCGGTCGAGAAACTGCGACCGGAAGTCCGGGCTCGCGTCGACCAGCAGCGACTCGCCGGTCCGCTCGTTGCGGACGTGGACCGAGAAGCGCGAGCGCTCGACGCCCAGTTCGACCGCGCGCCGGCAGGTCCCGCAGTCACAGCCGGGGGTCGGCGTCCCCGTCGTGTCGCCCGTCCCGAGCAGCGTCACTTCCATCGGCGGGTTCGAAGGAGTGCGT
>JBDGST010000002.1:0-11120 GCA_042217365.1 Haloarculaceae archaeon
CTTCTGCCAGAAGGGCATCGACGACATGGCCCAGCACTACCTCGCCAAGGAGGGTATCCTGGCCGTCCGCCGGGTCAAGAAGTCCGACATCGAGTTCCTCAGCGAGCTGCTGGAGACCCGCATCCTCTCGAACGTCGACTCCGTCTCCGCCGACGACGTCGCGAGCGGGAGCGTCCGCCGCGACGAGGACGACGAGATGTTCTACGTCGAGGGCGACGGCGGCCACGGCGCCACGCTGTTGCTGCGCGGCTCGACGGACCACGTCGTCGACGAACTCGAACGCGGCGTCAACGACGCGCTCGACGTCGTCTCCTCGACCGTCGCCGACGGTCGCGTCCTCGCGGGCGGCGGCGCCGTCGAGGTCGAACTCGCCCAGCGCGTGCGCGACTACGCCGACTCCGTCAGCGGCCGCGAGCAGCTCGCCGTCGAGGCGTTCGCGGACTCGCTCGAACTCGTCCCGCGCGTGCTCGCCGAGAACGCCGGGCTGGACTCCATCGACACGCTGGTCGACCTGCGGGCCGCCCACGAGGAGGGCGACGAACACGTCGGGCTCGACGTCTACGACGGCGGCGTCGTCGACACCTTCGAGGCCGGCGTCGTCGAACCCGCCCACGCGAAGGAACAGGCCATCTCCTCTTCGGCCGAAGCCGCCAACCTCGTCCTCAAGATCGACGACATCATCGCCGCCGACGAGCTCTCGACCTCCGGCGGCGAGGAGGAGGGCGGCGCCGGCGGCCCCGGCGGCGGCATGGGTGGCGGCATGGGCGGCATGGGCGGCGGCATGGGCGGCATGATGTGACGCCGGCCACCGCCTGACGCCGCGCCACCCCCCTCTCCCACACCTCGAACGCTCCCCGAACGCACCACGCGCTCGACCGCCCCGGGCCGCACCCGGGTCGGCTCGACCGTCCGAACTGCCTTCTCCGAACGCTCGAACTGCCTTTTCAGACCGTTCGAACTGCGATCTCTCCGGTTCTCCCTCCGTTTCGGGCCTCGTCGTTCCCCGTCGGACCCGCCTTCCGCCGGACCGACACCTACAGGGTGAGCGCGAACGACTGGATGTGCATGCTCGTCTGTGACGACTGCGGCGCCGAGTACGCGGCGGGCCCCGACGCGCCCTGGCGCTGCGAGTGCGGTCACGCGCTCGACTTCGCGGAGCGGCCGCTCCCCGCGGCCGGCCCGCCCGACGCTCTCGACCGGGACCGGGGCCTCTGGGCGTTCGAGGAGTTCCTTCCCGTCGAGCCCCGGGTCACGCTGGGCGAGGGATGGACGCCCCTGGTCGAGGCGCCCGCGTGGGACGCCGCGTTCAAACTGGAGTACCTGTTCCCGACGGGGAGCTTCAAGGACCGCGGGGCGACGACCACCGTCTCGCGGGCGGTCGAACTGGGCGTCGAGCGCGTCGTCGAGGACTCCTCGGGCAACGCCGGCCTCGCCGTCGCCACCTACGCCGCCCGGGCGGGACTCGACGCCGAGATTTACGCCCCCGCGGACGCGAAGGCCGGGAAGCTCCGGGCCATCGAGCGGACTGGCGCGGACGTGGTCCGCGTCGAGGGGTCGCGGGGCGACGTGACCGACGCGTGCGTCGAGCGCGTCGACTCGAACGACGGGACCGAAGGCGACGGGACCGAAGACGACGGGACCGACGCGTGGTACGCCAGCCACGCCTGGAACCCGGCGTTCTTCGCCGGGACGGCGACGTTCGCGATGGAGGTGGCGGCCGGGCGCGACTGGTCGGTCCCGGACGCCGTCGTGACGCCGCTGGGCCACGGCACGCTCTTTCTCGGCGCCTACCGGGGCTTTCGCGCGCTCGAAGCGGCCGGCTGGACCGACGGCGTGCCCCGCCTGCTCGGCGCGCAGGCGACCGGCGCGGCGCCGATCGCGAGCGCGTCCCACGCCGGGTCGGGCGGTCCGGACGGCGAGTCGGGCGGGGCCGGCGCCGACGACCCCGACGGCGGCCCGCACCGGTCGAGCGGCGGCGCCGGGGCCCCCCCGGAGAACGACCTCGCGGACGGCATCCAGATCCGCGACCCGGCCCGGGCCGACCAGATCCGCGCGGCCATCGAGGCGACCGACGGCGACGCCGTCGCGGTCGGACCCGGGGCGACCGAGCGCGAGCACGACCGCCTCGCGCGGGCGGGGTTTCACGTCGAACCGACCTGTGCGACGGCCACCGCCGCGCTCGAACGGTACCGCGAGCGGGGGGTCGTCTCGCCGGACGACGACGTCGTCGTCGCGCTCACGGGGAGCGGGCTGAAAGGATGACGAAGCGAAAGGCGAGCTACTGTCCGGACTGCGGGAGCGAGCTGGGGTCGAGGGCGTTCGACGGGCGCGAGCGCCCCCACTGCGGGGACTGTGACCGGTTCGTCTACCAGAACCCCGCGCCCGGCGGGCACGTCGTCGTCCTCGACGGCGCGGAGGTCCTGTTCATCGAGCGCGGACGGGAGCCCGACGTCGGCGCCTGGGCGGTCCCCGGCGGCTACCTGGAGGTCGACGAACGGCCGGCGGTGGGCGCGGCGCGCGAACTCGAAGAGGAGACGGGGCTCGCGGTCGACCCGGGCGCCCTGGCGCTCGTCCGGACGAGCCTCGACGTGGACGACCCCGACGACGGGTCGTACCTCTCGGTCACGTTCGCGGTCGAGCGCGACCGGACCCGGGGGCGCCTCGCGCCCGGCGCGGAGGTCACGGACGCGCGCTTCTGGCGGCCCGGGCAACTCCGGGCGAGCGACGATCCCACCCGGACGGTGGACTACCGCCGGGTTGCGGCGGCCGTCGCGCGGCTGCGCGGCACGGCACTGGACCCGTCCCCATAGTCACCGCCACAGTTCGCGCGAGACGACTGCGTCGAGGTCGACGGAGAGCCAGTAGTCCTCGATGCGGTCGCTCGTGACGACGGCGGAGTAGGCGATGTACCGCTCGGACCCGTCGGCGCGCTCCTCGACGACCGACGGCAGGACGTCGTCCGGAGCGCTCCCGGGGCCCAGCTCCTGGCCGACCGCGACCGGCGGACCGCTCTCTCCCGGGACGTGGTCCTGTGGCATCGCCCCAGACTACGGCGGTACCGGCTATTGTTACGAGCGCGTTATCGACTGTCAGGCACCCCGTATCGGTTCGGGCGCGCCGGTAAGCACTCGTTCCCGGTGGCCTCCGCGACGTCGATGGAGGCGGCGTTCGCGCGGTCCGGGGCCGCCGGTCCCGGGCGCCCGTCCCGCGAGGGCGGTTTCGAGTCGGTCACCCGCCCGTCCCGCGAGGGCGGTTTCGAGTCGGTCACCCGCCCGTCCTGCGGGTCGTCGGTTCGTCCCCCGGTCGCCCCGCCGGTCCCGCCGGTCGACCGTCTTCGCCCGCTCGCACCCACGTCTCCACCGCGAATCTCTCGTACACCTCGACGTCGACGCGGTCCCACCCGTCCTCGTCCCAGTCGGGGTAGTAGCTGTCCCCCTCGTACTCGCCGGGGACGCGGGTCAGCACCATCCGGTCGAGGTGCGGGAGAAACAACTCGTAGATGGCGCTGCCGCCGATGACGTACGCCCGCTCGGCGCCCAGCGACTCGGCGACCGCGACGGCCTCCTCGACGGAGGAGGCGTGGTGGACGCGCTCTCCGGGCCAGTCGCGCTCGGTCCGGCTGAGAACGACCTGGTGGGTGCCCGGGAGGTCGTCGAACATCTCGAAGGTGCGCCGGCCGAGGATCACGGGGTAACCGGCGACGCGCTCGCGGTACTGTCGGACGTCCGCGGGGAGGTCCCAGGGTACCTCGTCGCCGCGCCCGATGACGCCGTTCTCGGCGACGGCGGCGACCGAGACGAGTTCCATGCCGAGGGCTTCGACCGGCGCGGACATAACTCGGGCGGGTGACGCTCGCCGGATAACTCGGGCGGGTGACGCCCGCTGGAGTCCTGGAGGCTTCGTCTCCGGCCGGCCGGAGACCCCGGACTGACAGCGATCCGCATCAGCCGTCGCCGTAGGTGTGGAAGTCCACGGCCTGTTCGAGGAGTTCGTCGGGGATCCCGGGAACCTCCTCGTCGCGGACCGGTCCCGCCTCCTCGACGAGGTCGGGCTCCCGGGGGAAGTCCCGCAGCTCGAAGTGGACGGCGATGCCGGCCTTCGCACCGTCGCCGAGGGCGACCGGGACCTGGTTGTGCCCGGGGGTGACGTCCCCGACGGCGTAGACGCCGTCGACGCTGGTGCGGCCGTGGTCGTCGACGCTGACGGTCCCGTCGTCGTTGGTCTCACAGCCCAGTTCCCGCGCGAGGCCGTTCGCGTAGTCGGCGCCGTACATCGCGAACCCGCCGCGGTACTCGCGCTCGGTGCCGTCGGCGAACGCCAGCGATTCGAGCCAGCCGTCGTCGCCGTTGGTGACGCCCGTGACTTCCGCTTCGACCACGTCGATGGGGTGGCCGTCGAGCATCCGCTGGGTGTCCGCGCTCCACTCCGGGTCGTCGCCCCGCAGCAGCAGGTCCACGTCGTCTGTGAAGTTCAGCATGATCGCCGCGACGTGCGCGGCGCTCTCGCCGTAGCCCATCACGTAGACCGGCTTGTCGACGAACATGTGGGCGTCGCAGTGCAGGCAGTAGTGCAGCCCTCGCCCGGTCCGCGGGAGCGGCGGGTCCGGCCGGACGTCGGTCATCCCGGTCGCGACGACGACCTGCTCGGTCAGGTAGTCGGCCGCGTTGCCGGAGAGGCGAAACCGCCCGTCCGCGGCGCGCTCACAGGAGCCGACCACGTCGCGGTGCAGCGAACAGCCGTACTCTTCGAGCTGCTCCTTGCCCGTCTGCAGGTACTCGTTGCCGCTGGTCTCCTCTGGGACCCCGAGCACGTTGTGGACCTCTTTCATCATCGCCGCGCGGCCGCCCCCGCGGTCGACCAGCGCGGTCGCGTGCCCCAGTCGCGTGGCGTACAGCGCGGCCGTCTGTCCCGCCGGGCCGCCGCCGACTACGACGACCTCGTACTCCTCGGTGTCTGGTGCCTCGTCGGACATACCTCGCGTTCGGGTTCCGCCGGCAAAAGACCGCGGTGAGTCGACAGTTACCCCGGCGGTCCTCGACGGCCTCCACCGCGTCGCGGGGACGTACCCGACGCTCGCGCCCGGTGGGACCGTCGCGGGGCGGACCCTCTCGACTCCGGACGTCGCGGCGCTCGACCGCTACGAGGGCGTCGACCGTGGCCTGTACGTCCGGGTTTCGGTGCCGGTCGACGACGGGACCACCGGCGACGCCGCGAACGGTGGCGACCGCGGGGCCGACCGGACCGTCGAGACGTACGTCGGCGACCCCGACCGGCTGGACGCCGACGCGTCCTGGCCCGGCGACGAATCGTTCCCTGCGTGCGTTCGTGCCTACCTGGCCCGGAACGACGTGGTCGTCCGCCCGCGCGCCGAGAGCACGTTCGCAGACTTCGAGGGACTCGACGGGAAGACCGAAACCGACGCCGCGGCGGACCACGACGCGTGGGGGATCGAGTAGCGGCCGGAACGCCGCCAGCGGGACCGCGGTTTCACGTTCGCTCCGGATGGCTCGAACACGAGCACTCCGGATGGCTCGATTGCACGTAGCCATCCGCCGAACGACCGAGCGTCACGCGCTCCCCGGCTCCCCCGCCTGCGAACGCGGACGGAGAACCGCCCAACCGCGAACGGAGTTCCGTGTGACCCGGACGGAACGTTCCCCCAGGCCTAACTCCCGAGAGTGCGAACTGTCCGTATGATCGACCTCGACGACGTCCTCGCCGCCCGCGAGCGGGTGGCCGAGACCGCCCGGCACACGCCGCTGGACTACTCGCACACGTTCTCTGCGATGACGGGCGCGGAGGTCCACCTCAAGCTGGAGACGTTCCAGCGGACGGGCGCGTTCAAGATCCGGGGCGCGACCAACCGCATCGCGACGCTCTCCGAGGCCGAGCGGGAGGCGGGCGTCGTGACGGCCTCGGCGGGCAACCACGCCCAGGGGGTCGCGCTGGCGGCGACGCGGATGGGCGTCGACTCGAAGATCGTCATGCCCGACCACGCGCCCGTCTCGAAGGTCGACGCCACCCGGAGCTACGGCGGCGAAGTCGTCCTCCACGGAGTCGACTACGACGCGGCCGCCGAGAAGGCCCACGAGATCGAACTCGCGGAGGGCCGCACCTACGTCCACGCGTTCGACGATCCGAAGGTGATGGCCGGCCAGGGGACGATCGGCCTCGAAGTCGTCGAGGACCTCCCGGAGGTCGAGACCGTCGTCGTGCCGATCGGCGGGGGCGGCCTCATCAGCGGGATCGCCACCGCGGTCAAGGCCAAGGACCCGTCGGTTCGGGTCGTCGGCGTCCAGGCCGAGGGGGCCTCCAGCGTCGCGGACTCCCTGCGAAAAGGCGAAATCGTCGAACGAGACAGCGTCGACACCATCGCCGACGGCATCGCCACCCGGAAGGTCGGGGAACTGACCTTCGACGTGATCCGGGAGCGCGTCGACGAGGTCGTTACCGTCTCCGACGACGAGGTCGCGGTCGCGCTCACGACGCTGCTCGAACGCGGCAAGACGCTCGTCGAGGGCGCCGGCGCGGTCCCGCTCGCCGCACTGATGGAGGGGAAGTTCGACTACGACGACGGGGAGCGGATCGTCCCCTGTCTCTGCGGCGGGAACATCGACATGAACGTCCTCACCACGGTCGTCATGCGCGGCCTGGTCGAGACCGGCCGGTACCTGCGCCTGCGGACCGTCCTGAAAGACCGGCCGGGCGAACTGGAACGCCTCGTCGAGGTCATCAGCGAGCACCGCGCGAACGTCTACGCTATCGAGCACGACCGCGCGTCCCGCGACATCGCGATGAACGACGCCGAGGTGGAACTCGACCTGGAGACCCGCGGCCCCGAGCACGTCGACTCGCTGATCGACGCCCTCCGCGACGCGGGGTTCGAAGTCGATGTGCTGGTGTGACCGTCCCTGAGCGACACGCCGGGCGGAGACCGGCGACGGCGCCCGGACCGTGAAACGGGCGACCCTCGCCTCTCGTACGGATCGCTGTCAGTCCTGCAGGCCGATCCCGCCGTCTCTGTAGATCAGCCACTCGCCGTCCGTCTTCCTGAGGACGAACCGAAACTGTCCTGAGCCGGACTGCCCGAGTGCGCTGGCCGTCACGTCCACGACGATCGTCGCCCGCTCGTCGGTCCGGCTCTCGACGGTCATGCTCTCTATTTCCAGTTGCCCGATACTCGCCATCCCCGAGAGTTCCGCGGCGTCGGGGTGCAGCAACGAGTTGGCCTGCTGGATCTCGTCGTTGTTCACGGCGGTGATGTACTCGCGGACGACAGCCTTCGGGTCGCCCGCCCCGCCACCGCCCCCGTTGCCCAGCAACAGGTACCCGCCGACGGCGGCGACCCCGCCGCCGATCGCCAGCACCTGCCGCCTGCTCAGCCCCGCGACCACGTCGTCGCTGCCTCCGGGACGGTGTCCGGGCACCGGACGTCCTTGCCCCTGTCGCCGTGTCTGTCCCCGTCCCTGCCCCTGTCGCCGTGTCTGTCCCCGTCTCTGTGGCTGACCCTGTGGGTTCTGCCCGCTCGGTTGACCCTGTGGGTTCTGCCCGCTCGGTTGACCCTGTGGGTTCCGGGCTCGCGGTTCCTGCTCCCGCGGCTGGTCCCGTGGGCCCTGGCCTCGCGGTCGATCCTGGGGCCCCTGCTCCCGTGGTCCCCGGTCACGCGGTTGTCGTTGACGCTCCTGCCCCCGCGGCTGGCCCTGTGAACGCTGGTCTCGCGGCCCCTGTCCTCGCGGTTGCTCCTCCCGGCCCTGCCCTTGCGGTTGGCTCCGGTGTGACTGCTCGCTCGGCCGGTTTCCGAGCGACTGCCCGCAGGCGTCACACGCCGTCGCCCCGTCCGCGATCTCGGCTCCGCAGTTCGGACACCGTGGCATGGCCGCGATGTGTTCTCCTCGCCTGATAAATCCGGGGGAGAATCGTCGCGGTGCGGCGGGTCGGGGGAGCGGTGCCTCCAGCGGTCACACGGGCCGCTGTCCCCGTTTCCCGGAACGACCGCACACCCGCGGGCCGGATCGACCGCACGGCGTCGTCCGGTCGTCCCGGCGACCGGTTACAGCGATCCGTATCAGTCCTCGCCGAGGATCACACGCTCGGTCATCTTCGCGGGGTCGAGCACTTCCTCGGCCTCCGCCTCGGTCAGGTGCCCTTCCTCGACGACGACTTCCCTGATGGTCTTGCCCTCGTCCATGGCCCGCTTCGCGACCTTGCTCGCCTTGTCGTAGCCGATGGCGGGGTTCAGGGCCGTAGCGAGGGCCATCGACTGCGCGACGCGCTCGCGGCAGTGCTCGCGGTCGGCCTCCAGTTTCGCGACGAACTTCTCGGCGAAGGTCTCGCTGCCGTTCGCGATCAGCGCCGCGGACTGCAGGAAGTTGTGCGCGACGACCGGCTTGTAGAGGTTCAGGTCGATCTGGCCCTCGGCGGCGCCGGCGGAGACGGCCGCGTCGTTGCCGACGACCTGTTTGTGGATCTGGTTGACCGCTTCCGCCACGACGGGATTGATCTTCCCCGGCATGATCGACGATCCGGGCTGGTTCTCGGGCTGGTCTATCTCCCCGAGGCCGTTCCGCGGGCCCGAGGCCAGCAGGCGCAGGTCGTTGGCGATTTTGTTGAGCGACCCCGCGACCGTCCGGAGCGCCCCGTGGGCCTCGGCCATGGCGTCGTGGGCGGCCTGGGCCTCGAAGTGGTTGTCGGCCTCCCGGAACTCGGTCCCCGTCTCCTCGGAGATGTACTCGGCGGCGCGCTCGGGGAACTCGGGGTGGGTGTTCAGACCCGTGCCGACGGCCGTCCCGCCCAGCGCGAGTTCGGCCAGGCGCTCGCGGGTCCCTTCGACGCGCTCGATCCCCTTCTCGACCTGCGTCCGGTAGCCCGAGAACTCCTGGCCGAGCGTGACCGGCGTCGCGTCCTGGAGGTGCGTGCGGCCGGTCTTGACCACGTCGTCGAACTCGTCTTCCTTTTCCGCGAGCGCGTCGGCCAGCCGCTCCAGCGCGGGGAGCACGTCGTTCTCGACGGCCTCCAGCGCGGCGACGTGCATCGCCGTCGGGATCACGTCGTTGGACGACTGCCCGAAGTTGACGTCGTCGTTGGGGTGGATCTCGCGGGAGCCGACCTCGCCGCCGGCCAGTTCCGTCGCGCGGTTGGCGATCACCTCGTTGGCGTTCATGTTCGTCGAGGTGCCCGACCCGGTCTGGAACACGTCGACCGGGAACTGGTCGTCGTGCTCGCCGGCGATCACCTCGTCGGCGGCCGCGACGACGTGCTCGGCCGTCTCCTCGTCGATCAGCCCGAGGTCGCGGTTGGCCCGGGCGCTGGCCTTCTTGACGACCCCCAGCGCCCGGACGAACCGGCGCCCGAAGCGCTCGTCGCTTATCGGGAAGTTCTCGACGGCGCGCTGGGTCTGTGCGCCCCAGTAGGCGTCGGCCGGCACCCGCATCTCGCCGAGGCTGTCCCGTTCGGTCCGGAAGTCTGTCGCGTCCGTGTCTGGTTCGTCGCTCATGGGCGAGCGTTCGACGGCCACCGGGGTAAAACTACCCGCTGGTCCGGGAGCGCCTCGGGCGGGCGGGTCGAGCGACCGTCGAGCGCGAGGCGGTCGCCGGGGGGCGTCACGCCCGGGGGTCGGGTCCGGCACACCAGGCCCGTCACGCCCGGGGTCGCGCCAGGCGACGGAGGTCCTCACGCCCAGCGGTCGAGGCCGGTCTGGACGAGGCTCTCCTCGATGCGCTCGAACCCGCGTTCGACCTCGCTCTCGTCGACCGCCCACTCCTCGCAGACGTACGCGCGGGCGGCGTCCAGGTCGGGGTCGAGGTCCCCGTCGACGGCGTAGTCGTCGGTCACCGCCGGGTCGAGAAAGAGGTCGCGGATCCGGTCGGCGTTCTCGACGTACACGTCGCGGGCCTCGAAGACGCCCCAGAGGTCGCCGTGCTCGCGGACGGCCTTCACCGCCGTCTTCGGGCCGATGCCCGAGATGCCCTCGTTGAAGTCCGTGCCCATGAGGACCGCGGCGTCGACGAGTTGCTCCCAGGTGAGGTCGTGTCGCTCCAGCGTGGCCGCGAAGTCCATCAGTTCGGGGTCGCCCTTGCTCGTCAGTTGCCGGAGCGTCAGCGGCGCGCCCAAAAGGAGCGCGTCGTAGTCCTCGGTGCCGGCGTAGTCGGCGTCGCCCTGCCGGGCCATGTAGGCTGCCTGGGCCTCCCCCTCGGCGGGCGCCTCGACGACCGGCACGTCCAGCAGGTCGAGCAGCTCCCGGCTGGTCCGCTGGATCGTCCCGGTCAGCCGCTGGGTGCGGGACTCCAGGCGGGCAACGGCGACCTCGTCGCCGCGCTCGCGGGCCGCCTCGAGTTGCTCCTCGGCGCGCTCGCGCTCCTCGCGGCGCTGCTCTATCTCCTCGTCCTTGAGGTCGGTCACGGCGCCGTCGAAGACGAACACCGGCGTGAGGTCGTGCTCGAAGAACTTCGGGAGCCCCTGGACGAGGCCGACGAGGTTGGCGACCTCCTCGCCGTCGGCGGTCGTGTACACCTCGTCGGCGGTCCACTTGACCGTCGTCGTCAGGTACCGGTACAGCCAGTTGTGGGCGTCGACCGCGACGACCGACCCGTCGAGGTCCTCGAAGGCCACCTCCTCGATGACCGCGAGGCCCCGGATGTCCGCGTTTCCCATCGCCGCCCGGTAGGGGTGCTGACGGTTTGAATCCCCCGTCTTCCGGCCCGTCGCGGGCGTCAGTCCGTCCCGCTCTCCGGCGGGTCGACGACCGGCGGCGGGTCGGCGTCGCGTCGCTCGGCCAGGAACGCCCGCTGGTCGCCGTCGAGGTCGCGCTCGCGGAAGACGTCGAGCCCGGCCCGGTAGGCCTCCCGGGAGCGGTCGGCGGCCGGCGCCGCGAGGACGAGTTCGGCGACCCCGGTCTCCTCGCCGGTGGAGGCAAACCCCGCCCGGTAGGCCGCCTGGTAGGCGACCGGGTTGTTGACCGCGATCCGGACGCGGTCGTACCCGCGCTCGCGGAGGCGGGCAACGGTGAACGCGAGCAGTCGGGAGCCGATCCCCTCGCCGCGGCGGTCGTCGCGCACCGTGACGTACCGCACCCAGCAGGCGTCGGGGTCGGTTCGGTCCTCGTTGAACGCGGCGGCCCCCAG
>JBDGST010000144.1:0-11031 GCA_042217365.1 Haloarculaceae archaeon
ACAGAACATGAAGTCTCGGAGCGACTGCTTGCCGTTGATGAACGGGTCCCACGAGGTCGGCACCTCGTCCGGCTCGTCGGCGTAGGTCGCCTCCCAGAAGTCGTAGGCCCCCTTCACGAACTTCGCTTCTTGGTCGTCCCGCAGTTCGTGCAGGAGGTCCATCATCCCGGTGACGAGGTCGGCGAACGGACTGCCCTCCTCCAGCCGGAAGGTGTCGAAGAAGTGCTCCTGCCCGAGTTCGGCCTGCGCGTCCAGCGGGATCGGGTCGAGGTCTTCGAGGAACCGGTTCACGTCCTCCGGGTCCGTGAGGTCGAACTCGCGTTTCTGGAGGGCGCTGACGAGGTCGCGGGCCTGACTCTCCGTGACCGCCTCCAGCGAGACGGTGAGCATCGCGCGGCTGTCGCCCCGACGGTAGAGCCGCAACTGCTCACCGTTGGTCAGAACGCCGTACTCCGCCCGCAAGTAGTCCATGTAGTGAAACAGTTGGTCCTCGTGGGGCGGGAGGTCACGGCCAGTCGTCTTGAACTCGTAGACCGCCGTGACGGCCTCGTTGGTGTCCAGCGTGATGTAGTCGGGACGGCGGTCGTCGGGGAGCGTGAACTCGCTCCGGAGGTCCGTCCCGGTCCCCTCGTAGTCGAGCGCGTCGTAGAACCCCCGTTCGAGAAACAGGTTCTCCACGTCTCGCTCGCTCATGTCCTCGTCCGCCTGTCCCGCTATGGATTGGAGTGCATCATAGAGGGCGGAGGCATCTGCCATAGAGCGTTCAAGAGAGGCGGCCATCTTAAAAGTAGATGAGGTGTTCGAATGTCAATACGGTATGGTCTTCGAAAATGCTACGAGTTTTGACATCCGGAATAGTCGGACGACCGGGTGCGACAGACGTGAGTGCCAGATCACGCCCCGCTGACGTGTACGTCTCAAAACCCGCGAAAGTCGAAGGATCGAATGCAAAGTCTACTACGTTCCCGTGCGTAGCTGTCCCCGCACGTAGTCGCGTCGTCTCTGGATCGGGCAGTCACTCCGGTCCGGTGGGTCGCATCGAGTCTTCACCTCCATCTCGGATGAATAGCTTGTGTTCCGACCCCGCTCGTCTTGCCGTGGTCGGCCGTTAGAGCCCCTCGTACTCGGCGATCCGCTCGCGCCAGTCGGCCGGGAGCGGCCGCGTCTCCCGGGTCTCGGGGTCGACGGCGACCAGCGTCGTCTCCGCCTCCGCGACGAGTCGGTCGCCTTGCTCGACGTCGTAGCTCATCGTGAGGCTCGACTCCCCGAGGCGGGTGACGCGCACGCCGACGGTCACGCTCGTCGGCTCCGTGACTGAGGCGCGGAAGTCTATCTCCAGGCCGGCGACGACCGCCGGGAACTCGTCGACCGAGCGGACGTCCAGCACCTCGGCGACGTAGGCGACGCGGGCCTCCTCGCAGTAGGTCCCGTAGACGGCGTTGTTGACGTGCCCGTACGTGTCGAGGTCGTTGTACCGGACGGACACCTCGCGTTCGAAGACCATACCGCCCGCAGGGCCGCGACCCGGAAAAGTCCGCCTCCGCCGAGGGCCGACCCATACGGATCGCTGTAACGATTTACCGGGACGACCGCACGACTGCGTGGGTCGATCCGGGAATGACTGACAGCGGTCCGTATCGCCCCGCCCGGTCGCGTCGCCGATCGAGAGAATCGAACCGGCAGTCGTGTGTGACGAAGCGGGTGAACTACCGGTTTCAAGATAGTGCGCATGATATATTAGATGTCCGACAACAGAGAATGGAAGGGCCACCACTGACTGAACCGGAGGTCGAGACCGAAGCGGGCGAGAGCGCGACCAGTCTGGCACGGAAACACCTCGAACGGGCGCTGGAAGCGGACCGGCGCCCGCTCAAGCAGTATCACATCCGCGCGGCCCTCCAGGCGCTTCTCATCGAGGAGGGCGGCGAGCGCGGGTGGAGCGACGGCCGGTCGCGCCCGTGACCGGCGCGCGGTCGGGCCGACGGTAGCCCGGAGCGAAAGCGAGGCGGTGGGGGCGAGAGCCGTCTGCGTGCGCGCTCGACCGACCTGCCCGGAGGTGAGAGCAGGCGGGGCCGACGGGATTACCAGCGCGGGGGTCCAAAGGCCGGGCGATGGACGACCACACCAGCGCGCCGGACGTCGCGGCGCCCACCGGAAATCCGACCGGCTGGGACGCCGACGCGGGGCGGTGGGAGCACGCGACGCTCCGGCGGGCGACGGTTCACGGCGTCAGGCTGTACAACGACGGCGCGTTCCACGAATCGCACGACTGCTTCGAGGACGAGTGGTACAACTACGGGCGCGGCACGACCGAGAGCGCCTTCGCCCACGGGATAGTCCAGGTCGCCGCCGGCGCGTACAAGCACTTCGACTTCGAGGACGACGACGGGATGCGGTCGCTGTTCCGGACGGCGCTGGACTACTTCACGAGCGTCCCCGCGGACTTCTACGGCGTCGACGTGCTCGACGTCCGGACGACGGTCACGAACGCGCTCGACGACCCGACCGTCCTGGAGGGGTGGGAGATCAGGCTCGACGGCGAGCGACCGACCGCCCGGGAGGCGGACTACGAGTACGCCGAGGCGCTGGACTGACGGCTGCGGGCGTCCGGTCGGAGAGCAGGAGAGGCGCCGGCGGGCGTCCGCGGGCCGGAGCGGGGGGAAACCGGGAGCGGTGTCGGACGGTCGCGCCGTCGACCCGAGTCCGAGAGCTTGAAGCCCCTGGTTGTCCTGTCCCCGCTGTGGACAGTCGCAACGTCGCCGCGACGGTGCTGGGCTTCGGCGTCGCAGCGGCCGTGCTCGGCGCGCTGGCGTACGTCGTCGGCACCGAGGACGTCCTCGCGGCGCTCGCCCGCGCGCGACCGGGACCGGTCGTCGTCGTCGCGGGGTGCATCGTGGGCTGGGTCGCCCTGTGGGGGCTGAGCCTGCAGTCCGTCCTGTCCGCGGTCGGGACCGACGTCTCGACGGTCGACGCCGTCCTCGTCAACGCGAGCACCGCGTTCGCCAATCACGTCACGCCGTTCGGCCAGGCGGGCGGCGAGCCGGTCGCCGCGTGGCTGCTCAGCGACGTGGCCGACGCCGAGTTCGAGCGGTCGCTGGCGGCCGTCGCCAGCTTCGACGCGCTGAACGTCGTCCCCTCGCTGAGCCTCGCCGGGGTGGGACTGGCCTACTACGCGAGCGTCGCGGTGCTCGGCGAGCGGCTCCGCGCCGTCGCGACCGGACTGGCGGGGCTGGCCGTCGCGCTCCCGCTGGCCGCGCTCCTCCTCTGGCGGGGCAGGGGCGGGATCGAGCGGTGGCTCGTCGGCGCGGTCGCGGCGCCGCTGGCGATTGTGGGCCGCGTGCTCCCGCGGGTCGACCCGCCCGACCACGAGACCGTCGCCGCGCGGGTCGGGACGTTCGTCGAGAGCATCGAGCGCGTCGCGGGCGACCGCCGGCGGCTCGCGGTCGCGCTCGGCTACTCCGCCACCGGGTGGCTCGCCCAGGTCGCCGGCCTCTGGGTCGCGTTCCACGCCCTCGACGCGGTCGTCCCGCCGTACGTCGCGCTGTTCGTCGTCCCGCTCGGGACGGTCGCCAGCGCGCTCCCGACGCCCGGGGGACTCGGAGGGATCGAAACGGTTCAGATCGCCCTGCTGACCGCCGCGATCGGCGTCCCCGCGGCGACGATCGCCGCCGCCGTCGCTATCTTCAGCGTCGGGGGCTTCTTTTTGACGACCTCCATCGGCGCCGCGGCGTTCGCCGTGCTCCAGGCTCGCGAGCGGCGCGTCCTACTCCCGGAGTGACCGGCGAGCCGTCGGCCACCGGACGAGAGTCGGCCGTCGACGATCGCGAAAGGCCGGGGGCCGAAGGTACCGTCAGCGATAGCCCAGGTCCCGGAGGCGGTCCTCGATGTCGAGTCGTTCCCCTTCGCCGAGCCCCG
This sequence comes from Haloarculaceae archaeon, assembly GCA_042217365.1. Lineage (GTDB taxonomy): Archaea > Halobacteriota > Halobacteria > Halobacteriales > Haloarculaceae > JBDGST01. Next base: position 3,916 of record JBDGST010000144.1, read on the forward strand.
CCTCCGGGAAGTGCCGGCGAAGCGCGTCAGCCCGGTCGTCGTCTTCGACGGGGTCGAGTTCCAGCGGGTCCGCGGCCAGGTCGTACAGCTCGTAGTCCCAGGCGCGGTCGGGGTACTCAACGTACTTGTACCCGTCCGCGCGGACGGCACGCGCCCAGTTCTTCCGGCGGTGGAGCGAGGCGCCACAGGCCCGGAGGTACGCGGGCCGGTCGCTCACGTCGCCCGGCGGGAGGAGGCTCTCCCCGTCGAGGGCTTCCGGCTCGTACTCGACGCCGCACGCGTCGAGCAGCGTCGGGAGGACGTCGACCTGCCGGGTCTGGGCCGCAAGTTCGTCGTCGGGGACGCCCGGCCCCGCGAGGACGAACGGGACGTTCGTCACGAAGTCGAAGACGTTCTCGCCGTGACCGTTCTCGACGTAGTGGTCGGGGACGTCGGGCCCGCGGTCGGCCAAAGAGCGGTTGAGCCGCCGGACCGTCTCCCGGGTGTCGACGCCGCCGAAGTACCGCACGGCGTCCCGGAGCGACTTGATCCCGAGCCGAACGGGACTGTACCGGTTCGTGATCGACTCGCCGTGGTCGCCGTGGACGGCGAGGACGGTGTCGTCCGGGACGGCCGAGAGGACCTCCTCGATGGCCCGGTCGACCGCCGCGAGGGCGCGGGCGTAGGGCGTCTCGCCGTAATCGGGGTCGTCGAACTCGGGCGGGACGCGGACGTCCTCGTGGATCTCCCAGAGGTGGACGTAGGCGGCGAACGGTTCGGGGAGCGACGCGAGGCGGTCGCGGGCCCGGTCGCGCCAGTCGCCGAACAGCGATTCGTCGGTCTCGCGGTAGCGGTACGCGTCGAACCCCCGCTGGAGCCCGGTCTCCTCGACGAGCGGGCCGGCCACCAGCGCCTCCGTGTGGTAGCCGGCCGCGCCGAAGCGCTCGGCGAACGACCGGACGTCGTCCGAGAGGCGGCCGACGTCGAGCGACTGGATCCCGTGGCGCTCGGAGTAGGTCCCGGTCAGGAGGCTCGCCACGCAGGGGCTCGTCGTCGTCGCCGTCGCGTGCAGGTCCGTCGCGGCGAGCCCGCGCTCGCGCAGCGAGTCGAAGTAGGGCGTGTCGGCGAGCGGCTCGGCGAGGTGGTCCTCGCGGAGACAGTCCACGCAGACGACTACCAGGTTCGGGCCGGCGTCGGACGTCACGAGAGGAGCGGGACCGCCCGCGAGCAAGGCCCTTTCGGTTCCCGTCCGCCGTCGACGGGGGAGAACGGCTCGGTCCCCGTCGGCCGTCGACGGGGGAGAACGGGTCACCGGTAGCCGAGTTCGCGGAGCCGTTCCTGGACGGACTCGTCGGCCGCCGGTTCGGCACCGGCCTCGGGCGGGCGCTCCGGCGGGTCGTAGGTCTGCCGGTCGACTGCCGAGGTCACGGCCCACGGGACTTCGCGGATCGGTCGGAGCGCGACGCCGGCAGCGTGGCCGAAGATGCCCCGTTCGCCGAACCCGTTGCCGTGGTCCGCCGTCACGACGACGGGGTCGGCGTCGGCGTTCGAGAGGAGGACCCGAACGTCCTCCAGGACTATTTCGAGGTTCTCGCGGTACGCCTCCCAGACCTCCGCGCGGCTCCGCCGGCCGAACCGGAGGTCTTCCCAGACCGACAGCGACTCCTCGCCGAAGTCCGCGAGCGCGATGCCGTCGTCGTACTCGGCGCCGGTGCCGTCGCCCCCCCGACCGCCGTCGCCGCCTCGTTCCTCGCTGGCCCCCGTTCCGTTCCGACCCCGGTCGATTCCACCTCCCCTGTCGACTGCCGGGCCCCGCCCGTTCGTGCCGACCTCGCGGGCGACGCTGTGGCCGGAAGGCTGGTCTGACGGGAACTCATCTGTCTGGTCCGCCGTTACCGCTCGGTCGTCAGGTGCGCCGGGAGCGCCGGCACGGTCGGCACCTCCGGTCGGTCCGGGACGGTCGGCGTCTCCGGTCGGTCCGGGACGGTCGGCGTCTTTGCTGACCTGCCCGCCGCGATCACGGTCGTACCGCGGATCCCCGGCGAGCGACGGGAAGTGCGGTTGCATGTAGTGGACGACGAGCCGGTCGAGGTCCCGCGCGCGCCAGGCGCGGATCGCCGCGTCGGTGACCGGCCGGGGCGGGACGGTCCCGAGGTCGTCGTCCCAGGCGTAGCGCCAGACCTCCTCGCAGTGAGCCAGCGCGGACGCGTCGACGTGGCTCTCGCTGTAGGGGTTTGCGGTCACGTAACCGACGCCGGCCAGCTCCGCAGGGTCCCGCTCGCCGAAGACGGCGTCGAGCCATTCGGTCGACGTACCGCCGGGCGATATCCGGGTCGCCCCGACCGGGAAGTCGCTGTCGGAGCCGACCACTTCGGCCCAGAGGTCCGCCCGACAGGCGTCGAGAACCACCAGGACGTCCCAGTCGGCGTCGAACACCGGGTCGGCCGAGAGTCGCCGGCCGTATCGGAGGGCGCTACGCCACGCGAACTCGCGAACTGCGCCGATCCCGGCCCCGCGGAGGTTCCGGACGGCCACGTCGAGCGGGTCCGGAAGACTGCCCATACACCGAGTGCGAGGACCGCGAACTTAAGCCCACCAGTTTCACTCCGTCCGGCCGGAAGCGGAACGCACTTACCCCATACGGTTCATGAGGCGTCTGTGACACCACACGTAGCCGTCGCGCATTACCCGGAGGGGGCCGGGCACGCGACCCGGATGATGGCCGTCGCTCGCGCGCTGGAGCGCCGCGGCGCGACGGTGTCGCTGACAGGTGGCGGGCCCGGAGAGCGGTTCTACGAGCCCAACGGCTACGCGGTCGACGACGTGCCCTGCGTCGATTACGTCCGGGACTTCCAGAACGCGGGCGGGCCGGTCCGGGGGCTCGCCCGCGTCGTCACCGAGAGCGTCCCCGACAGCTACCGGCGGATCAGCGTCCTCGTCGACTGGGTCCGGCGAGAGGACCCCGACGCCCTCCTGACCGACGACATGTTCGCCGCGGTCGCCGCCGCGCGCACCGGGACCCCGCTGTACGTCCTCACGCACAACGGGTCGGGCCTCTACCGCGAGCACATCGTTCGGGTGGCGACCCGCGCCGTGAACCTGGTACAGCGGCTGGCCGCCCGCCGCTTTTTCTACCCCACGGTCTGGCCGCCCCACGGTACCGACCCCGAGGGCGTCTCCCGCGTGCCGCCGGTCGCGCTCCCGCCGCCGGTCGGCACGGACGGCGCCGGCCCCGCGGACCCGGGCGTCGTCCTCGTGCCCTCCACGTACTCCGCCGGCTTCGACGAACTCGCACAGCGGCTCCGGGCAGCCGGCTACGACGTCACGCACGTCGGGTCGGACGAGTGGGAGCCGCTCCCGGCGCTGCTCCCGCTGCTCCGGCGGGCCGACGCCATCGTCTGTTCGGGCTACTCGACGGTCATGGAGGCGGCCGTCGCCGGCACGCCCTGCGTCGTCTGGCCGGCGACCAACGAGCAAAACGGCGTGGCGCGGCGGGTCGGCGACCTCGCCGGCTTCGCGACCGCCGAGGACGTCGCCGGCATCGAGGCGGCGCTCAGAGACCCCCCGGCCGAACCCGAGTACACGAACGGCGTCGACGCCGTCGCCGAGCGCATCCTGAGCGACCTGGGCGCTCCCCCGGGCCGGGAGCGGGCCGAGACGGCGATATCGCTGGAACGTGGGGCTTAAACTACCGAGCCCGTTATCGCCGGGTGAATGCGCGTCGAAGACATCGGCGAGGGCGACCCGGAGGTCGCCGTCGTCGGCGGGATCCACGGCGACGAGCCCTGCGGTGTACGGGCGGTCGAATCCTTCCTCGACGAGCGGCCGGCCGTCGAGCGACCGGTCCGGTTCGTCGTGGCGAACGAGGCGGCGGTCGAGCGCGGCGTCAGGTACGTCGACCGGGACCTGAACAGGGTGTTCCCCGGCGACCCCGACGGGACGGCCCTGGAGGAGCGACTGGCGTACGACCTCGCGACCGCAGTGGGGGACTGTACGACGCTCGCGCTACACTCCACGCAGTCCTACGACCGCCTGTTCGCGCTCGTCGACGGCGTCGGCGACCTCGCACGGTCGGTCTGTCCGCGCCTGTCGGTCGACGCCGTCGTCGAGACCGGCGGCGCCGAGGGCCGGATATTCGACGCCGCCCCGCGGACGGTCGAGGTCGAGTGCGGCCGACAGAGCACGGACGCGGCCGCCCGGAACGCCCGGGCAGTCACCCGCGAGTTCCTCGCCGCGACCGGCGTCCTGGCCGAGGGGGACGGTCCGACACGCGAGCGACTCCCCGTGTTCGAACTCGGGGACGCGGTCCCGAAAGAGCCCGCGGACGAGTACGAGGTGTTCGTCGAGAACTTCGAGGAGGTCGACGCCGGCGAGGCGTTCGCCGCGGCCGACGAGGAGCCGGTCGTCGCCGAGGAGGCGTTCCACCCGGTGCTCATGTCGGCCTACGGCTACGAGGACGTGTTCGGCTACACGGCAGAGCGGGTCGGGACACTGAACTAGCCGGCCCGGGCGGCGGCGTTTTCTCGTCCCCCACCGTGGCGCACGCGACATGGGGTACTCTTCCGAATCCCGGACCGCGACGGCCGCTACTCTTCCGGAGCCTCGAACTCGACGAGCGTGAGGTCCCGGTCGAGCATGCAGTGGTCGTGTGGAGGCTCGCCGAGGACCTCGCTGATCCGGTATGACTCGTCGAACTCGGCGCCCGCGGGCTCGCAGTACTCGTGGCTGGGACACTCGGTGTGGGGGCACGGCCCCTCCAGCGAGACCTTGCTCCCGGCGAAGGCGCTCGTGCTGGCGACGTTGGCCCGGACCGGCGCCGGTTCGACCTCGACCGCGATGACGCCGTCGCTGTGGACCGCACAGTCCAGCAGGCTCGCGTTCTCGCGGACGTCCGTGACGCGGTACCGCCGGCCCTCGGTGAGCGTGAGACACTGGTCGCGGTAGGGACACCCCTCACAGCCCGACGCCTCTCCCCTGTAGACGAACTCCTCGCCCGGCTCGGCCAGCCGCTCGCCCACCAGCGTCAGCGTCGACATACCACTCCGTTACAGGTGCGGCCGATTAAGTGTCCCGACCGACGGCGCGGACGGCCTCGCGGTGTCGCGGAGACTCCCGACCACCGGGTGGGGACCGCCACCCGCGTGCGACCGGGGGTCACCCGTCACGGCCGGTCAGTTCGTCGAGCGCGTCGAGGTACGACTCGCGCGGGACCTGGTAGAGCGCCCGGTAGTCCAGGTCGCCCGCGGCGAACCGCGTCGCGAGGTCGACGGCGCCCGCCTCGGCGGCCTCGCGCGTGTCGTAAGCGTCCTCGTCGCGGTCGACCTCGGGCTCCAGGTACAGCGTCACGTACCACTGGGCGTCCGGTTCGACCGCCCGCCCGGGCTGCCGGTCCCGCTTTCCCCGACTCACGTAGATGGTCGGCAGACACGGCGCGGGGTGGGCCTCCGTGTCGAAGACGTCCGGGCGGTACGCCAGCACGGCCTTCTCCCCGCCGCTTGCCCAGACGACCCACTCTTCCGGGAGGGAATCGAACGCCATACCGGCCGTTGGGTCGGGCCGGCCAAGAGTCCCGCGGTCGACGACCCGCCGGCCAGGAGTCCCGCGGTCGACGGACCCGCGGCCGCTCGTCCCGGTTTCCCGACGCACGATCGTTGTCTACGCGGTCGAGTCACCGACATACTTATAAACGTTGGACGATCCGCCTGAGTGTGAATATGTAACACCCGCTTCCCCTACAGTGGTTATCTTATCCGGGGCGGCCGCGTTACGAGGAAAATTGACCCCACTGAGCAAAGGTTTATCAATCTGTAGTTCTCATAGGATAAATAGTATCGGTGGTCGTCTCCACCCGTACGCCGACGCTACCGCCGGACGGCCGAGGACGCGGTCGACGGACGCGGCGTGTTCACACATGTCAGGTGCAGATTCGCTCAGACGCCCGGGACGGTCCCCGAACGGTGAGGGCGCGGCGAGCGGCGCGCGGCGGAGCGATCGGTCGACGGGGAGTCGGCCGCCGAGAGGCGAGCGCGCGACAGCGGCGCGGTCGCGACAGCCGTCGACGACGGCGGTACCACAGCGCAGCTCTCGGGAGCTGTCCGTGATAGCATGACAAGCACGAACGAGACCCTACAGGAGTTGAGTCAGGAATACAAGGACACCATCCCCGCGGACCTGCGGACCGAGCGGACGTTCGAGTGGTATCTCGACCGGCTCTACGACGAGCCGAAGGTAGCGCGCAACGCCCACCAGCGCGTGGCCGACATGTTCGACTTCTACGGGACGGAGTACGACGAGGCGGACGGGATCGTCGAGTACAAACTCGCCTCGGAGGACCCGATCAACGACGGCGAGAACACGTTCTACGGCCGCGTGATCCACGAGTCCATCCACGAGTTCGTCAACAAGGTCAAGTCCGGTGCCCGCGGGCTGGGCCCACAGAAGCGGATCAAACTACTGCTGGGCCCGGTCGGCTCCGGGAAGTCGGACTTCGACCGCCAGGTGCGGCGGTACTACGAGGACTACACTCGCCGCGAGGCCGGGCGGATGTACACCTTCCGGTGGACGAACCTCTGTGACGTCATCCCGGACCAGGACCCCGGCGACGACGTGGTGCGGTCGCCGATGAACCAGGACCCCGTCGTGTTGCTCCCGCAGGACCAGCGCGACCGGGTCCTCGACGACGTCAACGAGGTGCTCGACGCCCCCTACACGATCCGCAACGAGCAGGCGCTGGACCCGGCCAGCGAGTTCTACATGGACCGCCTGCTGGCGTACTACGATGACGACCTGCATACGGTGCTGGACAACCACGTCGAGGTCGTCCGCCTGGTCGCCGACGAGAACATGCGGCAAGCCATCGAGACGTTCGAGCCCAAGGACAAGAAAAACCAGGACGAGACCGAACTGACGGGCGACGTCAACTACTCGAAGATCGCCATCTACGGCGAGTCGGACCCCCGGGCGTTCGACTACTCGGGGGCGTTCTGTAACGCCAACCGGGGCCTGTTCTCCGGGGAGGAGCTGCTGAAGCTCCAGCGGGAGTTCCTCTACGACTTCCTGCACGCGACCCAGGAACAGACGATAAAGCCCAAGAACAACCCCCGGATCGACATCGACCAGGTGATCGTCGGGCGGACG
>JBDGST010000120.1:0-5292 GCA_042217365.1 Haloarculaceae archaeon
TCCTCCTGAAGATGGGGACCTACGCGCTGCTGCGGTTCAACTTCACGATGCTGCAGGCGACCGCCGAGGCCAACGCGGGGATCATCGTCGCGTTCGGCGTCCTGAGTATTATCTACGGGGCCCTGCTCGCGCTCGCCCAGCAGGACCTCAAGCGGATCGTCGCCTACTCTTCCATCTCGTCGATGGGCTACGTGATCCTCGGGCTGGTCGCGTTCACGCCCCACGGCTTCGGCGGCGCGACCTTCCAGATGATCTCCCACGGCCTCATCTCGGGGCTGCTGTTCATGGTCGTCGGCGTCATCTACAACGAGACCCACACGCGGATGGTCGGGGACATCTCGGGCATCGCAGACCGGATGCCCTGGGCGGTCGGCGTGTTCGTCGCGGCGGCCTTCGGCTACATGGGCCTGCCGTTCATGTCCGGGTTCGCCGCCGAGTACCTCGTCTTCCAGGGCGCGTTCGTCTCGTCGGTCATCCCGGCGGCGCCGCTCGTGACCGCCGTCTCGATGTTCGGCATCGTCATCGTGGCGGGCTACCTGCTGTGGGCGATGCAGCGGACGCTGTTCGGCGAGTACAGCCTCGCCACCGACTACGACGTCTCGCGCGCCCCGTTCCACGACGTGGCGCCGCTGGTCGTCCTGCTCGCGCTCGTCGTCGCGCTGGGCAGCCAGCCGAGCCTCGTCTACCGGATGATCCAGGATGCCGTCAACCCGATGCTGTTCGGCGGCGCGCCGGTCCCGGTCCCCGGGACGCCTGCCGCCGACGTGACGCCCGAAGCCGTCCCGGCGCTGCGTGACGCGGCCGCCGCACTCCCGGGAGGTGTCGCGCCGTGGTGATCGAGATAGCCGGCACGAACGTGGCCGACTGGGTGGCGCTGACGCCGACCCTCGTACTGGCCGCGGCCGCGCTCGTCGTGCTGCTCGTCGACACGGTCGAACCCCGTCCGGGGTCGAGTTCGAACGCCGTCCTCGCGGGAGTCGCGACCGTCGGGTCGCTGGTCGCCTTCCTCGTCGCCGGGTACTTCCTGGTGGTCGGGGTCGGCCTGCCGCGGGGCACCGGCGCGGTGGACCTGTTCGACGGCCAGCTCGTCGTCGACGGGATGAGCACGTTCTTCGTGGTCATCGTCGGCGCCGTGACGGCGCTGGTCTCGCTGGCGAGCTACGACTACGTGGCCGACGAGGCCTACCAGGCGGAGTACTACGCGCTCGTGTTGCTGGCGGCGACGGGCATGTCGCTGATGGCCTCGGCCAACAGCCTGGCGACCGGCTTCGTCGCGCTCGAACTGTCGAGCCTCCCCTCCTACGCCCTCGTCGCGTTCCTCAAGGACAACCGCGGGAGCGTCGAGGCGGGGCTGAAGTACTTCCTCGTCGGCGCGCTGTCGTCGTCGGTGCTGGTCTACGGGATCAGCCTCGTCTACGCAGCGAGCGGCGCCCTCCAGTTCGGCGCCGTCGCCGACGCGCTCGGGGCGAACCCCGAGTTCGCCGGCGTGCTGGGGATCGGCGTCATCATGGTGCTCGGGGGCTTCGCGTTCAAGACCGCGAGCGTCCCGTTCCACTTCTGGGCGCCGGAGGCATACGAGGGCGCGCCCGCGCCGATATCGGCGTTCCTCTCGTCGGCCTCGAAGGCCGCCGGGTTCGTCCTCGCGTTCCGCGTGTTCGTCACCGCCTTCCCCGAGGTCGGCGGCCTCGCGGGCGGGTCGCCCGCGGTCGACTGGATCGCCGCGGTCCAGGCGCTCGCCGTCGTGACGATGTTCGTCGGGAACTTCGCCGCGGCCACCCAGGAGAAGGTCAAGCGCATGCTCGCCTACTCGTCGGTCGGGCACGCCGGGTACGTCCTCATCGGGCTGGCGGCGCTGACCGCGCCCGACAAGGGGTTCGTCCTCGGCGCGAGCATGATGCACCTGCTGGTCTACGGCTTCATGAACACCGGGGCGTTCCTGTTCATCGCGCTGACCGAGCAGTGGGGCGTCGGCCGCACCTTCCAGGACTTCAACGGCCTCTCGGAGCAGGCGCCGCTGGCCTGCGCCGCGATGACCGTCTTCCTGTTCAGCCTCGCCGGCCTCCCGGTCGGCGGCGGGTTCCTCTCGAAGCTCTACCTGCTCTGGGCGACCGCCCACGCGGGCGCCTGGCTACTGGGCGGCGCGCTCGTCGTCAACAGCGTCCTCTCGCTGTACTACTACTCGCGGGTCGTCAAGGCGATGTGGATCGAAGAGCCCGACGGCCCACCCGTCGAGATCGACTCCTACCCCACGTCGCTGTACGCGGCCATCGTCATCGCCGCGTTCGCGACCGTCGCGCTCCTGCCCGCGTTCGGCCTGTTCTCGCCCAGCGCGTTCGACGCCGCGTCGATGCTGTTCTGACCGGCTTCGGCCGCGTTTCCTTCACCGCTCGCGGACCCGCATCGTCATCTCCTGCCGGGGGTGGACCGTCAGCGACGGCGCCAGTTCCAGCGGCGTCTCGCCTTCGAAGGCGAGCCCGTACTCGCTGGCGACGGTGGCGACGATGAGTTTCGCCTCCAGCAGGGCGAGGTGTTTCCCGATGCAGTGGCGCGGGCCGCCGCCGAACGGGAAGAACGCAAAGCGGGGTCGGTCCCCCCTGCGGGCCGGCGCGAAGCGCTCGGGGTCGAACGTCTCGGGGTCGTCCCAGAACCGCTCGGAGCGGTGGACGCCCCACTGGGGGAGCATCAGCGTCGCTCCCTCGGGGACGGTGTAGCCGCCTATCTCGACCGGTTCGGTCGGCGTCCGGAAGATGGTGAACACGGGCGGGTACAGCCGCATCGCCTCGTTTATGACCCACTCCAGGTACTCGAACTCGCGGACGTGCTCCATCCCGGGGCGGTCGCCGTCGAGCACCTCGTCGACTTCCGCCTGAACGCGCTCCTCGGCCGCCGGGTGCTCAGAGAGCAGGAACCAGGTGTAGGTAAGCGTCAGCGCGGTCGTGTCGTGGCCCGCCAGCAGCATGGTCATCATCTCGTCGCGCAACTGTTCGCCCGACTGCTCGCCGCGGCCCTGCGCGCGCAGGAGGACCGAGAGCAGGTCCATCGGCGGGTCGCCGTCGTCGCCGCCGGTCGCCGCGCTCGCAGTCGCCGGGCGCTCGGTCCCGCGACGCGCCTCGATTATCTCGTCGAGCACCCCGTCGAGCGTCGCGACGGCGGACTCGAATTCCTCGTCGCCGGGCATGGGAACCCAGTCGGGGGTCGCGAACCGGAGGGGGTCGGGCTCGAACCGCTGGCCCAGCGGCTCCAGCTGGGCCTGGACCGTCGCGACGCGCTCCTCGGAGAGTTCGACGCCCATCATCAGATCGAGGATCACGTTCAGCGTGACCCTGGCCATCTCGCTCTCGGCGTCGATCCGGTCGCCCGCCGACCAGCCCTCGACCATCGCTTCCGCGTGACCGGTGATCCGGTCGGCCATCCCCGCCAGCCGCGACATCCGGAAGGCGGGGTTCGAGAGCTCGCGCTGGCGCTCCCAGGTGTCGCCCTCGCTCAGGAGCAGTCCCTCCCCCAGCAGGTCGCCCAGCGCGTCGCCCTGGAAGTCGGGCTTGCGGAACCGGTCGGACTCCGACACCAGGACCCGCTCTATCGCTGTCGGGTCGGTGACCATGTAGGTGTTCAGCGGTCCCATGTCGAAACTCGCGACGTCGCCGTAGGCGCCCTCCAGCGCGTCGATGAACGAGAAGGGGTCGCGAGCGTACCGGCGACTGCTCCCGAACAGCGGCTCGCCCTTCGGCCCGGGCGGTGTATTGGACATGACCGGGGTTACGGCCGGACCAGTATGAACCTCTCGCCCGTCGCGGTCCGTCGATGAACGAAAGGACCCCTGCCTTGCCGGACGGCCGTCACTTTTCCCTCCCGGCGTCGAACGGCGGGTATGACACTGGAGAACGCGCTCCCGGAGAGGATCGAACGCTACGCGACCGCAGTCGGTCCGGAGCCCGACGAGATAATCGAGGAGATGGGCGCACGGGCGGACCGCGAGGGGTTCCCCTACGTCGGCCCCGCGGTCGGCGGCTGGCTGGCGATGCTCGCCCGGTTGGTGGGCGCCCAGCGTGTCTTCGAGTTCGGGTCCGGGTTCGGCTACTCCGCGTACTGGTTCGCGCGCGAACTCCCCGACGACGGCGAGATCATCCTGACGGAGATAGACGAGGGCGAACTCGACGACGCCCGGGAGTATTTCGCCCGCGCCGACCCGGAACCGACTGTCCGATTCGAACACGGCGACGCGGTCGAGACCGTCGAGGACTACGACGGGCCCTTCGACGTGGTGCTCGTCGACAACGAGAAAGACCGGTACGCGGCGGCGTTCGAGGCCGTCCGCGAGAAAGTCGCGCCCGGCGGGGTCGTCGCCGCGGACAACGCCATCGCCGGGGGGACGATCGACGTCGCGACCCTCCGGGCGTATTTCGAGGGGGACTCCGTCGACATGGACGCCATGACGGCGGGGATCGCCGAGTTCCTCGAAACGGTTCGGGCGGACCCCGAGTTCGAGGCGACGATCCTGCCGCTCGGCGAAGGAGTCGCCGTCTGTCACCGACAGCGGTAGCCGCCTCAGTCTCGCATTCGAAAATGGGGGGCGACCTATTATGTGGCTCGGCGGAAAACCGCAGGGCATCCAACGGGATCGTCCATGAGTCTAATGATCGACATCCGGAAGCTCGGGTTGTTCAACAAGATGGCCAAGGAGGGCGGCAACACGGTCGCCGACCACCTCAGTCAGATGACCGGTATGGAGACCGAGATGGAGATCACGAAGATCAACTTCATCGACGTCCCGGACATCAAGACCCACGTCGGCCACGAGGAGCAGATCGGGATCAACATCGAGATGAAGGAGTCCCCGCACGGCCACATTCTCTTTCTCCTCGAAGCCGAGAGCGCGAAGGAACTCGCGCACGGCATGATCGGCGACATGGGCGAGACCGACCCCTCGACCGAGGGGTTCACCGACATGGAGCGTTCGGCCATCCAGGAGATCGGCAACATCATGACCTCGGGATTCATCGACGGGTGGGCGAACGTCCTCGACACGACTATCGACATCGGCACCCCCTCCTTCGTCTTCGGCCCCGGCAGCGGTATGGTCGACGACCTCGTCGGCGACCGCGACGCCGACATGGCGCTCATGTTCGACTCCCACGTTCAGGCGCCCAACTCCAACGTCGACGTGAAGGTCTACACGTTCCCCCGTCTGGAGGAACTCGTCGACCTGATGCAGAAGATCGAAGTGTGACGGACTCGGAGGCGGGTTGCGCATCCTCGACCCGGTCCGTGAATCCGACCGTTTCGAGCGCTTGA
>JBDGST010000120.1:5392-10570 GCA_042217365.1 Haloarculaceae archaeon
GATGTCACACATCCCGGAGAAGATAGAGCAATTCGTCTGTGCGAACTGTCAGGTGACCCACGCGGGAACGCCGGTCCACGTCTCGTCGGGCGACCATACGTTCGAAGCCCCGGAATCCTGCGGTGCGTGTGGCGAAACCGAGTTCGTCCCCATCGAAGAGTGGGCACACCACCACGATTGACGGGGACGACTCCTCGTCTCACCGCTCGGCGACGACCGCCACGTGCCTGAGATGCGGGAGCGCCCGGTGGGCGGCCCGCACCTGCGCGGTCACGGCGTTGGGGTCCAGGTCCCACCGACGCATCACGCGTTCGAGGACGCCGCCGATACCGTCCGCGAGCGCGAGGTAGAGTCGCGTCCACTTCCGGAAGCGCCCGACGCTGTGGGGCGTGAGGTCCCGCACGCTCTCGACGGTGAGGCCCGCGGCTTCGACCAACGCCAGGTACTCGTCGACGGGCACGAGGTCGGGCATGTCCCAGGCGTCAGCGAACGCCGCCAGCGCCTCGCGGGCGGCGGGGTCCGCGTCGCTCGCGACGAGGAGGTCCGTGACCCAGACGACCCCGCCGGGTCGAACGACCCTGGCGACCTCCTCGAAGACCGTCCGCTTGTCCGGGACGTACACGACCGCGTCGAGCGCGGTGCACGCCCCGACCGCGTCGTCGGCGACGGGGAGCGCCGTGGCGTCACCGACGAGGAACGTCGTCCGCCCCGACCGGTCGGGGTCGCGCTCGCGGTTCCGACGGCGCTCGCGAGCGTTCGCCCGGGCCTGCGTGACGTTGTACGGGACGAGGTCGACGCCGACGGCGTCGAACCCGAACCGGTCCGCGAGGTGGACCGTCGGCCCGCCCCGGCCGCAGCCGACGTCGAGCAGCCGCGCGCCGGCGACGGTCGACTCCGGCTCGTTCTCGTCCAGCCGCCGGGCCAGATCCCGCCCGACCACGTCCGCGAGCCGTCGCTGTGGCGAGCCGACGACGTGTGGCTGGTACCACGCCGAGTAGCCGAGGTTGAGGAACTCCTCGGTGTCGAGCAGGCGGTCGAACCCGCGCCAGACGTCGGCGGCGTCGCCGCGATAGGAGAAGTGGTCCCTGACCCGGTCGCGGAGTCGGTTCCCCGTCATGCGGACGACCGGTTACAGCTCCGACACCTCGGAGTAGCAGTACTCGGACTCCTCGCAGTACGCCAGGTCCGAACACCCGCGGGGCCGCTGGTAGTCGATGTCGCGGTGGCGCCGCAGGAACGTGACGTACCCGTCGTCGACGCGGTCGAGCACGTCGTGACAGAGCCACTTCTGCCCGAACCGCCCGGCCGCGAGGTTCCGGTAGGGACACAGGAAGACGGTCCGCTCGACGCCGTCGACCCGCGGCGTCTCGACGACCCGGACGCCGACGAGCCGGTAGGCGATCCGCAACCGCTCCACGACTGCCTCCGGCGTGCTGGCGCCCAGAAAGAGGACGTGCGCGGCGACGTATCCGAACGCGTGCAGGGCCGTCTTGACCGCTTCCAGGAGGCGCGCTCTGAACATCTGTCTCGGGTTCGGGGCCGCTCGCACTTTGTCTTACCCCCGCCGACCGGGGGAAGTCGCCCGCTCGGAAACGTATTTCGCACCCGTCGTTCAATTCGCCGTCATGTCCGCATCGACGCGTAGCGAACGGGTCTCTCACCCACGCGCTCGCCCGCGGACCAACGCGTCGCCAGTTGTTGGCCGTGCCACCGGGTATTAGGACGTCCCGGCCCTGACGGTGGTATGGACCTGTTAGACGACCGACCGGTGCCCGAGTCGGCGCGCGCGGTCAAGCGCGAGGCCCGCGAGTTCGCCGCCGAGCACATCGCCCCGAACGCGGCCGAGTACTACGAGTCCGGCGAGTACCCCTGGGAGATACTGGAAGCGGGAATGGACGCTGGCCTGGTCGCCCAGGACGTCGGCGAGGCCTACGGCGGACGCGGCCTCTCGCTCCAGCAGGTGCTGGCTATCGCCGAGGAGTTCTACCGCGCGGACGCGGGCATCGCGCTCACCCTCCAGCTCGCGAGTTTCGGCGCCGAGATCCTCGAAGAGCACGGCGACGAGGCCCTCAAGGAGGAGTACCTCCGTCCGGTCGCGGAGAACGACCAGATCACGGGGCTGGCCGTCTCCGAGCCCCGGACGGGGAGCGACCTCGCGGGGATGTCGACCACGGCCGACCGGGACGGCGACGAGTGGGTGCTCAACGGCGAGAAGTACTGGATCGGCAACGGGGTCGAGGCCGACTGGGTGACCGTCTACGCGAAGACGGGGTCGGACCCGGACAACCGCTACGGCAACTACTCGCTGTTCGTCGTGCCCACCGACCGGCCGGGCTACGAGGCCGAGCACATCCCGGAGAAGATGGCTTTCCGGGCCTCCAAGCAGGCCCACGTCACCTTCGACGACTGCCGGGTCCCCGGGGACCACCTGATCGGCGTCGAGGGCGCCGGGTTCTACGTCCTGGCGGAGTTTTTCAACCACGGCCGGGTCGTCGTCGGCGGCCACGGGCTGGGCCTCGCGGCGGCCGCCATCGAGGAGTCGCGCGAGTTCGTCGCCGACCGGGAGGCGTTCGGCCGGTCGGTGGCCGACTTCCAGGCCGTCCAGCACAAGCTCGCGGACATGTACACCGAGTTCGCGGCCGCGCGCGAGCTGACCTGGCGGGCGGCCGACCAGGTGGCCGCCGGCGACGACGCCGGGTTCTGGGCCGCGACGGCCAAGCTCAAGGCCACAGAGGTGGCCCGCGACTGCGCCGAGAAGGGCATGCAGCTCCACGGCGGCCGGTCCGTGCTCGCGGACCGCCGGATCGCCCGCGTCTACCGCGACGTCCGCGTGCCCGTCATCTACGAGGGCGCCAACGACATTCAGCGGAACCTCGTCTATCGCCAGGCGCCGTACTGAGGATCGGGGGGCCGCTCCGCCCGCATCCCGTTCACACCGCCGGCAGGGAGAGCGTGACCCGCGACCCCGTTCCGGGCTGCTCGAAGGTCATGTCCCCGCCGTACCGCTCCGCGATGGCTCTGGCGACCCACAGGCCGAGGCCGCTGGCGTGGTCGAGCTGGCTTATCTCCCGCTCGTCGGTCAGGACCGCCACCTCGTCGTCCGGGAGGCCCGGACCGTCGTCTTCGACCGAGACGGACGCGCGGTCGCCGTCCGCGGTCGCGGACACGCGGACGACCCCGTCCGCCGGTTCGGCGTCGGGTGTCGGTTCGGCGCTGGGAGCCGGGACGGCGTCGGCTGTCGGGTCGGTCCCGTGCTCGACCGCGTTCTCGACGAGGTGGTCCAGGGCCGTCGTCAGCTGCGCGTCGGCCCGGACTGTCAGGTCCGGCGGAACGTCGACCTCGAAGGTCACTCCCGGGTGATCGCTCCGGTAGTCGTCGACGACTGCCTCGACGACGTCGGCGAGCCCGACCGACTGGGTCGGCGCGCCGTCGTCCAGCGCCGCCTGGAACGCCTGGAGGTCCTCGTGGACGTCCGCGAGGTCGAACGCCTTCTCGCGGACCGTCTCGGCGGCGGCTTCGAGGTCGGGGTCGTCCACCTCGCTCGCGAGCCGCCCGGCCTGACCGGTAAGCACCTGGGAGTCGTTGCGGAGATTGTGCCGGACGACCCGGTTGACGACCGCGAGCGTCCGGCGCTGGCGGGCGAGTTCCTCGGCACGGATCCGGCGCACGTCGTTGTACCCGATGAGGACGTGCGCGACGGAACTCACCCCGAGCACGTCGACGACGACGAACAGCGGGAGGGCGACGCCCGCGGCGACTGTCGCGACGGCGAGGACCGCTCCCAGGACGACCAGCCCGAGCAGGTTCCAGCCGGCGACCCTGAGAGCGTGGCTCGTCCGCACCTCGCTACGGTAGAGGAAGACGGCACCCCCGGCCAGCGCGAGGCCGAGTAGGACTCCGAGCGCCCCCAGGACGGCGCTCGCCGAGTCGCCCGCGCCGGCGACGCTGGCCGCGCCGCCGGCGACCAGTCCGAGGCCGCTCAGTGCGATACTCCCGACGGCCAGAACGCGACGTATCACTCTCGTTGGGTCGGACCAGATGCGGATAAATCTGCCTTCCCGAGAATCGTTCGTGAAACCGACCGCGTTCGGGCGCAGTCGCCGGATCCGATCGATTCGAGGACCCGTTGGGTGGTCTTCACACGCTCAGCCGAGATCAGCCGTTTGAGCGACGCTGTGTATCTTACACGATTAATTGGGGGACGGCGTAGTGAAAACGCTTTAGTCCTGGCCAGTCGTGTTTTAGGTCACGGCACCCCAACACAGGGGCCGATTGATGTATTCATGACAGACGAAAAAATCATCTGGCGGATCGCGGGCGGTTCCGGCGACGGCATCGACTCGACCAGCCGGAACTTCGCCAAGGCCCTGATGCGTTCGGGGCTCGACGTCTTCACACATCGGCACTACCCGTCCCGCATCCGCGGCGGTCACACGTACGTCGAGGTACGGGCGGGGCCCGACGAGGTACGCTCCCGCGGCGACGGCTACAACGTCCTGCTGGCCCTCGGCGACAGCTTCGCCCGGAGCCCGGCGGAGGACGCCTACTACGGCGACGAGGAGCTCAAACCGCTGTCCGAGAACTTCGACGACCTCCGGGAGGGCGGCGTCGTCATCTACGACGAGGGGCTCCTCGACGAGGAGGACGTCGAGGCGGTGGGCCTCCACGAGAAGGCCGAGGAGAACGACTGGCACGTCTACCCGGTCGACCTCCGCGGCATCGCGAAAGAACACGGCCGCGAGGTCATGCGCAACAACGCGGGCATCGGCGTGACGGCGGCCCTGCTCGACTGGGACACCTCCTACTACGAGGAGATCATGCACGAGGTGTTCGACGAGGAGATCGCCGAGGCCAACGAGGCGGTCATCCAGGACGGCTACGAGACGGCCGCCGAGTTCGACGAGGTGCCCGACCTCACGATGCCCGAGGCCGACGAGCCCGAGGAGACGCAGGCGCTGGTCTCCGGGAGCGACGCCATCTCCTACGGCGCGCTCGACGCCGGCTGCCGGTTCATCGCGGGCTACCCGATGACGCCCTGGACCGACGTGTTCACGATCATGTCCCAGAACCTGCCGAAGTTCGGCGGCATCTCCGAGCAGGTCGAGGACGAGATCGCGGCCGCGTCGCTGGCGATCGGCGCCTCCCACGCCGGCGTCAAGGCGATGTCCGGCTCCTCGG
>JBDGST010000145.1:0-8965 GCA_042217365.1 Haloarculaceae archaeon
AGATGCTCGGCGTCACCTCCGCCGTCGCCGGCCAGGGCCACGCCGAGGACGTCGCCCTCTTCACCGACGGGCGCTTCTCCGGCGCGACGCGGGGCTTCTCCATCGGCCACGTCGCCCCCGAGGCGTACGTCGGCGGTCCCATCGCCGCGCTGGAGGACGGCGACACCGTCACCATCGACGTCGACGAACTCGAACTCTCCGTCGACCTGACCGACGAGGAGATCGACGAGCGCCTCGAAGACCACGACCCCGAACCGCCCTACGAGAACGGCGTGCTCGCGAAGTACGTCCGGGACTTCGGGTCGGCCGCGAACGGCGCGGTCACCAACCCCGGCGTCAAGTGGGACTGACTTACAGCGATCCGTATGAGCGCGCACCACTGGCGAACGTCCGCCGAGCGGAGCGAGGCGGTTCACCGCGCCCGAACCCTGTGAGGGCGCGGCCTTTTTTGGCCGAGCTTTTTTGGCCGAGTGGTTCGCGAGCGAAGCGAGCGAACCCGAGGCGAAAAAAGGTCATGTCTACTCGTCCATCAGCCCGCCGTTCTCGACGCGCATGACGGCCTCGCCGTCCGGGAGGTTGGGCGCGTCGACGAGCTTGACGATGCGCTTGTCGCCCTTGGACTTGCGGAGGTAGAGCCGGAACGTGGAAGTGTGCCCGAGGATGTTCCCGCCGATGGGCTGGGTCGGGTCCCCGAAAAAGGAATCGGGGTTGGCGGCGACCTGGTTGGTGACGACCACGGCGGTGTTGTGGAGGTCGCCGACCCGCATCAGGTCGTGGAGGTGCTTGTTGAGCTTCTGCTGGCGGTCGGCCAGTTCGCCCCGGCCGACGTACTCCGCCCGGAAGTGGGCGGTCAGCGAGTCGACACAGAGCAGGCGGATCGGGAACTCCTCGTCCTGGCTCTCGCTGGCGAGGTCCTGGGCCTGCTCGGCCAGGAGGATCTGGTGGTTCGAGTTGAACGCCTTCGCGACGTGGATGTTGTCGAGGATCGACTCGACCAGCGCCTCGACGAGGTCGTCGTCACCGGCGTCGGCGTCGTCCTCCTCGGCGACGCCGTGGAGCACCATCGCGTCCTCCAGGACCTCGTCGTCGCGGCCACGGACCATCTGGTCGATCCGCTCGGGCCGGAACGTGTCCTCGCTGTCGATGAACATCGCGCTCCCCTCCAGGCCGCCGTGCTCGGCGGGGAACTGGACGTTCACCGCGAGCTGGTGGGTGACCTGGGACTTGCCGGCGCCGAACTCGCCGTAGACCTCCGTGATCGACTGGGTCTCGACGCCGCCGCCGAGCAGGTCGTCGACCTCTTCGACGCCCCAGGAGAGCTTGCCGATCTGTTCGCGGCGTTCGAGCACCGTCGCGCCCGTCTCGAACCCGCCGATGTCTGCGGCGTCGCGCGCGGCGTTGATGATGTCCGCGGCGGTCGACTCGCCGATGTCCGCCGTGTTCGAGAGTTCCCCCGGGCTCGCCACTGCGATGCCCTGATAGGAGTCGAACCCGTTTTCCTGCAACGACTCTGCGGTCGCCGGACCCACGCCCGGCAGTTCTTCGAGGTCGTCTGTCGCCATGCCCGTCGCTTGCGCCGCCCGTCATATAAAGCCTCGTTAACAGCATAGTGAAAGTGAAACTGCGGGGGCGCGGGCGGTCCTCACCACACCTATCCGAACGTTGATACGGAAAGGGTGGAGACCGGGAGGGGAGCGACTGGCACGCACCCGGACGGTACCGGCCCGTTCGTGGAAACTCTCTTTCCGAACGTTGATTTCGGAGCCCCGGGAACGGGCGGCCGTGCACGAACACAGCGACCTGCAGTACGCGGAGCGCGAGAGCGGGGCGCTCGCGCTCGACCTGTACGTCCCGAACCGCGAGTCGGCGGCGCCGCTTGTGGTTTCGATCCACGGCGGCGGGTGGCAGTCCGGCGACCGGACGCACACGGGCGACACCCTCCGACTGGTCGACCGGGGCTACGCTATCGCGAGCGTGAGCTACCGCCTCACCGACGCGGCGACGTTCCCCGCCCAGGTCCGGGACTGCCGGGCCGCCGTCCGGTGGCTCCGGGCCCACGCCGGAGAGTACGGCCTGGACTCCGATCGCGTGGCCGCGTGGGGGTGGTCCGCCGGGGCCCACCTCGCCGCGCTCCTCGGGACCGCGCCCGGAGCGGACTTCGGCGGCCCCGACGTCCACCCCGACGAGTCCCACCGCGTGGACGCCGTCGTCGACTTCTTCGGGCCGACGGACCTGCTCGCGATGGGCGACCAGGAGAGCGACCTCGACCACGCCGCGGCCGACTCCCCGGAGGGGAAACTCGTCGGCGGGCCGGTGCCCGAGCGGGCCGACCGTGCCCGCCGCGCCAGTCCGCTCACCCACGTCGACGGGACGGAACCGCCGTTCCTCGTCGTCCACGGCAGCGCGGACCGCGTCGTCCCCCGCGAGCAGAGCGACCTGCTCGTCTCGGCGCTGGCGGACGCCGACGTCCCCGTCACCTACCACGTCGTCGCCGGCGGCGGGCACGGCGGGTTCGACGACCCCGGAGTCCCCGCCCTCGTGGACGGGTTCCTCGACAGACACGTCCGGTGAGACGGACCCGAGAGCGTCCACCGACGGCTCCGACGATCCCGGGTCCTGCTCCGGGCCACTCTCCGACGGTCCCGGGCTCGGAGTGGCTCCGATGGTCCCGGGCTCGGAGTGGCTCCGACGGTTCCGGGTCCGGCTCCGGTCACTCCCAGGGGTGGTTCCCGGGGCGGTCGGGCCAGAGCGGGTACCAGAACTCCTTGTCGGCCTCGATCGAGAGTTCGCCGTCGAGGACGCTCTGGAGCTTGAACTCGACGTCGGTGGCGCGCTCGTGGTCGCCCGCGGGGGCGAACGGATAGTAGGCGCCGCGCCGAAAGGAGTACACCCAGTAGGCGCGCCGGGAGTCCCCGTCCCGGCCGCCGGCACCGCCCCTGCTGTCTCCCTTCTCGAAGGCGAACACCGCCGCGAGCAGCCGCGAGCCGTATCCCCGCTCGATGAACGTGTCGGCGGCGAAGTGGATGCTCGTCACGAGGTCCTCGAAGTCGTCGTCCTCGAGGACGACCCACTCGTAGCCGTGGTCGTCCTCGGTGAACCGGGCCGCGGTGCCGGTCTCTATCTCCCCCGCCTCCAGAATCTCCTCGACCTCGCCGACGGCGTCCGCGAAGTCGGTGCTGTCGACGTCGGCGAAACAGAGCGCGGCGACGCCTGCCGCGTCGAACCCGAGGTCCGCCTCCATCGTCACGTACGCCGTGCTCATCCCGAAGAGGTCCTCGGGGTCGGCGTCTCTGGTCGCGTCGGCCTCGGCCTTCAGCCCCAGGGCCGATTTCAACCCGTCGAACAGTCCCATACACCAGGGTCGGGGGCGCGGGGTCAAGAGGTTTCCTGCCGGGGCCGGACGCCCACCGGGGGCTCGCTCTCAGGGCTGCCAGTTTTATGTGCGCGAACCCTACACCTACGTATGCCTCCCCAGGCATCCCCGGTAGACCCCAGCGACGCCGAGCCGCTGGTCCGTCACCTCGAAGCCGCGCTCGACCGGGTCGACGACGAGACCGCCCGGTATCACATCCGGGAGGCGATGCAGCTCGCGGTTTTCGCCGAGGAGCGACCGGTCGACGAGGACTGATGTGGACTGCTGTCACTGTCTACCGGGACGACCGCACGACTCCGTGCGGTCGACCTGAAAACGACTCGCCGCGGTTCGTGTGAGGGTGGCCAGTCGCCGGTTTATTCCGATTCCCGCCGAATCCGACGACGGAGCCGCGTTCAGCCGGATTCGCGTCGCCACTGTCTCCCGCTATCGCCCGGTACGGGAGCACTGTCTCCCGCTATCGCCCGGCACGAGAGACTTATGCCCGCTCGCGGCGAACTGTACCCGTGTTCGTCGGCCACGCGCTCCTCGCGTTCGCGGTCGTCGCCCTCCTCGGCGAGCGACTGGACTGGGACCGCGGGTTCGTCCTCCGGGCCGCCGCGCTGGCCGGACTGTTCGCGATGCTCCCGGACGTCGACGTCGTCTACGGGCTGGCCGGGCTGGCCGGGACCGCCGGCGCGCCGGGCGCGGTCGACGCGTTCTGGGCGGCCAGTAACCGCGTCCACCGCGGGGTCACCCACTCGCTCGTCGTCGCCGGCGCCGTCGCGCTCGCCGTCGCCGCCCTCGGCGCCCGCGAGCGGGCGTCGTCGCTCGTCGCGTTCGGGCTCCTGACCGGCGTGATCGCCGTGGCGACCGCCGTTTCCGGTCCGGTCGCGGGGGCCGTCACGCTGCTGTTCGTCGCCGGCGCGCTCGGCCTGGTCGTGCTGGGGCGGGTGCTCGCCCTCCCCGGCCGAACGATCGCCAGCGCGGCGGCGCTCGGGCTCGGCAGCCACCCCTTCGGCGACCTGTTCACCGGGACGCCCCCGGCGATGGCGTACCCGCTCGACGTCACGCTCGTGGCCGAGCGTGTGACTCTCGCCGCCGACCCGACGCTACACCTCCTCGGGGCGTTCGCGGTCGAACTCGCCGTCGTCTGGCTGGCCCTGGTCGCGGCGTGTCGGCTGTTGGACTGCCGGGTCCGCGACCAGGTCGACCGCCGGGCCGCCGTGGGGGTGGCGTACGGCGCCGCCGCGCTCGCGCTCCCGGCCCCGACGCTCGACGTCGCCTATCACTTCGTGTTCAGCGTCCTCGCCGTCGGTGCCGTCGGGTTCGTCACCCCCGCGTTCGCGGGGCGCAGTGACGCGCGCGCCTCCTGGTCCTCGCTCGCCCGCGTTCCCCGCGTCAGACCCGTCGTCTCCGCCCGGTCGGTGGGGACCGCGCTCGCGACAGTCACCGTCGCGGCCGCCGCCTACGCCAGCACGTACCTTGTCCTGTAGGGCCGGTCGTTCTCACACCCGGCTCGTCACGGCAGCCAGGTTGACGACGAGGCCGACGAAGACGAGGACGCCGCTGACGACCAGGTTCGTCGTCGCGTCGTTCAGGAGGAGATTCGTGTCGCCGGCGGCGCCCGCGACCGCGCTCCCGGCGCCGACGGCGATGACCGCGACGCCGACCAGCCCCAGCACGAGGTTCCCGACCGTTCCGAAACGCGACGACTCGTTGCCCCGCTGCTCGCTGAAGTGGGCCATCCCCGCCGACACGGCGTCCTGGATCGAGTCGGTCATCGACTCCTCGATGTCCGCGACCTGGTCGCCGACGTACTGCTGGAGCGTCTCCTCCTTCCGGTCGAGTTCCGCCGCCCGCTCGTCGAGTTCCGCCTCGCGCTCCCGGGCCGCGGCCTCGCGCTCGTCGAGCTCCGTCTCGCGCTCCGCGATCCGCTCTTCCCGCCGGTCCAGTTCCGCCTGGAACTCGTCGAGTTCGTCCGCCCGCTCGCGGAGTTCGGTCTCCCACTCGTCGAGCTCGTCCGCCCGCTCGTCCAGGTCCTCCGCCCGCTTGTCCAGCCCCAACTCCCGCTGGTCGAGCCGCTGCTCCTGCTGGTCGAGGCCCGCTTCCCGCCCGTCGAGTTTCTCCGCACGCTCGTCGAGCGCCTCCTCGCGTTCGTCGAGTTCCGCCTCGCGCTCCGCGAGTGTCTCCGCTCGTTCGTCGTGCTCCTCGGCTGACTCGGCGCCGCCCGTCGCTGACTCGTCGCCTGCGCTCTCTCCCTCGCCCCCGGCTTCCGCTGTGTCGCCGTCGTCGGCCGCTTGTGCTGTCTCGTCATCTTCGGCCCCAGCCTCGTTGCCGCCTGTGTCCCCCTCGGCCCCGCCCGAGTCCGCTTCGTCGTCGGCGTCACTCGTGTCCTCGTCCCCGCTGGCGTCGACGATCGTCGTCGCGCTCGCCTCAACGTCGGGCGTCTCAGTCTCGCTCTCCTCGTCCCCCGCCTCGCCGGGACGGTCGGCCCCCCCTTCGTCCGCGTCGCCGGGCGGATCGGTATCGTTACTCATGCCCGTTCGTGTTGACCAGCGGACTCGTTATCAAACTTTCCTGGCTCGGGGCCAGTAGCTCCCGATTACGACGCCCGGGAGTTACGCTCCCGCCGGTCGCTCGCGGTCACTCCGCCAGGGACAGTCCCCGGATGGAGACGGTACCGTCCCCCTCTTCGACCCGGCCGATCACCCGCGCGTCGTCACGTGCGTCGACGACCCCGTCTGCCTCCGCTTCCGGCAGTGCCGCCACGAACCCGGTGCCCATGTTGAACGTCCGGTGCATCTCCTCGTCGGAGACGCCGCCCTCGCGCTGGACGAACGCGAAGACGGGCTGGGCGTCGAACGGGTCGGTGACCTCGTAGCGGTGGTCACCCATCCGGAGGAGGTTAGTCCAGCCGCCCCCGGTGACGTGGGCGGCGGCGTGTGTGTCTTGCGCGCGGAGGGGTTCGAGCGCGTCGGCGTAGATGCGCGTCGGCTCTAGCAGTTCCTCGCCGATCGTCCGGTCCGGGTTCGGCGGGAACGGGTCGGCGTACGCGTGCTCGCGGGTGACCGCCTCGCGGGCCAGCGTCAGCCCGTTCGAGTGGATCCCCGAGGAGGGCCACCCGACGAGGGCGTCGCCCGGTTCGGCCCCGCCCGGGAACACCGCGCCCTTCTGCGCGAGGCCGGCGCAGGTGCCCGCGATGTCGAGCCCCCGGATCACGTCCGGCATCACGGCCGTCTCGCCGCCGACGAGCGCGACGCCCGCCCGTTCGGCCCCCGCGCGCAGCCCCTCGCCGATCGCCTCGGCGGTCTCGTCGTCGGGTTCCTCGACCGCGAGGTAGTCGACGAACGCTACGGGTTCGACTCCCGCCGCGACGAGGTCGTTGGCGTTCATCGCGATGCAGTCGATTCCGACCGTCGAGTAGTCGTCGACGGCCTCCGCGACGAGCAGTTTCGTGCCGACGCCGTCGGCCGCCAGCGCGAGGTAGCGGTCGCCGATGTCCAGCAGACCCGCGAAGTCGCCCTCGAACTCGCCGGTCGCGCCGACCAGCGCCGCCGTCGCTGCCTCCTGGCCGTCGATGTCGACCCCGGCCTCCGCGTAGGTCAGCCCCTCCTCGTCCGGGTCGCCCGCTGTGCCCGTCTCCGCGTCGCCCTCGTCGGTCATGTGCGGTATCCCGCGGGGCGCGAGCAAAAGGCCACCGTTTCGGGTGACGGCCGGCGGACCCGGGCGCGACCCGCCGCGGCCCTCCGGGAGATCTCAGAAGAACGTCCGGAGGGTCGGGTTCGCCGGCGGGAACAGCGCGGCCAGCCGGTCCGCGACGCGCTCGCTCCGGACCGAGAGGTCACCGACGTCCCGCGCGTCGGCGACGGAGTGATACCCGACGACCAGCTGGGAGAGCGTCCCGACGCCGACTGTCGCGTCCGCCCCGTCCGCGCGGGCGTCGTCGCGCCGGGTACACCGCCCGGTCCCGCCGTCGACGGACAGGTCGAACGCCCCGTCGTTCCACGCCGCGGTCCCGTCGGTCACGGCGAGCGTCAGGTCGGCCGTCTCGTCTTGTGGGTACGGGACCGTCGAGAGCGCGTCGGCCACGTCGACGACCCGGACCATCGGGCCAACGTGGACCTCGCAGTCGAGGTCGTACGGGTCCTCGACGGCGTCCAGGAGCGTCGCGTCTCCCCGGTAGAGGGTGTACTCCTCGACCTGCGAGTCGTGGTCCGCGAGGAACCGGAGGACGTGCCGGTAGGCGTCGTGGTCGACGCAGGCCGCCTGTTCGACCGACAGGTGGCGATTGCCGATCCCGTTCCCGTCGCCCCCCTCGAAGGACGCGACGACGTACCCCCTGACGGCCCCGTCGCGCTCCCAGGCGTAGACGTACGGGCGGCCGTCGTCGGACGCGCGGAAGACCTTCTCGCGCCACCAGTCCTCGTCGTACCGCAGCGCGAGCGTCCGGTCGAGGGCGTACGCATCGCGGGCGTCCCGGAGGTCGCGCCACTCGTCCGGTTCGACTCGGTGGAACCGACCTGCCCGGTCGTCGGCGGCCGCCGACGCCAGCGCCTCCGCGTCGCAGGTGTACTCGAAGAGCTTCGTCGCCGTCGCCCACCCGAACTGGCGGTAGAACTCGTGTGAGAACCCCCACAGCGCGGCCAGCGGGTAGTCGCCCCGCCACCGGTCGAGACTGCCGTCGACGAGCGTCCGGACGTGCCCCCGCCTCCGGTGCTCGGGCGGCGTCGAGACGGCGGCCAGCCCGGCCAGCGGGACCCACGAGCCCCGGAGCGACGCCGTGAAGTCGTAGTGCTTGCAGACGCTCGCGAGGTCGTCGCCGACGAACGCGCCGAACCGCTCGCCCGGTTCGTCGGCGAGTTCGTCGCCGTCGTCGGCCGTCGAATCCCCGTCGCCAGGCTCGTCGTAGGCGTCGAGCCCCGATTCGGGCTGGAACGCGTACTCGACGATGCGCCGGTATTCGTCGCGACGGTCCGGTGGAAGCCGCCGGAACTCGCTGTCGGTCATGGAGGGCGTGGGTCGGCCGGGTGCAAAGACCTTCCGTGAACCGCGGGGCGGCTGTTCGGCAGTACCGCCCCGGTCTACGGATCCGGGCCCAGCGTCCGGCGGTACCGCCGGTCACTCCTCCGATTCGAGGACCGAAACCGGGGCGGGCTGGGTCGAGAGGTGCGTGTCCTCGAACCCGGAGTCGAACTTGAGGCCGTAGCCGACCAGCCGGTCGGCGCCGATGTGGCCGGCCCAGACGAGCGCGACGAGAAGCGCGATCCGAACGTCGGCCCGGAATCCGACCGCCCCGAGCGCGAGCGGCCCGGTGTACGTGTGGACGAGGTTGTAGCTCAGGCTGCCGACCCGGGGCCCCGCGAGGTACCCGACCATCGAGAGGTCGGGCGCCAGCGCGAGTACGACCAGCAACCAGACCGGCCCGTCGAGCGCGAAGTAGCCGGCCAGGCAGAGCGCCAGGACAGTCAACCCCTCGACTCGGAGGAAGGTTCGCGGCTCCATGTGACAGTCGTTTGCCCGGCCGCCCCGAAAATCCACTGGCGGATCGGCGATGAGCCCCCGGCGGTCGTCACGCGTGCCACGCCGAGCGTTCGGATCTCGTGTCCGGTC
>JBDGST010000145.1:9065-10489 GCA_042217365.1 Haloarculaceae archaeon
CGAGCGTTCGGATCTCGTGTCCGGTCAGTACCTCGTCCAGGAGGCCGAACCGACGTCGATCCGCACGAGGGTGTTCTCCCTCCAGGCGTCGGGGTCGACGCCGTACCTGCGGTTGATCCGCCGGTTCGCGGCCGCCGTCTGCTCGTCGTCCTCGACGACCGTCGCGGTCCCGCGCAGCGTCACCGTCCACTCCGGTATCCCCGCCTCGGCCTCGGGTGGAACAGTCCCGCTCACGGGTCCGGTACGGCCCGCGTCCGGAAGTAGGTGTCCCGGCGCCGGTCGCGCCGGTGCCCGGTCCCGAGCTGCGCGGCGGTCGCTGTCCCGGCCGCGCTTCACCTCGAAGCCGGTCCCGAACAGCACCGTCAGCGGTCGGTCCCGAACGGCGCCGTCAGAGTCCGACCCCGAACAGGGCGACGAACGCGAGCACGACGCTCGGGACGGCGACGACGGCGTAGACGAGTTTGCTCCAGTTGAGCACCTTCCGGCCGTCCAGCGGGCCGTAGGGGATCATGTTGAAGCCGGCGAGCAGGAGGTTGATGCTCACCCCGAGACCGCCGATTTCGGCCGCGAGCCCCGACCCGACGAGGGCGAGGGGCAGGAAGACGGCGGCGAGCAGGAGGTTCGTGACGGGGCCGGCCACCGCGATGAGGCCGTTCTCGCGCGCGGTGATCCGGCCGCGGTGGACGACGGCGCCCGGCGCCGCGAACAGGAACCCGGCGAACCCGGCCATCAGCGCCAGGAACAGCATGCCGTAGTCCGCGCGGAAGGCGGCGACCTGGCCGAACCGGACGGCGACGACCTTGTGGGCGAGTTCGTGCAGGAGGAACCCGACGCCGACGGTCAGCAGCGCGAGCGCGAGGCTCTCGGCGACGGCGGCCGGGGCGGCCTCGCCGCTGAGGATCCCGGTCCTGACCTCGTAGTCGAACGCGAACACGAACGCGACGCCGAGCACGAGCCACGCGGCCAGGAGGTCGCGCACCTCGCGCGCGCTGAACGAGATCCCGCCGCCC
The DNA here is from genome assembly GCA_042217365.1 of Haloarculaceae archaeon. Lineage (GTDB taxonomy): Archaea > Halobacteriota > Halobacteria > Halobacteriales > Haloarculaceae > JBDGST01. The sequence goes on from JBDGST010000145.1 coordinate 10,076, forward strand.
CGCGGGGATCCCCCGCCCACACCGGGGGGAGAGCCGGCGCGCCCGCCACCCCGTCGGCTCACGAGACCGCCTCCCAGACGATCCGCGCGCCGTTTTCGGCGCCGTCGACGAGCAGGCCGCCGATGGCGCCGACGCCCCCGATGTCGGCCGACAGCCACGGCAGGATCGCCGGGAAGACGAGGAGGCTCGCGACCATGCTCCCGACGTTCGTCAGCGCGACGACGAGGATCAGCCGGAAGAGGGGGACCTCGCGCAGCCGCCTGATCACCTCCTCGACGGGTGCTGACTCGTCGTCGAGGATCTCGTTCAGCCGGTCGATGTCACCGACGCTCACGGAGCGGTAGCGCAGTTCGACGTAGCCGGCGAACCAGCCCGGCGCGAGCAGCGGGTTGACGCTGGTCAGCCAGGCGACGC
>JBDGST010000157.1:0-10472 GCA_042217365.1 Haloarculaceae archaeon
ATGCCGAGGACCTCGCCTCCAGCCTCGGCGTCGACAAAACGGAGGTCAAACGCGATCTCGAGAACCTCGTCTCCTACAGCGTCCCGCTGGAGGAGGCGAAAGACAGCCTGCGCCGGAAGTACGGCGACGGATCGGACGGCGGCGGTGGCGGGCCGACGAGCAAAGCGGTCGCCGACGTCTCGACGGACGACTCGAACGTGACGGTGACCGCCACGGTGCTGACGGTCGGCAAGCGGTCGATCCGCTACCAGGGCAGCGACCACGTCATCTTCGAGGGCGAACTCGCCGATGAGACGGGCAAGATCTCCTACACTGCGTGGGAGGACTTCGCGCTGGAGCCCGGCGAGACGGTGACCGTCGGCAACGCCGGCGTCCGCGAGTGGGAGGGCAACCCCGAGTTGAACCTCGGTGAGAGCACCTCCGTGAGCCGGGACGAGGAGCCGCTCGACGTCCCCTACGAGGTCGGCGGCGACGCGGACCTCGTTGACCTCGCGCCGGGCGACCGGGGGGTCAACGTCGAGGTGACCGCGCTCGAAGTCGAGCGAAAGACGATCGACGGCCGCGACGGCGAGACGGAGATACTCGGCGGCGTGTTCGCCGACGAGACGGCCAGGTTGCCGTTCACGGACTGGGACCCCCATTCCGAGGTCGAGGAGGGCGCGTCAGTCCGGGTCGAGAACGCATTCGTCAGGGAGTTCCGCGGCTCGCCGTCGATCAACGTGTCGGAGTTCTCCACTGTCGAGCGCCTCGCCCGCGAGGTGGAGGCGACCGACGACGCCGTCCGGCTCGCGGTCCGCGAGGCCATCGCGACGGGCGGCCTCTTCGACGTCGAACTCGTCGGGAGCGTGATCGGGGTCCGGGACGGCTCCGGGCTGATCGAGCGCTGTCCGGAGTGCGGTCGCGTCGTGCAGAACGGGCAGTGTCGCACCCACGGGCAGGTCGAGGGCGTCGACGACCTGCGCGTGAAGGCCATCCTCGACGACGGGACGGGGACGGTCACGGCTATCCTCGACGACGAACTCACCGAACAGGTGTACGGCGGCGGCGTCAAGGCGGCCAAGGAACACGCCCGCGACGAGATGGACCAGGAGGCCGTCGCCGACGCGATCCGCGACGAGATCGTCGGCCGGGAGTTCCGGGTCAGGGGGTCGCTGTCGGTCGACGAGTACGGCGCCAACCTCACGGCGCGAAGCTTCGCGGCGACCGACGACGACCCGGTCGACCGCGCGAGCGACCTGCTCGCGGAGGTGTCGCGATGAGCGCCGACGACCAGGGCGGCGCCGGCCGCCGCGAGGTCGCCTACCGGGTGTTCTCGGCGGAGTTCGAGGACGCGGACTTCTCCTACTCCGAGAGCGACGAGGAGCGCGCTCCGAACTACGTCGTGACGCCGACCGGCGCGCGGGTCAACCGGCTGTTCGTCGTCGGCGTGCTCACCGAGGTCGAACCCGCCGGCGAGGACATCCTCCGGGCGCGCGTCGTCGACCCGACGGGCGCGTTCGTCGTCTACGCCGGCCAGTACCAGCCCGACGCGCAGGCGTTCTTCGAGCGGGCCGAGCCGCCCGCGTTCGTCGCCGTCACCGGGAAGGCCCGCACGTTCCAGCCCGAGGACGGCGACGTGACCTACACCTCGGTCCGCCCGGAGAACGTCAACGAGGTCACCGCGGAGACCCGGGACCGCTGGAACGTCCAGGCGGCCCGTCAGACCCTCGACCGCGTCGCGACGATGGCCCGCGCCCTCCGCCGGGACGAGCGCGGGGACGACCTCCGGCGCGCGCTCGAAGCCGACGGCGTCGACGTCGGGCTCGCGGCCGGGATCCCGCTCGCCCTCGACCACTACGGGACGACCGGCGCCTACCTCGACGCGGTCCGGGACCTGGCTATCCGGGCGGCCGAACTCGTCGCCGGCGAGCGCGACGAGGTGGAGTCGCTCTCTGTCGATCCGGACGCGCCCGGACAGGCCGACCTCGACGCGCTCGCGACCATCGAGTTGCCTCCTGCCGTCGGAGGCTCCGTCGAGAGCTCGCCCGGCGGGTCCGACGCCGGAACGACCGGAGCGACCGGCGACGCGACGGCCGACACCGAACCGACCGGCGACGAAGAAGAGTCGACGGCCGAAACCGAATCAGAACCGACCGCCGACGCCGAAGGGCACTCGGCCGATTCGACCGCCGAGTCGGGGGTGGAGACGTCGTCCGAGAGCGCCGGGGTGACGGACGCCGTCGAGAGTTCGGACCCGGCGACCGACGAACGCGACACACCGGGAACTGCCGAGGAGGTCGGCGACTTCGACCCGGGGGAGTTCGAACTCGACGACGAGGAGCGCGAGGCCATCGAGGAGGAGTACGGCACCGAGTTCACGACCGGGACGGAGGTCGACGAACCCGGTTCGGCGGACATCGAAACGCCCGAACCGGCGGCCGAATCCGGATCGGGCTCCGGGTCCCCGGTGGAGCAAACCGCCGAGACGACTGATGAACAGGCGGCGGCCTCGACCGTCGAGTCGGGCGAGGTCGACGAGGCCGGAGAGGCGACGGCGCCGGGAGCGGACGAGAGCCCCAGCGCCGAGGCGACCGGGTCGAACGAGGCCCCGAGCGCCGAGGCGGGCGAGGCCGACGAACCGGCGGAGGACGTCGACCTGGAGGAGGCGGTGATGGACGCGATGCGCGCGCTGGACGACGGCGACGGCGCGGCGGAGTCCGACATCGTCGAGCGCGTGAGCGACCGGACCGGCGAACCGGCGGACGCGGTGACCGAGGCCATCCAGGACGCGCTGATGGGCGGCCAGTGCTACGAGCCGGAGGACGGGGTCTACAAGCCGATCTGATGGCCGTCGAGCCGGTCCCCGGCGAGCCCGCGGCCGTGGCCGACCTGGGCGACGAGCGGGCGCTCGTCGTCGCCGACGTCCACGCCGGCATCGAGGCCGGACTGCGCCGCCGAGGGGTCGAACTACCCGGCCGGGCAGCGGAGCGCCGCGAGTCGTTGCTGGCGCTGGTCGACCGGGAGTCGCCCGACCGGCTCGTCGTCCTCGGCGACCTCGGACACGCTATCGGCGACCCGGGCCGCGAGGAGCGCGCGGAAGTGGCGGCGCTGTTCGACGCGCTCCCGTCGGACCTGTCCGTCACGCTCGCCAGGGGGAACCACGACGGTGGCGCGGAAGCGACGCTCGACGACGTCGACCAGCCGGTGACGGTGACGCCCGGCCACGGGGTCCGTCTCGGGCAGGTGGGATTCGCGCACGGCCACACCTGGCCGAGCCAGGACGTCCTCTCCGCCGCGGTAGTCTGCGTCGGTCACGAACACCCCGTCGTCCGCCTCGAAGACGAGGTCGGGGGACACCGGACCGAGCGCGTCTGGCTCCGGGGCGACCTGGCGGTCGAACCGTTCGAGGCGTTCCACGACCGCGCGTTCGACGGGGGCCGCCTCGTGGTCTTCCCCGCGTTCAACGACCGCTCGGGGGGAACGTGGGTCAACGTCGAAGACCGGGAGTTCCTCGCGCCGTTCCTCCCGGACGGCCTCCGCGACGGGCAGGCGTACCTGCTCGACGGGACGAGACTCGGCGCGTACCGGCGCGTGTGAGCGACTGGTTTCTGACGTTTGTACCTCTGAATCGGTTGAAACTGGACGATCCTCCGGCCAGTGTTATCAGGAGTGAATACGCACGGGAAATACTGATGTATCCGTTCTGAGAGCACGCCACTAATGACCTCGGACTCAGACGTCAAGGTAGACGAAACCAGGCGACGACAGGTAGACGGGTCCCGCCTGACCGACGAGATCGGGATCGACGCCGACGAGATCCAGTGGCGCACGGAGTTCACGGGGTTCGACCGCGAAGACGAGCGGCGGCTCCGGGAGATGGGGGACACGTTCGAGCGGATCGCGGACGACCTCGTCGACGAGTTCTACGACCACCTCCAGTCGTTCGGGGACACCCGGGACATCATCGGGTTCTCGACGAAAGGGGTCGAGCAGCTCAAGCAGACCCAACGACAGTACCTGATCGACCTGGGACGCGGGGAGTACGGGCAGGACTACTTCGAGCGGCGGGCCCGGATCGGCAAGATCCACGACATGCTGGACATGGGCCCCCGCATCTACCTCGGCGCCTACTTGATCTACTACCGCGGGATCGTCGAGGCCATCGCCGAGGACGTCAAGGAGTCCTACGCCCGACCGGACGGCGGGGCCGTCGCTACGAGGGAGGGGGACGGGGAGCTGGCGACGGTCGACGGCGACGCGGCGACGTCCGAGGGTGGCCCGGCCGCCGCCCAAGGCCGGGACGAGAAACCGGCGACCGCGCGGGGAGCGCCCGTCGAGGAGGCGGTCGACGAGGTCGTCGAGCGGACGCTCTCGGCGCTGAAGGTCCTCAACCTCGACCAGCAGGTCGCGATGGACACGTACATCCACTCCTACAGCCAGGACCTCGAACGGGAGCTCGAACGGCAAAAGCAGGTGGCCAGCGAGGTCGAAACCGCGGTCGGCGAGGCGACCGACGTGGCCGCGGACGTCAGCCGGAGCAGCCAGGAGATAAACCAGGCGACCGACGAGCAGGCCGACGCCGTGTCCGAGGTCGCGGGCGAGGTGTCGAACATGAGCGCGACCGTCGAGGAGATCGCCTCGACGGCCGACGAGGTCGCGAAAACCAGCGACCGGGCCGAGACGCTCGCCGAGGAGGGGCAGGAAGCCGCGGACCGGGCCCTGGAGACGATGGACGCGATCAACGACTCCGCCGAGGACGTCGCCACCGACGTCGACCGCCTCCAGACCCGCATCGAGGAGATAGACGAGATAGTCGAGGTCATCAACGACATCGCGGACCAGACGAACATGCTGGCGCTGAACGCCTCGATCGAGGCGGCACGCGCGGGCGAAGCGGGCGAAGGGTTCGCCGTCGTCGCAGACGAGGTGAAGTCGCTGGCGGGCGAGTCACAGGAGCACGCGAGCCGGATCGAGGCGATGGTCGGGGAGATCCAGACCGACACCGACGAGACGGTCGACAACCTGGCCGAGACGACCGAGCGCGTCGAGGAGGGGAGCGAACAGGTCGAGGCGGCCATGGAGAACCTGCAGGACATCGTCGACGCGGTCACCGAAACCGCCCGGGGGATACGGGAAGTGTCCGACGCGACGGACGACCAGGCGGCCAGCACCGAGGAGATAGCCGCCATGGTCGACGACCTCGTCGACGAGGCCGACCGGATCTCCGAGGAGGTCGAGACGATAGCCTCGGCCAACGAACAGCAGGTCGCGCGTGTCGAGGACATCCAGGAGTCGGTCCAGGAACTGACCGACGAGAGCCACCTCCAGTCGCAGTGAAAGCTTCCCCGGAGATCCGCGTACTGGGGGACTGGGCCGCGGGAACGCGAGCGGCCGAGAAAGCGTGCGCCCGGGATCGTCCCGGGGAAGCGTTCGCCGGGGATCGGCCCGGGGACGCCTGCGCCCGGGACCGCGGCGCTTAATCGGACCCGTCACCAACGAGCGACGATGGCAGACGCCGGGTCCGGCGGGGCCGCCGCGTTCGCTCGGCTGGGCGACGCGGTCCGGGAGGCGCTCTCCGAGCGCGGGTTCGAGACTCCCACGGAGCCACAGCGCCGGGCGCTCGAACCCCTTGCGGAGGGGCGGAACGTGCTCGTCGTCGCCCCAACCGGGACGGGCAAGACCGAGACGGCGATGCTCCCGGTGTTCGACGCGCTGGCCGGAGACGAGGGCGCGATCGACGGATCGAGCGGGGCCGACAGCGCCGAGGCCGTCGGCGACCGGTTCGGCATCGGCGCGCTGTACGTCACCCCGTTGCGGGCGCTCAACCGCGACATGCGCGAGCGCCTGGACTGGTGGGGCGAGCAGCTGGGCCTGGAGGTCGACGTCAGGCACGGCGACACCACGGACTACCGCCGCCAGCAGCAGGCCGACGACCCCCCGGACGTGCTCGTCACGACGCCGGAGACGCTCCAGGCGATGCTCACGGGGTCGAAGCTCCGCACCGCCCTGTCGGACGTCGAGCACGTCGTCGTCGACGAGGTCCACGAGCTGGCGGCGTCGAAGCGCGGGGCCCAGCTGACGGTCGGCCTGGAGCGCCTGCGCGAGCTCGCCGGCCCGTTCCAGCGCGTCGGCCTGTCGGCGACGGTCGGCGACCCCGCCGAGGTCGGGCGCTTTCTCACGGGCGACCGGGGCTGCGAGATAGCCGAGGTCGACGTCGGGAGCCGGCTAGAGGTGCGGGTCCGCTCGCCGGAGGTCGGGGAGGCCGACGAGCGGCTCGCGGGCGAACTGATGACCGAGCCCGAGTTCGCCAGCCACGTCCGGTACATCGACGACCTGGTCGACGAGTACGAGTCGACGCTGATCTTCGTCAACACGCGCCAGATGGCCGAGGCGCTGGGATCGCGGTTCAAGGAGCTGGGGTCGAGCGTCGGCGTCCACCACGGCTCGCTCGCCAAGGAGTCCCGCGTCGAGGTCGAGGACGAGTTCAAGGCGGGCGAACTCGACGCGCTCCTGTGTACCTCCTCGATGGAACTGGGGATCGACGTCGGCCACGTCGACCACGTGGTCCAGTACAACAGCCCCCGCCAGGTGACGCGCCTCCTCCAGCGCGTCGGCCGGGCCGGCCACCGCCGCGACCAGGTGTCCCGCGGGACCGTCGTCACGACCCACCCCGACGACACGCTCGAAGCGATGGCCATCGCGCGCCGGGCCCGGGAGGGCGAGGTCGAACCGGCGGGCATCCACGACGGCAGCCTCGACACCGTCGCGAACCAGATCGCGGGGCTGGTCATGGACTTCGGCGAGATCCGGGCGATGCGGGCCTACGAGATCGTCACCCGGGCCTACCCGTTCCGGGACCTCTCGGAGCGCGAGTTCAAGGACGTGGTGCGCGAACTCGGCGGCAACAGGGTCGTCTGGCTGGAGGAGGACGACGACCGCATCGAGAAGCGCCGGGGCACCTGGCAGTACTTCTATCACAACCTCTCGATGATCCCCGACGAGGCGACCTACAGCGTCGAGGACGTGGCCAGCGGGCGCGACGTCGGGACGCTCGACGAGCGGTTCGTCGTCAACTTCGCGGCGCCGGGCGAGGTGTTCGTCCAGCGCGGCGAGATGTGGCGGATCACCGAGATCGACGAGGAAGAAGAGGTCGTGACGGTCTCGCCGGTCGAGGACCCCGGCGGCGAAGTGCCCTCCTGGACGGGCCAGGAGATACCGGTGCCCATGCCGGTCGCGGCGGAGGTCGGCGAGATGCGCGGCGTTGCCGGGTCGCAGCTCCAGGCGGGCGCTCCGGTCGAGCGCGTCGCCGGCGAGTTCACCGGCCGCTACGACGCCGACGCAGACACGGCCGCGACGGGGCTCGAACAGCTCGCCGACCACGAGGGTCCCGTCCCGACCGACGAGCGGATCGTCGTCGAGTTCGAGGGGCGGGACCTCGTCGTGAACGCCGCCTTCGGCCACAAGGTCAACGAGACGCTCGGCCGCCTCCTTTCGGCGCTCATCGGCCAGCGAACCGGGTCGTCGGTCGCCATGGAGGTCGACCCCTACCGGATAGAGCTGGAGGTGCCCCGCGGCGTGACGGCCGCGGACGTCGTCGAGGTGCTGGAAGGCACCGACCCGGGACACCTGCCGGACCTCATCGAGCTGAGCCTGAAGAACGCCGACGCGCTGAAGTTCAAGCTCGCGCAGGTCGCGGCGAAGTTCGGCGCCCTGAAGCGCTGGCGGGGCCGGGGCGCGGCCGGCGACCGGTTCGGGCGCGACCGGCTGCTCGACGCGCTCGCGGACACGCCCGTCTACGACGAGGCCGTCCGCGAGATGCTCCACGAGGAGCTCGACGTCGACGGAGCGATGGCCGTCCTCGAACGGGTCCAGTCGGGCGACCTGGCCGTCGAGGCCGTCGGCGGCCGGACTGCCGTCGGGCTGGGCGGCCGCTCGGCAGGCCAGGAGTTGCTCTCGCCCGACAACGCCGACGCCAGCGTCATCCAGACCGTGCGCGAGCGCATCCGGAACGACCGCGTCATCCTCTTTTGCCTGCACTGCCGGGACTGGGAGCGCAAAAAGCCGGTCAGGCGTGTCCGCGACCAGCCCGAGTGCCCCGAGTGCGGGTCGACCCGGATCGCCGCGCTCAACCCGTGGGACGACGACGCCGTTTCGGCGGTCAGAGCGGACGACAAGGACGACGAAGAGGAGAAGATGACCGAGCGCGCCTACAGGGCGGCGAGTCTCGTCCAGAGCCACGGGAAACGGGCCGTGATCGCGCTCGCGGCGCGTGGCGTCGGTCCGCGTAACGCCGCCCGGATCATCAACAAGCTCCGGGAGGACGAGGACGAGTTCTACCGCGACATCCTCCGGCGCGAGCGAGAGTACGCCCGAACGCGGAGCTTCTGGGACTGAGAACGATTGGCCGGGCGCGGTGCCGGATTCTGGGACGGAGGCCGACCTGGACGGGAGCGGCACTGGGTTTATCTCTCCCGGACCCGGATCCCCGGATCCGGATGGCTACCTACACCGTCGAGGTTCCGGAGGGCGAGGAACGAGGGGTCCGCGTCGAGTGCGACGAGCACGGGGAGAGCGAGGAGTTCCAGCCGGGGTACCGGACGGTGACGTTCTACTGCGAGGACTGTGGCCGCGACCTGGAGGTCACCGTCCACGACGAGGACTGGCGCGACCTGGGCGAGATGTGCTGATCCCGGAAACGGTCGACCTGGGCGAGATGTGCTGATCCCGGAAACGGTCGACCTGGGCGAGATGTGCTGATCCCGGAACCGGTGAACGTTGAGGCGTTCGTCGGCCATTTATTACCCCACCGCCAAGACCGGTCGAATTCCCCGTGAGCACGGACGAACAACTCAGTTCGGAGTACATCGAGAACCGTCGCGAGGAGATCGACCGGCCGCTGATCCGGCTCTTCCAGCGCTACGGCCGCGGCAACCGGCGGTGGTTCCTGGTCGGTCTGCTGTCGAGCACGGCGGCCCGGTTCCTGTCTCTGGTCCCGCCGGTGATCCTCGGGACCGCCCTGGACTCGGTGTTCCGCGACGACGCGCCGTTCCAGCTGCCGTACGTCCCGGCGTCGTGGGTCCCGGAGACCACGACCGGACAGTTCTGGTTCTCGGTGGGCGTCATGGCGGTCGCGATGGTCGGATCGGCGTTTCTCAACTTCCTCAGACAGACCGCGCTGAACCTCTTCTCCCACCGGGTGAAACACGAGGTCCGGACGGCCACGTACCAGCAGATGCAGCGGCTGGACATGGACTTCTTCAACGAGATGCAGACGGGCGAGCTGATGTCGATCCTCTCGAACGACACCAATCGGCTGGAGCGGTTCCTCGACAACATGATGAGCGAGGCCATCCAGCTCGGCGTGCTCATCCTCGGGACGGCGGTCATCCTGCTGTGGATCAACCCGCAGCTCGCCGCGGTGACGCTGTTCGTCATCCCGGTCGCCGGCGTGTTCACCTACTGGTTCATGCGCCTGGCCGAGGACCGGTACACCGACGTCCGCGAATCGGTGGGCGACCTCAACTCGCGCCTGGAGAACAACCTCAACGGCATCCAGGTGATCAAGGCCGCCAACACCGAGGACTACGAGGACGAGCGCGTCCGGGACCACTCCTACACGTACTTCCGGCTGGACTGGCTGGCGCTCCGGCTGAACTTCGTCTACCGGCCGGGACTGCAGGCGCTCACGTCGATCGCGTTCATCGCGACGTTCGTCGTCGGCGGGCTCTGGCTCATCACCGGCCAGGCGCCCGGCCCGCTGACCGGTACGCTCACCGCCGGGGAGCTGGTCATCTTCCTGCTTTTGACCCAGCGGCTGGTCGAACCGCTCTCCCAGATGGGCAACATCGTCGACCGCTACGAGGACGCCCGCGCCTCCACGAAGCGCATCCTCGGGCTGATGTCGCTCCCGGTCAACATCTCCGACGCGCCCGACGCGGTCGACCTCGGCGACGTCGAGGGGCACGTCGAGTACGACGACGTCACCTTCGCCTACGACGAGCAGCCGGTCCTGGAGGACGTCGACTTCGAGGCGGAGCCGGGCGAGACCGTCGGGCTCGTCGGGCCGACCGGCGCCGGGAAGACGACCGTCGTGAAGCTCCTCCTGCGGCTGTACGACGTGAACGAGGGCGGCGTTCGCGTGGACGGCCACGACGTCCGGGACGTCACCCTGTCGAGCCTCCGGGGCGCTATCGGGTACGTCGGCCAGGACAACTTCCTGTTCGACGGCACCGTCGAGGACAACATGAAATACGGGAAGTTCGACGCCGACCGCGAGGACGTGGTGCGGGCCTGCGAGCGCGCGGAGGCACACGAGTTCATCACCAACCTCCCGGAGGGGTACGAGACGGACATCGGCGAGCGCGGCGTCAAGCTATCGGGGGGCCAGCGCCAGCGCGTCGCCATCGCGCGGACCATCCTCCAGGAGCCCGCGGTCATGGTCTTCGACGAGGCCACCTCCGCGGTCGACACCGAGACGGAGATGCTCATCCAGC
>JBDGST010000099.1:0-10304 GCA_042217365.1 Haloarculaceae archaeon
CGCTCGAACTCATGTACGAGCACAAGATCGAGCGCGTCCCGATCGTCGACGACGACGACCGGCTCATCGGCCTCATCACGATGCAGGGCATCCTTCAGCGCCGCGAGTACGACAAGGCCGCCCGCGACGACGACGGTACGCTCCGGGTGGGCGCGGCGGTCGGTCCGTTCGAGACGGACCGCGCGCTCGCTGCCGACGAGGCGGGCGCGGACGTCCTGTTCATCGACTGCGCGCACGCCCACAACATGGACGTCATCGACAGCGCCCGCGCCGTGAAAGAGGAAGTCGACGCGGACGTGGTCGTCGGGAACGTCGGCACCCGCGAGGCCGCGCGCGAACTCGTCGACTTCGCAGACGGGATCAAGGTCGGGATCGGGCCCGGCTCGATCTGCACGACGCGCGTCGTGACCGGCGCCGGCGTGCCACAGGTCTCGGCCGTCGCCCAGGTGGCAGACGTCGCCGCCGGCCACGACGTCCCGGTGATCGCCGACGGCGGGATCCGCTACTCGGGCGACGCGATCAAGGCCATCGCGGCCGGCGCCGACGCCGTCATGCTCGGCTCGTACTTCGCCGGCACCGACGAGGCGCCGGGCCGCGTCGTCACGATGAACGGCAAGAAGTACAAGCAGTACCGCGGCATGGGCTCGGTCGGCGCGATGCAGTCGGGCGGCGGCGACCGCTACCTGAAAGACGTCGACGAGGACGAGGAGGTCATCCCGGAGGGCGTCGAGGCCGCGACGCCGTACAAGGGGACGCTGGCGAGCGAACTCCACCAGCTCGTCGGCGGCATGAAGTCCGGCATGGGCTACGTCGGCGCCGAGACGATCCCCGAGTTCAAAGAACGCGCCGAGTTCGTGCGCGTCTCGCAGGCTGGCCAGCAGGAGGGGCATCCCCACGACGTCGTCATCACCGACGAGGCGCCCAACTACAGCCCCGACAGCAGCTGAAATCCGGGTCGGTCGCCGACGACTGAAACTCGCGTCGACTACGCGAGTCCCTCGCCGGCGGACTCGCACCGCGGACTGCAGAAGCCGTTTTCGGCGGCCCGGGCGCTCGGGTGAGCCGCGAACTGTTCCCCGCATTGCTCGCAGGCGTACGTCTCGAAGTCGGACATCCCGTCGGATCTCACGTGTCGGGAACACATAACGTCGGCGGGCGGAGACACGTCCCGCCGGCTGACGGAGTCGAGTAGCGGGATAGGGGACCGCGTATCCGATGACCGAAGCGATTTATCTATTCCGGCCTCAAGCCGAATCGTGTCTCAGGTTCCCCGCTGGTTCGGTCGACGCGCTCCGTTCCCGGGGTGGTTCCCGCTCGGGTTCGTCGGGGCGCTCCAGGTCGGCGTCTCGATCTGGAACTTCCTCCGGGAGATCCGGACGCTGGGTATCGGTCCCGGACCGCTCGCGGCCGCGGCGCTCGGCGTCTCGCTCTCGGCGGGCGTCATCTACGCGAGCGACCGGCTCCGGCGGAGCGATCTCGACGCCGTCGAGACGTGGATAGTCACGACCCTGGCGGTCGGCGTCGGACTGCTGGTCGGCGTCGCGGACGTAGTCACCGTCCTCGTCAGAGCGATGGAGGGGCGTCCGGTGACGGAACCGGTGTTCCCCCTGACCGTCGCCTGGGCGCTGGGGACGCTGGCGGGGGTCGTCCTCGGCGGGGAACACGTCGCGCTCCGCCGGCGGGTCGCGGACGCGGAGCGGACCCGGGACGCCATGGCGTTCACGAACAGCCTCCTGCGTCACGACGTGCGCAACGGCCTGCAGGTCATCGTCGGGCAGGCAGGCCTACTCAAGTCTCACGACGACGAGGCGGTCGGCGAAGGCGCCGACACCATCGAGCAGGAGGCCCGCGCCCTCACTGACCTCGTCTCCCGGGTCGAGTCGGTGACCGAGGTGCTGGCCGGCGACGGCGAGTACGACACCGCGGACGTCGCGACAGTCCTCGACGACACGGTCGAGGCGGCACGCGAGAGCCACCCCGAAGCGACTGTCGCCCTCGACCGGCCCGACGCCCTGCCGGTCGCCGGCGCCGACGCGCTCCGGCCGGTCTTCACGAATCTCTTCGAGAACGCCGTCGAGCACGGCTCGACGAGCCCTGACTCGCACGCTCGTCAGGACGCCGTCGAGCACGGCTCGACGAGCCCCGACTCGGAAACTCGCCGGGACGCCGGCGAGAACGGTACCACGAGCGTCGATTCGGCGGACCGGTCGAACGGCGATCCGGTCACGAGCGACGGCGGCGTCCGGATCGAGGTGACCGCGACCGTCGACGACGAGGACGTCGTCGTCCGCGTCGCCGACGACGGTCGCGGCGTCCCAGAGGAAGCGCGCGACCGGGTCTTCGAGCGCGGGGTCAGCAGCGACGAGGGAGGGCAGGGTCTCTACATCGTCGACACGCTGGTCGAGACGCTCGGCGGGTCGGTCCGCGTCGAGGACAGCGACCTCGGCGGCGCCGCGTTCGTCGTCACGCTTCCGCTGGACCGAAACGCCAAGGAGGGTGAGGACACGCCCTTCGACCGATGACCGTCACCGTCGAGCGCGGGAGGGCCGACGACGTGGTCGAGGACGGCTTCGCCGTCCGCCGGGCCGTCTTCATCGACGAGCAGGGCGTCTCGGAGGACGTCGAGATGGACGGCAGAGACGACGAGGCGACTCACTTCGTCGCCTACGACGGGGACCACCCCGTCGGGACGGCGCGACTCCGCGTCGTCGAGGAGGGCGTCGGCAAGGTCGAACGGGTCGCGGTCCGCGGGGAGTACCGGGAGCGCGGCGTCGGCCGCGCGCTGATGGCCGACGTCGAAGCCCACGCGGCCGACCGCGGGCTGGCGACCCTGAAACTCCACGCCCAGACCCGCGTCGAGACGTTCTACCGGAAACTGGGCTACGAGACCACCAGCGGCGTGTTCCAGGAAGCCGGGATAGACCACGTCGCGATGCGAAAGGACCTGGAGCGGGGGGACCCGTCGTAGCGGGCCGGTAGTCGTGCGAGCGGCAGGGTCTTCGACACCCGCAGTCAGCTCTCTTCGCCGGGGCCGTACGCGGGCGTGGCCCGGGTCGCGGTCGCCTTGAACGACGCGACGACGCTCGCGCCGGACGCCAGTCCCAGTCGGTCGAGACTCTCGGTCGTAACCCGGACCACGAGGGGGTCGGCGGCTCCGACGTCGATCGTCGCCCGGGCGGTCGCCTCGTCGCGGTCGACTGCGACGACCGACCCCTCGAACCGGTTGCGGGCGCTGGTGTCGCTCTCGCCGGGCGCCGCCGCGGGGTCATGCAGCGTCACGGCGTCGGCCCTGAACGACACCTGTACCCGCTCGTCGTCGGTGAGCGCCAGCGCCCGAACGCGGCCGGCCGCCGTCTCGACCGTCGCGAGTTCCCCCTCGCGCTCCGCGACGGTCCCGTCGAGGACCAGCCGCTCCGTCGTCGCCGTCCCGTCGAGCGCGGCCCGGAGGCGGTCGAACCGGGCGAGCAACTCCCGTGCCCGGTCGGTCAGGCGGCTCCCTCCGCCGCCGGCGCCGCCGCGCTCGCGCTCGACGAGCGGGCCCGTCGCGGCTTCGAGTTCGTCGAGCCGGGCGTGGGCCCGCGAGTACGACCGGCCGAGCGCGTCGGCCGCGGCGTTGAGCGACCCGTGGTCGGCGACCGCGCGTAGAAGCGCCGCGTCCCGCTCGTCGACGGTCGCGTTCCCCTCCCGGAGGTGGGCCTCGAATCCCGCGTCCATGCGTGGGAGCAGGCGCCCGCCGGCCAAAACCGTTATGTCTCTAACGACACAACGGCGTTATGTCGATGCCGACACAACGATCGGGTCCGAGCAGGCGGCGGTTCGTCGCCGCGGCGGGGGCGGGACTCGCGGGCGTCGGCGGTTGCGTCGCCCCGTTCGGCGGGTCGCTGGGCTCCGGCGACGCGGTCTCGGCGCTCGTGGCCGGGAGCCTCCAGCGGACCTTCGGCGAGGGGGTGCGCGACGCGACCGACCGCTCGCTCCGGGTCGAGGCCCACGGGTCGGTCACGGCCGCGCGCCTCGTCGCGACGGGCAAGCGCGACCCCGACCTCGTCGCACTGGCCGACGTGCGGCTGTTCGACTCGGTCCTCGACGCCCCCTGGCACGCGACGGTCGCCGGGAACGCGCTCGCCCTCGCCTACGACGCCGAGAGCCGGGGCGGGCGCCGGGTGGCCGACGCCGACCGGTGGTTCGACCCGGTTCTCGCGGGCGAGGCGTCGCTGGGCCGGACTGACCCGGACCTCGACCCGCTGGGCTACCGGACGTGCATCATGCTCGATCTCGCCGCGGAGTTCTACGGCGAGCCGGGCCTGCGCGAGCGGGTCCTCGCCCAGCGACAGGTGTACCCGGAGACCTCCCTGTTGAGCCGCTTCGAGACCGGTTCGCTCGACGCGGCGGTCGTCTACCGGAACATGGCGGTCGAGCGCGGCTACGAGTTCCGCGACCTCCCGGCTGCGGTCGACCTGAGCGACCCGGCACGCGACGGCGCGTACGCAGACGCGACGTACGCCCGCGAGGACGGCGAGACGGTCGAAGGGCGCCACATCGCGTACGGCCTCCTGGCTCGATCGACCGACGACGCCACTCGGGACGTGTTCGACCGCGTCGCGGCCGGGCGCGTCCTGCGGGACCACGGGTTCGTGGTCCCGGACAGGTACCCCCGCTACGAAGGTGACGTCCCGCGGGCGTTCCGGGGGTGACGACTCGGGTGTCCGACGGAACTGGCGACCGGTCCTGGTGGTGGACAGTCGTCGCGCTCCTGGGGACTCTCCTGGCGGGGTTCTACCTCCTCCCGCTCGCGGCGCTGTTCCTCGGACAGCCCCCCGGCGCGGTACTCGCGTCGCTGCGCGACCCGTTCGTCGTCGCCGCCGCGCGGACGACCGTGCTGGGGGCGGCCGTGAGCACGGCCGCGGCGGCGCTGCTGGGCGTCCCGCTCGGGTACGCGCTCGCTCGGTGGTCGTTCCGCGGCCGGACCGTTCTCACCGCCGTGGTCGCGTTCCCGCTCGTCCTCCCGCCGGTCGTCAGCGGCATGCTGTTGCTCTCCGTGTTCGGGGAGTCCGGGATCGGCGGCCTCCTCGGCGCCCCGATCGGCCGGACGTTCGCCGGCGTCGTCCTCGCGCAGACGTTCGTCGCGTCCCCCTTTGTCGTCTTCTCGGCCCGGAGCGCCTTCGAGCGGGTGGACCGCGAACTCGAAGAGGTGGCCTGGACGCTCGGGGTCTCCGAGTGGGCGACCTTCCGCCGGGTGACGCTGCCGCTCTCGCGGCGGGGGATCCTGGCTGGCGTCACGCTCGCGTTCGCCCGCGCCGCCGGCGAGTTCGGCGCGACGCTCATGCTCGCGTACCACCCGCGGACGCTCCCCGTGCAGATCTGGGTCGCGTTCCAGGGCGGCGGCGTCGACGCGGCGTTCCCCGTCGCCGTCGTGCTCGTCGTCGTCGCGCTCGCCGCGCTCGTCGCGATCAACTCCCTCGGGGGTTCGCGACTGCTCGGCGGCGGCTGACGGGGTGTGACGGGCGCCGACCCGCGGGTCGAGTGACTACCGAGCGAAAGGGCTTTTCCACGGACGGCGGTACAGGGGTGCATGATCGGCGTCGTCGGCGGCGGCATCGCCGGCCTCGCGGCCGCGTACCGTCTCCAGTCCGCGGGCCACGAGGTCGAGGTGTTCGAGGCGAGCGACCGGGTCGGCGGCCTCGCGGCCGTCTACGAGACGGCGGGCGACCCCATCGAGAAGTTCTACCACCACCTCTCGGCCTCCGAGGGGACTATCGTCGACGTGATCGACGAACTCGGGCTGGGCGAGGACCTGGAGTGGCGGTACAAGACCGACTCCTACTACGTCGACGGCGTGATCCACCCGATGGAGCGCGCCTGGGAGATCCTGGCGTACCCGCACCTCTCGCTGTACGACAAGTTCCGCCTCGGGATGCTCGTCCTGGAGATCGACGTGCGGGGGGGGATCCCGGAGTTCGACGCGTACGAGGACATCACGGAGTACGAGGACGTCCCGGTCCGGGAGTTCCTGCTGGAGCACACGACCCGGCACGTCTACGAGTCGTTCTGGGAGCCGCTGCTGGACGCCAAGTTCGGGTCGCGGACGGAGGACGTCTCCGCGGCCTGGCTGCTGGGACGGGTGAAGTTCCGCGGCGAGCGCGACCCGCTCCGCGGGGAGCAACTGGGCTACCTCGACGGCGGGTTCGGCCGCCTGCTCGACGCGCTCCTCGACGCCGTCGGCGAAGACACCGTCACGACCGGTGCCCGCGTGACGGACCTGGCGACGAGCGGCGGCGCGGTCGAGTCGCTCACCGTCGAACGGGACGGGCGGACCCGGACCCGCGACGTGGACGATGTCGTCGTCGCGGCGATGCCGTCCGTCCTCGAAGACCTGACCGGGTACGCCTGCGATATCGACTTCCAGGGGACCGTCTGCTCGGTCTGGAGCATGGACGAGTCGCTGATGGACACCTACTGGCTGAACATCAAGGACGACGCCCCGTTCGGCGTGCTCATCGAACACACGAACTTCGTCCCGCCCGAGCGATACGGCGGCGAGCACCTCTACTACACGGCCAGCTACGTCCAGGACCCCGCCGAGGACGTCTGGGGGATGGACGACGACGAGGTCGAGGCCCACTGGCGGGACGGGATCGCCGACATGTTCCCGGACTTCGACCCCGACAGCGTCAACTGGGTCGAGACCGCGCGTAACCCGCGGACCGCGCCGGTCTACGAGCGCGGGTACCTCGACATGGTGGTCCCGTACGACCTGGCCGACGAAGTCGCCGAGGGCGTCTACTACGCGGGCATGGCATCACGGGCGCAGTACCCCGAGCGGTCGCTGAATGGAGGTATCGAAGCCGGGTTCGCCGCGGCGGACGCCTTCGTCGAATCGCGGTAAAAGGGGAGTGTCTCGAGGGATCGCCCGATCAGAACACACCCGTGATGAACCCAACGCCCATGACGACGAGGACCGCGGCGGAGAACGCCGGGAGGTAGGGCGTGTACTGCTCGACTTTCTCCTCGTAGTGCTGGTACCCCGCGATCAACAGCATCGTCAGTCCGACGATACCGACGATGACGGTGACGGCGTACGCGCCCATCAGTTCGAGGCAGTAGTTCGACCCGGTGCAGAGCGCGATGATCTCGAACTCCTCTTCGTGCGCGAACCCGAGCAGAAACGCGAACCACGCGATCCCGAGGAGGCCGCGGTCGGCGGCGTCCTCGAGGTCGTCGTGGTCGTGTGAGTGTGAGTGCCCGCCGACGAACGGGACGAACCCTTTCAAACGGGAAACGAGTCCACCGTCGTCGTCGCCGTGGCCGTGGTCGTGTGAGTGGTCACGGGAGTGAGCGTGGTCGTGGCCGTGTGAGTCTTCGTCCGAATGGGCGTGACCGTCACCGTGAGTGCCGTGTGAATGGCCGTGCCGGTACTCCCGGATTCCCAGCGCGATGAGCAGGACACCGGCGACGACACTGACTGGTCCTCCAATGAACACGTCCCGGGCGAGACGAATCGGCTCGTTCACCTGCGTGAGGTCGAAGTAGCTCTTCGCGTAGAAGAATACCCCAACCATCGCAATACTACTGACGAGGTGCCCGACTCCGAGAATGAAACTCGCCGCGAGCCCGTACACCCACTTGTTCGCCTGGTCGAGCGCGTACGAGGCGGCGACGGGCCAGCCGTGACCCGGCTCGACGCCGTGAACGGCACCGAGCGCGACCGCCCCGAGGAGAAGACCGAGTGATTCGCCCTGTAACATCTATATACGAGGGACTCGGCTAACGACGCGACCTAACGATTGTTAATACTGAACGGGGCGAATCGTCATACTGGGCGGCTCTCCTGGGGTGTTGAGGGCTGAACCCTTGCGAGAATCTGATATTTTCACTGGCACCCGAGAGCCGGCCGAATCGGTCGTCGCGTCGCCGGAGGTGCATCCTTTTGCCGTTCGAACTCGTCACTGGGTGACGATGGACGACTCGATGGAGGACGTCTTCGAGCAGTTCTTCGGCGGGGGCGAGGACGAGGGCGACACGCCCGCCCCCGGGACCGACCTCAGGACGTCGCTGTCGGTCACTTCTGCCGAGGCACGCGAGGGAACGGAGAAGCGCCTCGTCATCGAGCGACCGGCGGTTTGTCAGATATGCGGCGGCAGCGGCACGGGCACGGACTCGGCGTTCGGGTCGTTCGGGGTGTGTGACGCCTGTGACGGCACCGGGCTGTACGGCCCCGTCGAGCGAGTCGTCGACCTGATGGTTCCGGCGGGGACGAGCGACGGACAGGCATTCCGGGTCGAGGGCGAAGGCGTCCCGGACCCCGGCGGGGACGGGACTGACGGCGACCTCTACGTCGAGGTGTCGGTCGCCGACCGGACGGACGGTAACGGCGGCGACGGTGACGGGGAGGGGTTCTTTTCGGAACTCACGGACGAGTACGGCGACGGGGCCGGCGAGTCCGACTCGTCGGACTCCGGGGACGGGGACGACGAAGGGGCCCCGAGGGACCTCCGGACGACGATGACGATCGACCTCGAAGACGCGTTCGCTGGGGCGGAGAAACGGATGACTATCGCCCGTCCGGCGACGTGCCCGGCGTGTGACGGGACCGGTGGCTCGGCGGGCGCAGCGGGTGAGTGCACGGAGTGTGGTGGTGACGGCCTCGTCCGCGAGGAAGTCGCGCTCACCGTTCAGGTGCCGCGCGGGATCGAAGACGGCCAGACCCTCCGGATGGACGGGGAGGGGATACAGAACCCGGACGGGCCGGACAGCGACCTGTTCGTCGAGGTCGAAGTCGCGGGGGCTGACCCGTTCACCCGCGACGGCGCGGACCTGTACCGCGAGGTCTCGGTTCCCCGCGCCCGACTGGCGTCCGGCGGGACCGTCGAGGTCGAGGGCATCGACGGGGCGATAGCGGTCGACCTCCCGCCGGACGCGAGCGACGGGACGGTGCTGGAGGTCGAGCGGCGAGGCATGCCCCACCTGCGGCGCGACGGGCGCGGCGACCTCTACGTCAGGATTCGAGCGGGCGGGGGCGACAGCGGGCGCCCGCGGTCGGCGGGGCCGCCGGAGGGGGTTCCCGGCGCGCCGATCGACTCAGTTGCATACGGTGCCCTGTCGATGGGCGAGCAGATCGCGAGCGGCGGGACCGCCGAGGTGGTTCGGGCGACCGTCGCGACGGCCGACGGCGAGGTCACTCTCGCAGTGAAGCGACCGCAGCTGGACGGGACGCTCCACGCGGAGACGGTCGAACGCGTCCTCGACGAGGCCGAGACGTGGGAGAGACTCGACGACCACGACCACGTCGTCGGCGTCGTCGATTACGGGGACAGTCCCGTCCCCTGGATCGCGATGGAGTACATGGACGGCGGCCACCTCGGCGACCGCGCGGGCGAGATGCCGACCGACCAGGCGGTCTGGACCGCACACGCCGTCGCCCGGGCGGTCCACCACGCCCACAGGCGGGGCGTCGCTCACCTCGACCTCAAACCCGAGAACGTGATCTTCCGGACGGTCGAGGGGGCGTGGGACGTCCCCAAAGTCGCCGACTGGGGGCTCTCGAAGCACCTGCTCGACCGGTCGGGCGGCGCCGGCGGTCGTTCGCCCTCTTACGCGGCGCCCGAGCAGTTCGACGACGAGCACGGGCCGACGGACGACCTGACGGACGTCTACCAGCTCGGTGCCGTCTGCTTCGAACTGTTCACCGGCCGACCGCCTTTCGACGGAGCGACGCCGCTCGGCGACCGGGTCGGCGGGCCGCCCCCGGACCCCCGGGCAGTCGCGGACGTTCCGGCCGAGGTCGCCGACGTCGTGACGACGGCGATGGCCCCCGACCGGAGCGACCGCTACGACTCCGTCGTCTACGTCCGCGACTCGCTCCGGGACGCATACCGGTCGGACTGACCTGCACGACTCTCCCCCCTCGCCCGGGACGCTCCCGTTGTCGCCACTCCGTCAGGCTTCGGCGTCCGTCTCGTCGGGGTCCACGCCGGGCGCCCGCTCGACCCCGACGTCGTCGGGTTCCTCGGTGCCGCCGACCACGACCTCTCCGTCCTCGGTCTCGACGTAGACGTCGTCCGCGAACCCGCCCTCGGCGTGGGGGTGTTCGGGGTCGTCCAGTTTCCCGGGCGTCGAGGGTGCCGCCGGCAGGCCGTCCGCGGGCGCGAACTCGCCGAGCGGGTCGTCGATGGTGATGCCGTGGTCCGCGAAGAACTCCCGGTAGCGCTCGTAGTGGTCCTCCAGTTCGTCGGCCGGGAACTCCATCATCTCCGTCCAGCCGTGGTTGTAGAAGTCGAAGTTCGCCTGGACGTGCGTGATCTCGCGGG
>JBDGST010000171.1:0-10254 GCA_042217365.1 Haloarculaceae archaeon
GCGACGGCGGCGACGGCGGCGACGGCGGCGACGGCGGCGACGGCGGCGACGGCGGAATGCAGGTGTACTCGGACGTCACGCACATCAGTCGGACGAACCAGGCGCCGACCGACATCCAGTGGAACCCCTGGAACCCGTCCGGCATCGCGCAGGTGTCCGGCGAGACGTTCTTCGACGGGTTCGCCCGGTTCAACTTCGCACGGAGCGAGTTCATCCCGGTCGCCGTCAAGGACTGGAACATCACGGACAAGAAGTTCGAGATGACGTTCCGTGACGGGCTCAAGTGGGCCGACGGCAACGAGGTCTCGATGGACGAGATCAAGATGCAGCTCGAGCTGGGCAAGCGGATGGGTCAGCCCTACGCCGACTACGCCGGCTCGATCGAGGCCGACAACAAGAACAACACGGTCACCGTCAACCTGAAGAACACGGTCCAGCCGGCGATCATCAAGTTCCACATCCTGGCCCAGGAGTTCGTCCAGGCCCCGAAGAAGGTCTTCCAGAAGTACCGGAAGAACTTCGAGAACATGGACAAGACCAAGGCCCAGAAGAAGCTCCAGAACTTCGCCTGGAAGGAGCCGGTCGCGAGCGGCCCCTTCAAATACAAGAGCGCCTCGGGCCAGCAGCTCCAGACGACACGCCGGGACGACCACTGGCAGTCGAGCAACATCAACTTCGGCAAGCTGAACTACAACTTCATCGACGGCAACCAGGCGGTCCACCAGGCGCTGTTGAACCTGGACGTCGACTCCGGGTTCGTCTTCGCGCCGCCGCGCATCGTCGCC
Organism: Haloarculaceae archaeon; assembly: GCA_042217365.1. Taxonomy (GTDB): domain Archaea; phylum Halobacteriota; class Halobacteria; order Halobacteriales; family Haloarculaceae; genus JBDGST01. Next base: position 786 of record JBDGST010000171.1, read on the forward strand.
CAGTTCCCCGACGCGGTCGAAGAGATCCGGGTCCCGAACCTGTGGGGGTACGGGCTGGTCCCGAACCACGACCACAAGCACCTGGGCGACCGCGCGGTCCGGCAGGCGATCACGTACGTGATCAACCGCCAGCAGGTCGTCAACAACGCGGGCCCGCTCTCGAAGAAGCCGGCGCCCTACGAGATCGCGATCAACGTCGACCAGCAGGAGAAGTTCCTGGGCGACAGCAAGGGCGACTTCCGGTCGTACGGCATGGACTCCGCGAAGAACAAGAAGGCCAAGAAAGTCCTCGAGGAGGCGGGCTACACGGTCGGGGACAAGGTCAAAGACCCCGACGGGAACGTCGTCAAGCTGCCGGTGCAGGTGCCGACGGGCTGGACGGACTGGATCGCGGCCACCGAGACGGTCGTCGACCAGCTCAAGGCCTTCGGGTTCCAGGCGACCGTCGACAGCCGGAACTTCGGGACGCTGCTGGACAGCGTCTGGCCCAACGGCAACTTCACGCTCTCGGCGGGCGGCTGGAACGCCGGCGCGCCGATGGGCGCGGTGCCGTACTTCTCGCTCCGGCACGTCCTCATCGAGAACTTCCGCGGGTTCGGCTACGGCTACGACCCGGCCTCCAAGACCCGCGGCGGCGAACTCGCCGACGTCACGGTCCCGAAGATCGGCGGCGGCAGCGAGATGACCGTCAACCCCTCGGACCGGCTGAGTACGCTCTCCCAGACGACCGACGAGAAGAAGGCCCACCAGATCGCGCTCGAACAGGCGTGGGTCACCAACGTCGACCTCCCGATGATCCCCATCGCCGAGAAGCAGAACCAGGCGTGGGTCACCAGCGACGACTGGGACGTCCCCAAGAACCCGCTCAAGGCTGAGGTCGCCCAGACCGACTGGCCCCACACCTGGCTCATCAAGTCGGGCAACATGAACTGGAAGGGCAACTGACGACCACCGGTCCGGGTCCTCACTGTCGGGCCGCCCGTCGCCGCTCGGCGCTGGCGGGTCCTGCAACGATTCGTTCGTCGCCGTCCGGGCCACGGTGGGTTTACTCATGAACGTCCGAATGGCCACAACAGTTATACAGAGAAGTCAGAAACATCCAGAGCGACGGGACACAGGTCGTGTACCGGACCGGCGATACTGTCGCACCGCGTGCCTGTCCCACTGGAACCGGAGCCCAATCGCCACACCGAACCAACACAGATGCTAAACAACTACTACGTCAAACGAACACTCCGCGTCGTCGTGACCATCTGGGCGGTCGTCTCGTTCACGTTCGCCCTGATCCGCCTGTTACCGGGCGGACCGATGGTACAGATGCGTGCGCGGCTAGTGCAACAGGGGTACAGTCCGTCTCAGATAGAGGCGCTGATGGAGACGTACACGAAGGTCAATCCCGACCAGCCACTGTACGTTCAGTACATCGACTACATGGGGTCGCTGTTGCAGCTCAACATGGGGGACTCGATCTCGAAGAGTCGGACCGTGGAGGCCATCATCGGCGGCGCGCTCCCGTGGACGGTGCTCGTCGCTGTTTCCTCCGTGATCCTCATCTTCGCGATCGCCATCACCTGGGGCGCCGTCATGGCGTACTGGGAGGGGACGAGATTCGACGTGGTCTCGAGTGCGATCTCGATCCTGCTGTCCGCGATCCCGTTCTACGTGCTCGGGATGCTGCTGGTCATCTTCCTGGGCTACGAGATGGGCTGGTTCCCGGTCCGCTACCGGATCTCGAACGAGCTGGCGGGCGAGCCCCTGTCGGTGAAGTTCGTCATCGACGCGCTCCACCACGCGGCCCTGCCGATCCTCTCGATGGCGATATCCGGCGCCGGGCTGCAGGCGCTGGCGATGCGGGGCAACAGCATCTCCATCCTCGGCAAGGACTACGTCGAGGTGGCGCGCCTGCGGGGGCTCTCCGACAGGCGGATCGCGATCACGTACGTCGCGCGCAACGCCATCCTGCCGATGTACACCGGGTTCCTGACGCTCATCGCGTTCTACCTCGGCGGGACGGTCATTATCGAGGAGATCTTCACCTACCAGGGTATCGGCTACTACATGTTCCAGGCGCTGGAGGCGCGGGACTACCCGCTGATGATGGGCGTGTTCATCATCATCACGACGGCGCTCGTCCTCTCGGTGTACATCGCGGACCTGACCTACGGCATGATCGACCCGCGGATCAAATCGGGTGATTCCAGTGAAGCATACTGAGTCCGAACCGGACACGGGAGAGTTCACCTTCGACTACCAGGGGTCCGACGTCGAACTCACGCGGCGCGAACGCCTCCAGGACTTCTACCAGGAGTTCATCTACAAGCCGTTCCTGGTGGCCTGGGACGACCGGCGGACCCAGATCGGGAGCGCGATCCTGTTCGTCTACGTCCTGATGGGGACCGTCGGCGTCATGTTCTACCGGAAGCCGAGCACGAACCAGGTCGACCTCCCGAAATACCCGGGCGGGCGCGCGGTCCCGCCGTTCAAGACCACGGAGGCGATCCTGGGGACGACCCAGAGCACCGGGACCGACATCCTCGCCCAGATCATCCACGCCACCCCGAGCATGCTGATCATGGTCGCGTCGGGCGGCGTCTTCGCGACCGGCGTGGCGGTCATCATCGGGACCGTCGCCGGCTACAAGGGCGGCACCGTCGACCGGGTGCTGACGTCGTTCTCCGACTTCGCGATGTCGATCCCGGGCCTGCCGCTGGTCATGGTGCTGGCGGTCGTGCTCTCGCCGGAGAACCCGGCGCTGGTCGGCATCGTCATCACGGTCAACTACTGGGCGGGCCTGGCCCGCTCGATCCGCTCGCAGGTGCTGACGCTCCGCGAGGAGTCCTACGTCGAGGCCTCGCGGACGATGGGGGTCAGCACGCCGCGCATCCTGTTCAAGGACGTCATCCCGAACCTGATGCCGTACATCCTCGTCAACTTCGCGAACGCCGCGCGCTACGTCGTGTTCGCGGCCGTCGGGCTGTACTACCTGGGTATCCTGCCCCCGGGCGCCGGGAACTGGGGGATCCAGCTCAACCGCGCCTACCGCCAGGGCGCGCTCATCGGGCTCAGGGCGTTCTACCAGATGCTGTGGCCGATGATCGCCATCGGCGGGCTGGCGCTGTGTCTCATCCTGCTGGCCCAGGGGATGGACCGCGTGTTCAACCCGCGGGTCCGGACCCGGCTGGCCGGCGAGTCCAAGTCCACCGAGGAAGACGAGGGTGAGTCGGTCGCCGCGACGGAGGTGATGACCTGATGGCGGTCCAGCAGGAGCGGACGGCGGCCGACGTCGACCCGGTGCTGGAGATATCGAACGCAAAGATCACCTACGACGGCGGCGAGTCGTACGTGCTCAACGACGTGAGCCTCGACATCGAGCGCAACGAGGTGCTCGGCATCGTCGGGGAGAGCGGCTCCGGCAAGTCGATGCTGGCGTCGTCGCTGCTCGACGCCGTCCCGGAACCGGGCGTCCTGACGGGCGGCATCACCTACCACCCGACCGGGCGCGAGGAGGTCGACGTGCTCGAGCTGAGCAAGGAGGAGCTCCGCGAGCTCCGGTGGGAGGACATCTCGATGGTGTTCCAGGGGGCGATGAGTTCGTTCAACCCCGTCCTGGACGTCGAGACCCACTTCAAGGAGACGCTGCGCGCCCACGACGCCGACATGAAAGAGGGCATGCAGCGCGCCCGGGAGCTGCTCTCGGACCTGTACCTCGACCCGGACCGCGTGCTCGACTCCTACCCCCACGAGCTGTCGGGCGGGATGACCCAGCGCGCGCTGATCGCGCTGTCGATGGTGCTCGACCCGGAGGTCCTGGTGATGGACGAGCCGACGGCCGCGCTCGACCTCCTGATGCAGCGGTCGATCCTGCAGCTGCTGGAGGAGCTGCAGGAGAAGTACGACATCACGCTGATCTTCATCACGCACGACCTGCCGCTGGTGGCGGCGCTGGCCGACCGGATGGCGATCATGTACGCGTTCAAGCTGATCGAGGTGGGCCCGACGCGGGAACTGGTCGCGGACGCGGCGCACCCGTACACGCGGATGCTGTTGAACGCGACGCCCAACCTCCAGGCGCCCCTGGAGGAGATGAAGCCCATCGAGGGCCAGAGCCCGGCGCCGATCAACATCCCGGACGGCTGCGCGTTCCACCCGCGGTGTCCGCTCGCGGAAGACGAGTGTCGCCAGTCGGTCCCGCCGTACCACGAGATCAACGCGGACCACGCGGCGCGGTGTTTCCGCTGGGAAGTCGCGCGCGACGACATCCCGCTGAGTCACAAGGACACCCTCGCGGACGGCGGCGCCGCGGGAGGTGGTCGCGATGAGTAGCGACGAACCGCCGCTGCTGTCGCTCGAGGACGTCGAGGTCCACTTCGAGAACAGGGGCGGACTGCTCAGCGTCTTCGACGAACCCGAGACGGTTCGGGCCGTCGACGGCGTCTCGTTCGACCTCGAGGAGAACGACGTGGTGACTCTCGTCGGCGAGTCGGGCTGTGGGAAGACGACGCTCGGGAAGACCGCCATCGGGCTCCAGCGCCCGACCGGCGGGAGCGTCAAGTACCGCGGCCACGACATCTGGGAGGTGCGCGACGGCGAGAGCGACGCCGACATCACCTGGGACGACATCCGGACGTCGCTGCAGATCATCCACCAGGACCCGGCGGCCTCGCTCAACCCCAACCGGCGCATCGAGACGATCCTCTCGGAGCCGCTGCGCCAGGTCAGTCCGGACCTGACACGCAGCGAGAAGCGCGAGCGCGTCTACTCGCTGCTGGAGCGGGTGGGGATGAACCCCGCGCCGGACTTCGCCGAGCGGTACCCCCACCAGCTCTCGGGCGGCGAGCAACAGCGCGTCGCGCTGAGCCGCGCGCTGCTGATGAACCCGGACGTCATCCTGGCCGACGAGGCCATCAGCGCCGTGGACGTGTCGCTGCGAGTCGAGATGATGGACCTGATGCTCGAACTCCAGGACGAGTTCAACACCTCGTTCGTGTTCATCTCCCACGACCTCTCGAACGCGCGGTACTTCAGCGCCCACAGCGGCGGGAAGATCGCGGTGATGTACCTCGGTCAGATCGCCGAGATCGGCCCGGCCGAAGCGATGGTCCAGGACCCGCGCCACCCCTACACGGAGGTGCTGCAGTGGGCGACGCCGGACCTCGCCCTCGAAGAGACCGGGGAGATCCCGATGCGCAACATCGACATCCCCGACCCGATCAACCCGCCCAGCGGGTGCCGGTTCCACACGCGCTGCCCGGAGGCCCGCGAGGTCTGTCCCGAGCAGACGCCGCCGGCCTACGGCGACGACGAGCACCGCGCGACCTGCTTCCGCGCGGATGAGGGCCACGAGTACTGGGACAGCCCCGAACTCGCCGACGAGAGCGACGACCAGTCGGTGTCGGGCACGGCCGACTGACCGGCGCGCCCCCGTCCCCGCCGCGCTCCCTCCGTCCCGGTTTCCCGGTCCTCTTTTGCCGTCTCGCTCGCCGACTGACGGGTTTCGGACCCGGTTTCGCCACCTGACGCGTCTCGGGTCCGCGCGCGGGGGCCGACGCGTGTTTCAGGCGGCCGACCCGGCGAGCAGGAACAGGAAGAGGTTGTTGGCGGCGGGACCCATCCCGACGGCCGCGACGAAGGCCACGAGGAGGTTGCCCTCGCGCGGGCGCTCCTCGACGTAGTCGGCGAGCAGGACGACCAGCACGGAGACGACGGCGAGTTTCGCGAGGACGAACAGCCAGCCGGTACCGACGTAGGGCGCGGTCGGGAGCGACCCGGCGAAGTCCATGATCCTCCGGGGGATCGGGCTCCGCTCCCCCGTCTCGATCACGTCGACGCCGAGGGCGGTCGAGACGCCGTCGAGCGAGTGGGCGAACACCGCGACGGCGGCGCCGGCCCCGACCGCCGCGACCGCGTTCGGACGCCGGTCGCGCAGGAGGTAGTACGTCGGCGCGGTCACGAGGGCCGCCGCGGCCGCGGTCAGCGGCAGCCAGGCGAGCGCGCGGGTTTCGACGCGCCCGAACGCGTGCCAGTAGGCACCGGCGAGCGCGGCGAGGACGACCACCCCGCCGGCGACGCCGAGGAGGCGGGCGACCCGGTCGCCGTCCCGGCCGTCCGGGGCGGCGCGGTCCGCGGCGGCGACTGCGACGACCCAGGCGGCGGCGGTGAGGACGAACGCTGTCACATAGACGGCGGGGGCGGCGGCCAGCGGTCGGAGGACCGGCGGGACGAGGCCGTACTGGTAGAACGCGTGGATCGCCCCGCCGACGACCATCCAGGGGGAGAGCGCCAGCACGTGGCGGTCGGTCACCGCGGGGTCGACCGCGTAGAGGGCGGCGACCGCCGCTGCGGTCAGGGCACCGAGCGCGAGTACGTAGGGGAGCGGCGGCACGACCAGTCCGCTCGGCAACACCTGCATACCGGTAGCCGACGCCGCGAACACCTGCATACCGGTAGCCGACGCCGCGAGCGTGGAAAGCGTTCCGGTCACGACCGCGGCGGGGTCGCGCGGGCGCGGTCGGCGCGCCTCCACGTTTTTGTGGGGCGGGCGCGTGCGTCGAGACATGGACACCGACCCGACGGACCCGAGCGTCGAGCCGGAGACGGTCACGGGGCGCATCGAACACACGGTCCTGGGCCCGGAGACGACGCCGGACGACGTCATCGACGTGCTCGACGCAGCCATCGAGCACGGGATGCGGGTCTGCGTGCCCCCGTGTTACGTGGACCTGGCGGACAGCTACGCGCCGACGGTCGGGACGGCGACCGTCGTCGGGTTCCCCCACGGGCAGAACGACACGTCGACGAAGGTCCACGAGGCCCGCGAGGCCTGGGAGGCCGGGGCCGACGAACTCGACGTGGTGTTGAACGTGGGGCGTCTGCGGGCGGGCGAGGACGACGACGTGCGCGACGACGTCGCCGAGGTGGTCGCGGCCGTGCCCGTCCCCGTGAAGGTCGTCGTCGAGGCGCCGCTGCTCTCGGACGACGAGTTGCGCCGCGCGTCGGAACTCGTCGTCGACGCCGACGCGGACTTCCTCAAGACGGCCACCGGCTTTTCCGGCGGCGGCGCGACCGTGCCGGACGTCGAACTCATGAGCGAGTACCTCCCCGTCAAGGCCAGCGGCGGCGTCGGTTCCTGGTCCGACGCGATGGCCATGTTCGACGCCGGCGCCGAGCGGATCGGCACGTCCAGCGGGGACGTCGTCGTCCGCGAGTACCTCGAAGCGGTCCACGGGCGCGAAGCGGGGGGCGCGCCGGACACCGAGAGCGGAGCGGGCGGCGACGACCGCGGGGCCGGGGGCGAGGGGGACATCACCGACTACTGACTCCTCTCTCTACACCGGCTCTCGGCCGACTGCGAGACTGCGCGTTCGCGGTCGGACTCCGACTCCCGTCGTGACCGTCGTCCGTCGCCGCTGGAACGTTCCGCGCTCCCGGGGGACCGACCCGTCGATAGAGTCACTCCCCGAACGTCCCGGTGTTGTCCGTACCGCTGATCGACCAGGTGAATTTCCCGGATTCCGACACGCGCCCCGTGAGATATCGCCCGGTCGTGCTGTCCGGCGGCGACGGGTGAAACCGCGTGATCCCCGTGTCGTTCTCGGGCCGCCGGTCGTCGAACGTGAATCGGATCCCGTACCAGACAGGTTCCGTGAACACGGACCGATAGGTGTGCTGTTCATTGGGGCCCACCGACGCCGACGCCGACAGCGTTCGCTGTGCAGGCGGGACGATGACTTCGCCAGTCACTGCACCGGGTGAGTCGCCCGGCTCGGCCCCCACACCGGTCACCCGGACGGAGATCACGTGGGGCACGTCGTCGCTGTTCGCGAATCGGAGACTGCCCGCCGGTGGGTCCTTCGACCCGAGCGTCGAACACCCGGTGAACCCGGTCAGCACGGCTGTGCCGACCGCTCCGCAGAACGCGCGGCGATTGGTTTCGGCCATGGATCACACCCGCGCGGGACAGAGCATCACGGTGTCGAAGAGTCAAACCCCGATTTGAATCTCCACGCGTGCCGATCGAGAACCCACGTCGGGTCGCTTACGGCGGAGACGCGGCGGACGTCACACCGCGTCAGCACGCCGGGCCGGTCGACCGTCGCGCTTTTGCCCGCCGAGGCGTAGTGACGGACAGATGGCCCGCTACCACATCGAGACCTACGGCTGCACGGCGAACAGGGGTGAGAGCCGCGAGATCGAGCGGGCGCTCCGCGAGGGCGGCCACCACCCCGCCGACGGTCCGGGAGAGGCCGACGTGGCTATCCTCAACACGTGCACCGTGGTCGAGAAGACGGAGCACAACATGCTCCGGCGGGCCGCCGAGCTCGACGACGAGACGCCAGCGGACCTGGTCGTCACGGGCTGTATGGCGCTCGCGCAGGGCGAGGCGTTCGAGCAAGCGGGCGTCGACGCCGAGATACTCCACTGGGACGAGGTGCCCGAGTACGTCCGCAACGGCGAGTGTCCGACGACGACCCCCGGGACGGAGCCCGTCCTCGACGGGGTCGTCGGGATCCTGCCCATCGCCCGCGGGTGCATGAGCGACTGCTCGTACTGCATCACGAAGCACGCGACCGGAAAGATCGACTCGCCGCCGGTCGCGGAGAACGTCGAGAAGGCGCGGTCGCTGGTCCACGCCGGGGCGAAGGAGATCCGGATCACGGGCCAGGACACGGGCGTCTACGGCTGGGACGACGGCGAGCGGAAGCTCCACGTCCTGCTCGACCGGATCTGCGACGTCGAGGGCGAGTTCCGGGTGCGCGTGGGGATGGCCAACCCGAAGGGCGTCCACGGCATCCGCGAGGACCTCGCCGACGTCTTCGCCGCCAACGACGAGCTCTACAACTTCCTGCACGTCCCGGTCCAGTCCGGGAGCGACGACGTGCTCGGCGACATGCGCCGCCAGCACCAGGTCTCGGAGTTCCGCGATCTGGTCGAGACGTTCGACGACCGCCTCGACGAGTGGACGCTCGCGACGGACTTCATCGTCGGCTTCCCCAGCGAGAGCGAGGCCGATTTCGAGGACTCGATGGCGCTGCTCCGCGAAACCCGCCCGGAGAAGGTCAACGTCACGCGCTTCTCGAAGCGGCCGAAGACCGACGCCGCCGAGATGGACGGGCTGGGCGGAACGCTCAAGAAGGAGCGCTCCTCGGCGATGACGGACCTGAAGATGGACGTCATGGGCGGGGTCTACGAGTCGATGGTCGGCGAGACGCGTTCGGTGCTCGTCGTCGAGGACGGCCGCGACGACTCGATGGTCGGGTACGACCGCGCCTACCGCCAGGTCGCGGTCCCCGGCGCCGAGACCGCGGGCGTCGAACTCGGGGACGTCGTCGACGTCGAGGTCACCGGGCACAACACCGTCTACGCGCTCGGCGAACTGGCGTGACCGGCCGGCCTCGCCCCGATCACCCGGTGGGCGACGGGACGGGACGGGACGGGACGGGACGGGACGGGACGGGACGGGACGGGACGG
>JBDGST010000033.1:0-10022 GCA_042217365.1 Haloarculaceae archaeon
GCGACCTGCACGGCACCGAGTGGGAGGACATCCTCTACGTCGCCCGCGAGGAGGGGATGACCCCGGCGTTCGAGATCCCCGGCATCCGCCCGGAACCGGAGTTCCTGGAGTTCCTCGACGAGGGCGCGGCCGACTTCTGTAACGTCAACGAGTTCGAGATGAGCCAGGGCAACTACCGGCGGATGCAACAGCAGGGCTACGAACTCCGGGGGGACCACATGAGCGCCGTCGAGAGCGACCGCGAGGCCATCCTCGACGAGATGGCCGGCCACGAGAGGGTCTACTTCTGTACGTCGGTGTTCAAAGACGCCGCACAGCACCGTCGCCGCCTCAAGCGGATGGCCCGGAGCGTCCGCCGGCCGTTCGACGAGATCACCGACGACGGGACGCTCGTCTACGGGAAGACTCCCGCCGCCCCGGACCGCTTCGAGGACCTCGGCGTCCCCGAGGAGTACTACGCCGTCAAGTCCGACCACGTCGAGGTCGCGTGGTGGCTCCTGGAGGAGATGGTCGCGGACGGCGACGTCGACGGGGGCCAGGTGGTCGAGCAGTACCCTACCTACGACGGGACCGTCGTCGAACGGACGCCGCTGTGAGGACGGGGGCGGTCGGCGGCCCCGGCCGCCGCTGTGAGGGCCCGGACGGTCGGCGGCCCCGAGCGCGTCCCGTCTGCCGTTTCCGACCGATTTATCTGTCGAGGAGCTGAAATCACGGGGCATGTGGGGACCCCAGACGCAGTTCGCGTCGGTGCGCGGACCGTCCGAGAGCGAGTCGGTGCGTGGACCGTCCGAGAGCGAGTCGGTGCGTGGACCGTCCGAGAGCGAGTCGGTGGGCGGGTCGGGTGCGGGGGTGAGTGCACGTGGCGTCTGACGAACTGACCGGTACCGTCGCCGCCGTCGTCGCCACGGCGGTGGTCGCGGTGCTGGTGTACCCGGAGACGCTCGTCTCGCTTTCGATCACCGGTCGAGCAGTGTTGCTCGGAGTGTTGCTGGTGAGCCTGCTGGTGATCGCGGCGACGTTCCGGTTACAGGCGACGGTCGGGATACTCGCGTTCGCCGCCGCGTTCGCCGTCGGGATGTACACGCCGATAGCGTACGGGTACGGCGGCGGCGCCGGGTTCGTCGTGATGATCCCGCTGGTGATCGTCGTCTCGGTCGTCATCTACCAGATCCAGGACGGCAACCTGTGGCTGACCCGGCGGACGGCCGCGGTCGTGCTGGCGGTGCTGCTCGTCGGGAGCGCGGCGTTCGTGGGGGTCGACCTCTCCGTCGGCGATGTCGACTACGAGGTGACGGTGAACGAGGGCCTCGACGTCCCGGCGCGGGAGCAGACCCAGTTCGTCACCGTCGGCGAGTCGACGGCCCGGTCCACGTCGTTCCTCCGCGAGCCGGCCGAATACCCCGACGTCCGCGCTTGCCTGTACACCGAGTCGGGCGTGACCGACCTCACCTGGCAGTACGACGGCGGGGCAGGGGCGTTCGGCCGGAGCGTTCCCGGGAACGGGGAGCGCACGGTCGACCTCCAGGTGTTGCTCAACGAGACGCAGGTCAAGACGCTCCCGGACGAACTCCCGGTCGAGCGGGCGGACGCCTGTCCCGACTCCCGGGCGGACCCGGGGATCGTGATCGTCGTCGACGAGTCCGGGTCGTAGCGCGGTCGGCGGTAGTCCGGGCGCACTCTCTCGGAGTCTGCGCGCCGTCACCGGCCGGTCACTCGTCGACCAGGGCCGAGAGCGTCGCCGTCCCGCCGGCGCGGGTCACGACGAGGACGCCGCCGTCCAGCACCGCCGGGAGTTCGAGGACGGGCGCCTGCGTCGCGACCGTCCACCGGAGGTCGCCCCCGTCGGCGTCGAGGGCGTGGAGCCTGCCGGTCCCGTCGTCTGCCTCGGTCCCGACGTAGACCCGCTCGACGCCGGCGACCGGCCCGGCGACGACGGCGTCGCCGACGAAGCGGCTCCACGCCTCCGTCCCGTCCGGCGCCAGGGCGGTCACTGTCCCGCCCCCGGCGACGACGACCGCGTCGTCGGTGACTGCCGGCGACGACGTCAGCCGGGCGTCGGCGGTCCACAGGTCGCTCCCGTCGTCGGCCGCGAGGGCGGTCACCCGCCCGGGGTCGCCGGCGCTGGCGACGTAGACCCGGCCGTCGGTGACGACCGGCGGGTTCCCGAGCGTGACCGGGACGCGCGCCCGCCAGGCCGTGTCGCCGTCCCGCGTTTCCAGTGCGAGGAGGTCGAACCCCTCGCCGTCGCGCGGCAGGACGAGGTAGAGCCGGTCCGGCGTCGCGGCGGCCGACGCGAGCGCCCGGTAGCTGAGCGGGATCCCCCACTGCCGGGCTCCGCCGAGCCCGAAAGCGACCAGTCCAGTGGCCCCGAGGGCGAACACGCGGTCGCCGGCGACGGTCGGCGCGAACCCCGTCGTCCCGACGCCGGTCCGGGTCCACCCCGTCCGGCCGCCGCGGGTCACGCGGTGGACTCCCCGGTCGGTCTGGACGAACAGCGCGCCGTCGGCGAGGGTCGGCGCCGCGCCGGCGCGGCCCCCGAGGTCGGCCCCCCACAGCGGTTCGTCGCTCCGGAGGTCCCGCGCCTCGACCGTCGGCGCGCCGCCGCCGCGCTGCCGGTAGGCGAGATAGACCGTCGACCCGTCGACGACCGGCTGGTAGACCGCGTCGGGGAGCGTCCACGCGGCGGCGACGGCCGGTTTCTCGGCCGGGCCGGCGCTCCCGGAGGCGAACGCGCGGCGCGACTCGCCGTAGCGATACGCCTCGACCGTCCCCTCGACGCCCGACGGGACCGCCGGCCTCCCCGTCGCGGTCGGCGCGGGTGTGTCCGTCGGCGTCGCGGTCGGCGTGGGGGCGTCGGTCGGCGTCGCGGTCGGCGTGGCGGTGTCTGCCGATGCGGGGGTGTCCGTCGACGGGAAAGTCCCGGTCGCCGTCGTCGCCTCCGTCGGGGTCGTCCCGCCGTTCGACCCGACCCCCGGACAGCCGGCCAGCCCCGCGAGCGCCCCGACGGCCGCCCGTCGCAGGTACTCACGCCGGGTCACGATCCCGTCGGCGTCCCGTTCCGTCATAGGGCTACCCGACCGGTCCCGCGACTATATGGATTGTGGTCGGATCGGCGGCCCGTGGGGATGGTCGGATCGGGGGTCCGTGGGGGGTGGCCGGCGACGCCGGACGGCGGGTTGCCGGACGGCTGGTTGCCCGGCGGTGGGTTGTCAGACCGCCAGTGTTTCGGCCGTCGAGCCCCAACCGCCGACCGATGTACGTGTCTCCGGCTGTTCGATCGATCCGCGACGATCCCATCGAGGGCGAGTCGGTGACGCTCCTGCTCGAAACGGACGCGGACACCGATCCGGGCGCGGTCGCCGACGCGGTCGAGGCCCTCGACTGCACCGTCGAGGAGGAACTCCAGTTCGAGACGCTCCGGGTGACCGTCCCCCACGAGCGGGTGGGGGACGTCTGTGCGGTCGACGGCATCGCCACCGTCGAGACCGACGGTACGCTCGCGATAGACGCGGGCGGGGCGGGGGAGGACGTCTGATACGGACCGTTGTACCCATTTGGTCCGTATGACACGCGCCCGGACACGAACCACACGACGGTCCGTGGCGAGACCGGCCGGGAGACCCGCGTCGATCTCGACTCGCCGACCGGCGCGCGCGGGCCACCAGTCGCTCCCTGTCCGGGCGCTCCGTACCGGGTGCCAGCGCCGGCGGATCCGGGCGCCCGGTCGCGGTCACGCGGGCCAGACCGGGAGAGCGCAAGCGTTTACTTCACCCCAGCAGTACAGGGGTGCATGCCCGACTGTCCACTCGCGGACGAGTGCCCCAGTTTTACCGAACGCATCGAGGGGATGGGCTGTACGCACTACGGCGACCGCGGCGGCGCCGAGTGGTGTAACCACTACAACCAGCCGATCGAGGACCTCAAGAGCCAGCCGGTCAAGCCGGGCCAGGAACTGGTCGTCGAGGTCGAGGACATCCACGAGAGCGGCGCCGGCGTCGGCCGCACCGAGGACGGGTTCATCGTCATGGTCGACGGCGTCCTCCCGCCGGCCCGCGCCCGCGTCCGGGTGACCAAGGTCAGGTCGAACCACGCCCGCGCGGAGGAGGTCGAACGCCTCCCGGACGACCCCGAGGAGGGGGAAGAGGCAGACGGCGACGCCGAGGACGACGCCGACGCGGACGGCGAGGCCGAGGTGGAGGACGCCGACGACGAGGAGACGGACGAGGAGGAAGACGACGGTAGCCCTCGCCTGGGGAGCCGCGACAACTTCTGGGGCTCGTGAGGCGCGTCTCTCCGGACGTGCCCGCTGGACAGTCGCGACGCTGATTTTCCGGTCTCGACGCGCCCGCACTTCGCGAGCCGCCGGTATCGGGTGGTTTATCCGACCCGGTCGATAACCGCGAGGGATGCCATCCGACGAGACGAGCGCGTCGGGAGCCGCCGGTCGGCCCGACTCCGGGCAGGTCGACGGCCCCGGCGGCGCGGGGGTCGCCGACGCGGCGGGTGGCAACGGCGGGCCGGACGGCTCCCGCGTGACCGACCGCGGGGCAGGCCGTGATCCGGCGGTCGCCCGCCTCGACGACGCGCTGGAGCGCGTCGCACACGGCGCGACGGTGTCGGTACCGAGCATCCTCGTCCAGCGGGGTCTGACGGTCGCGTTCACGGCGGTCCTGACCAACGGCTTCGCCGCGGGCGCCTACGGCGTCTTCGCGGTGACGCGACGGCTCCAGCGGTTCCTGCTCCACCTCTCGCTCGGCTTCGGTCGCGGGCTGAGCCGCTATCTCCCGACGGCGGACTCGACGGCCGAGCGCGACGCGCTGGTGACGGTCGCGAGCATGCTGCTGGTCGGCGTGGCGACGGTCTCGGGGGCGGCGCTGTACCTGGCCGCCCCGGCGGTGACCCGCGCCGTGGCCCGCGGCGCGCAGTTCCGGACGCTCCTGCGGGTCTTCGCGCTCGGCCTGCCGGCGAGCGTCTGGCTGTTCGCGATGGTCGGCGTGCTCCGCGGTATCGAGGCCGTCGGCCCGCTCAACCTCGCGTTCCGGGTCGGCTTCCCCGCCGCCCAGTTGCTCGTCGGCGTCGTCGGGACCGTCGTGTACGGCGACCTGCTCGCCGTCGCGGCCGGCGTCGTCTCCGTCATGGGGCTGGTCGGCGTCGCCGTCGCCGCGTGGCTCGTCCGCGAGCGCGGGTACCGACCGCGCCTCCGGGTCGGCGCCGACCCGCCAGTCTGGCGGCGGTACGTCCGGTTCACGCTCCCGCTGTTCTTCGGGGGGATCGCGACGACCGTCCAGCGGCTGGGCTTCTACCCGCTGATCGCGGTCTTTCTGACCGACGTCGCCGGCGGCGTGTTCGCGGTCGGTATGCTCGTCGGCGTGCTCGTTCGCCTCCCGCTCGTGGGGATCAACCAGTTTTTCTCGCCGGTCGCCGCCGCCCTCTACGAGGAGGGCCACCACGAGGCGCTGGCGCGCCTCTATCACGTCACGAGTCGCCTGGTGCTCGTCGGCGTGACGGGCCTGGCCGTCCCGGTCGTCGTCTACCGCGAGGCGGTCATGGGGCTGTTCGGGGCGGCGTTCGTCGGGTACGCGCCGCTGCTGTCCGGATTCGTCCTCGCGCAGTTCGCCGCCTGCGCGGCCGGGAGCGTCGGCATCCTCCTGACGATGACCGACAACCAGCGGGCGTACCTCGTCGTCAACGTCGCGATCACGCTCGTGCTGGCGGTGACGGCCGTTCCCCTGACCGCGGCGTTCGGGCTCCCCGGCCTGGTCGCGAGCTTCGTCCTGATGCTCGCGCTCAACAACGGCGTCGAGGTGGCCGTCCTCTACCGGCTGGAGGGGCTCCAGCCGTTCACGCGCCTGCACGCCCGCCCCCTCGCCGCGGCCGTCCCCCTCGCGGCGGTCGCGCTCGCCGCCAAGTGGACCGTTCCCGGCCCGCTGGCGCCCGCCGCCGGCGTGGCGCTCGGCCTGGTCGCGTACGCGGCGACGCTTCGCTGGTTCGGGTTCACCCCGGTCGAACGCCGCCTCGCGGGGACGCTCGCCGACCGGTATCGTGCCGTCCTGGGACGACACCGGCCGATCCGCGGCCGGTCGTGACCCGCACGACGGGGAGCGCGAGCGGGCCCGGCCCCGGAACCCCGCACCCGCTTCCGGAGCCCCGGGACATTTCACGCCCCGGCCCGACCAGTCGCGCATGGACCTGAACGTCGACGGCAACGCGGTACTGACGACGGCCAGTTCGAGCGGGCTCGGCCTCGCGAGCGCCGAAGCCCTCGCCCGCGAGGGGGCGGACGTCGCGGTCTGTGGCCGGAGCGAGGACCGCCTCGACTCGGCACGCGAACGGCTCGAAGCGACCGGCGACGGCGACGTGCTGGCGCTCCCGGTCGACCTCACCGACCGCGACGAGGTCGAGGCCTACGTCGCCGAGGTCGCGGAGGCGTTCGGCGGGGTCGACCACGTCGTGATGAGCGCGGGCGGCCCGCCCAGCGGCGGGTTCCTCGACACGGACGACGAGGACTGGTACGGCGCCTACGACACGCTCGTCATGTCGGCGGTCTGGACGACCCGGTTCGCCTACCCCCACCTCCGCGAGTCGGCGGCCGGCTCGGTCACCGCGATCACCTCGCGGTCGGTCCGCGAGGTCATCGACGACCTCGTGCTCTCGAACGCGGTCCGCCGGGCCGTGATCGGCCTCGTGAAGACACAGGCCCGCGAGTTCGCCCCCGACGTGCGGGTCAACGCCGTCCTCCCGGGCGCCCACGAGACCGCCCGGATGGAGGAACTCATCGAGGACGCCGTCGAGCGCGGCGACTACGAGGACTACCGGGCGGGGCTCGACGACTGGGGCGAGGGCGTCCCGCTGGGGCGGATGGGCGACCCCGCGGAGCTGGGCGACGTGGTCGCGTTCCTGGCGAGCCCGCGGGCGAGTTACGTGACCGGGACGGCGCTCCCGGTCGACGGCGGGACGACGCGGAGCTGACGCTGGTGACCGGATCCGGGGCCGCGGCTACCGGGTCCCGGGTGATCCGCCGCCCGTCCCGTCGGTGTCGGCGGTCAGCGACCAGACGAGCAGGCCCAGGGACGCCAGGGCGACGAACACGGAGACGACGTAGCCGGCCGTGTCCGCCTCGCCGAGCACCGCGCCCGGCAGGAACGCCGACACGACCAGCAGTATCGCCGCCGATATCGCTCCGGCGAAGGAGAGCATCAGTAACCAGAACCGGAGCGTGGGGTCCATTCTCGACCGTAGCTTGCCCCGCCTGGTTGATGAGCGTTCCGGGGCTATTTCAACTCGAAATAACGACGGCGGCCGCGCGCGGTCCGGTGTCCGAACGGGCGCCGCACTCGCCGTCGCTCGCGGGCTGGCTCCGCGGAACCGCTCGGTCCATCTGTTCGCGGTCGCCCGCGGCTTTCTCCCTCAGAACCGGCCGCTCGCGTCCAGTCGAGCGACCACCTCGCGGACCCGCTGGGCCTCGCGCTTGGGGGCGACCAGCGCCCGGTCGCCGTAGGCGGCGACCACCAGGTCGGAGACGCCGACGGCGCTGACGTGGCCGTCGGTCTCGACGGCGACGCGGGCGGCCCGGGTCGGGACGGCCGCGCCGGGGGCGTACTCGCGCACCCGCCCGGCCAGGTCGGGGCGGGTGAGAACGTACGTCTCGTCGGCGAACCCCGCCCGGTCGACCGTCTCGGCCAGCAGGGACCGCTCGCCGCCGAGCGCGAGCAGCTGCTTGGGCCGGTCGCTCCTGCTCGCGGGGTACAGTCTGGTCCCGGTCCCGCTCGTCTGACCCGCCTCGGTTGCCGGCTCCCGGACCTGACAGCCGGCGGCGACAAGCCATTTACCGTTCCGGTCGGTGGGTCCGCTATGGCCGAGGAGTCACGCCGCGGGGCGACGGCCGGCGACGGTGCGCTGACCCGCGACGAGCCGTTCAACGTGATGGCGATGCCCGCCGGTCCCGCGTGCAACCTCGCGTGTGACTACTGCTACTACCTGGAGAAGACGGAGCTGTACCCCGAGACGGGTGACTTCCGGATGTCCGACGAGACGCTGGAGACGTTCGTCCGGCAGTACGTCGAAGCCCATCCCGGCCCCGAGGTGACGTTCGCCTGGCAGGGCGGCGAGCCGACCCTCCGGGACCTCGATTTCTACCGGAAAGCGGTCCGGCTCCAGGAGAAATACGCCCCGCCGGACAAGCGCGTCGTCAACTCCATCCAGACCAACGGAACGCGACTCGACGCCGAGTGGTGCGAGTTCCTCGCCGAGGAGGAGTTCCTCGTCGGGATCAGCGTCGACGGCCCGCCCGAACTCCACGACCGGTTCCGGGCGACGCGCGGCGGCGGCCCGACGTTCGACGAAGTGCGGGACGGGCTCTCGCTCCTCCAGGAACACGGGGTCGAGCACAACGTCCTCTGTGTCGTCAACGGCGTCAACAGCCGGTACCCGCTTCGCGTCTACGACTTCTTCAGGGACCTGGGCGTCGACTGGGTCCAGTTCATCCCCCTGGTCGAACCGCTCGACGACGCCGCGGGCGACGGCGCGACCGACCCCGGGACCGGCGACGGAGACGCGGCCGGCGCGGACGGTCCAGCGCCGGACCTCGGGCCGCCCCGCGACAGGCCGACGTACGGGTGGGTCCGAGACGCCGGGGACCCGGCCGAGGACGCCGACGACGACTACGACGACGTCCTCGCGGCGGCCCGCGACGCGCCCGTGACCGACCGGAGCGTCGACCCGGACCAGTACGGCGCGTTCATGGCGGCGATATTCGACGAGTGGGTCCGCACCGACGTCGGGTCGGTGTCGGTCAAACTGTTCGAGGAGGCTCTCCAGATCGCCATTCGGGGGCGGGCGGGCTACTGCGTTCTCAGCGAGACCTGCGGGAACCAGGTCGCGATGGAACACTCGGGGGACGTGTACTCGTGTGACCACTTCGTCGACCCGGGCTTTCGCCTCGGGAACGTCCACGACGACCACCTGGCGGCGATGCTCGACAGCGACGACCAGCGGGCGTTCGGCGAGTACAAGCGCGACGGCCTCCCCGACCGGTGCCTGGAGTGCCCCGTGCGGGAGTTCTGTCACGGCGGCTGTCCGAAGAACCGCCTGCTCGCGACCCCGGACGGCCAGCCGGGGCTGAACTACCTCTGTGCCGGCTACCGGCGGTTTTTCTCCCACGTCGGGCCGTACCTGGGGTTCTTCGAGCGGGCGGTCGACGAGGGACGGCCCCTCGGGGTCGTGATGGACCGGGTGAAAGCGCGCGACCGCCGGGCGGGGCGGTAGCGCGACCAAAAACCACGCCTCACTGCGTTCGGCGCGGCGAACCGGCGCCGGACGTCACTGCTCGGCCAGCCACGCCAGCAACCCCTTCTGGGCGTGGAGGCGGTTCTCGGCCTGGTCCCAGACGATCGAGTTGTCGCTCTCGATGGCCTCGTCGGTGACCTCCTCGCCGCGGTGGGCGGGCAGGCAGTGCATCAGCGCCCGGTCGCCCAGCAGGTCCGTCGTCACCTGGAACCCCTCGAAGTCGGGGAGTTTCTCCTCGCGCTCGTCCTCCTCGCCCATGCTGACCCAGACGTCCGTGTAGACGACGTCGGCGTCGGCGACTGCGGCCTCGGGGTCGTGGGTCGTCTCGGGCGGGTTGCCAAAGCCCTCGGCGCGCGCGAGGACGCCCTCGTCTATCCCGTAGCCCTCGGGGGTTGCGACGGTCAGGTCCAGCCCGGTCATGGCGGCGCCGACCGCGAACGACTGGCAGACGTTGTTGCCGTCGCCGACCCACGCCACGGCGGGGTCGTCGAAGCGCTCGCGGATCGTCAGCAGGTCCGCGAGCGTCTGGCAGGGGTGGGCCTGGTCGGTCAGCCCGTTGACGACGGGCACGTCCGCCCACGTCGCCAGGTCGACCACGTCGGCGTGGTCGAACACCCGCGCCATCAGGAAGTCGGCGTACCGCCCGATGGCGCGGGCGGTGTCCTTGATCGGCTCGCCGTGCCCGAGGTGGATGTCGTCCGGGCCGAGGAAGATGGCGTGGCCGCCGAGTTGCGTCA
>JBDGST010000100.1:0-9912 GCA_042217365.1 Haloarculaceae archaeon
CCATTCAAATTGGCAATCCGGCTATATATGTCAGACATTACCCGCCAGAGTACAAATAGTAGGTGGGTATTACTCGAAGCGTGATCCGAGTTGGTGACGATGAGACTGTCGGGCCGGGCGACCTCTCGCTGGGCGGCCGGAGACGCGGACTCCGGGACGGCGAACGCGAGCAACGGCAGGTAGGCGGACGCGAACGCGGGGCCGCTCTCCGGGAGCGAGGCGAGCCCCGCCGGACGCGTCGACGGCGTCGGCGACCGGGGTCTGTGACCCCGTGGTCCGGCGCCGGGTCGACGACCACACAGGCTGCGAACGGATCGGGCAGGCTACGGGCAAGAAGCGAGTGCACTCGTCGGGCAGGGGTCTCTCCCCCCAGCCACCGGGCGAGAGCGCGGACCCCCCGAACGGAGCGGGGGCCACGCGACTCGCCGGGTCGGACGACTGAACTGTCGGCCGGGTGCGCAGAGTCGGGTCACACGGTAGCGGACGACGCAGTCCCGCGACGACCGAGTCGCCGTCCCACCGGTCTGCCGTCAGGCGTGTGGACGAGCCGACGGAGACGACGTCGATGGTGGAGTCGACGGGCGGTCGACGACGAAGACGAACCCACGGGTGAGCCGGACGAAGACACAGTCGAAGCCGAAGACGGAGCCGGAACAGTTGACGGAATCGCAGTCGGACGCTGACGCGAGTCGAATTTGAAGACGTAGACGAAGTAAAAGCCGGAGTCGCAGTCGAGACGAAGCCGGAGTCGCAGTCGAGACGAAGTCGGAGTCGCAATCGAGACGAAGTCGCAATCGAGACGAAGTCGCAATCGAGACGAAGTCGCAATCGAGACGAAGTCGGAACTGGAGTCCCCATCGACGCGGGGGGCGAACGTACATTTTCACCCGAGGTGGACGGCGAACCTGCGGCGACCGAGCGCGAGCAGTCGGTCGCGGGACGAACGCTCGGAATTGTCAGTAGCCGGGAAATCTCGGCGGTCCACCCTGCTCGGGAAGGCGGTCTATACTTAATCGGGGAACGGGCCAACCCGCTGGTACCAATGCCATATCGTATCGGATTCGTCGGGACCGGAGCGACGCCCGACGACCCGGACGAGGAGGGGTACGCGATGGCGTATCGACACGCCGCCGCGTACGACCGCATCGACGACTGCGAGCTGGTCGCGTGCGCGGACATCGTCCGCGAGAACGCCGAGCAGTTCTCCGAGCGGTTCGACGTCCCGGGGGTGTTCGAGGACTACGAGACGATGCTGGCGGAGGCCGAGCCGGACGTCGTCAGCGTCTGCGTGCCGCCGGCCGTGCACGCGGACATCGTGGAGGGGTGTGCCGAGTACGGCGACCTCGAGGCGGTCCACTGCGAGAAACCGATGGCGACGACCTGGCGGGCGTGCCAGGAGATGTGCGAGGCCTGCGAGGACGCGGGGATCAAGCTGACGTTCAACCACCAGCGACGGACGGGGCCGATCTACCGGCGCGCGAAGCAACTGCTCGACGACGGGGGGATCGGCGACCTGGAACGGATCGAGTGGTCGGCGAAGAACCTCTACGACGCGGGGACGCACATGTTCGACCTGTCGGCGTTCTACGCCGACCAGTCGCCGGTCGAGTGGGTTCTCGCGGGGCTCGACTACAGCGAGGAGAACCGCCAGTTCGGCACCCACAACGAGAACCAGGCCGTCGCACAGTGGCAGTACGAGAGCGGCGTCTACGGGACGGCGACGACCGGGCGGAGCAGCGACGCCACGGGCGCGCGACTCCGACTCGTCGGGAGCGAGGGGACGATCGAGGTCGCCCCCGACGACGGGCCGCCACTGCGACTCCGTAACGGTCGGACCCTGGGGTGGAAGACGATCGACGTCGGCGAGACCCAGTGGGGCAACCGGTCGTACGTCACGTACCCGGGCTACGTCCGGTGGGGGCTCGAAGCGGCGGCCGAACAGCTCGGGGAGCGGCTCCCCGTCGGCCCGTCGGGCGGTGGGTATCCGTCCCACATCGACCGGGCGATCGAGTCCGTCGTCGACGCCGTCCGCGAGGACGAGGAGTCTGAACTCGCCTGGCGCAACGCCATCCAGGCGACGGAGGTGATCTTCGCCGCCTGGGAGTCGGTGCGACGCCGCGAGCGCGTCGAACCCCCGCTGGAGATCGACGACAACCCGCTGGAGGCGATGGTCGAAGAGGGCCAGCTTCCGGTCGGGGCGGCCGAGTCCTCCCCCCCCACCGCCGCGCCGACCCACGGGACCGACGGCGGGACGGTCCGCTCGTCCGGGGACGCGAACGGAAGCGCGAGCGGGGTGAGCGACGAGGCGGGCGACCTGGGGGACCCGCCGGAGTTCCGTCACGAACGCATCGACGCGGACCCCCCGAGCGGGCGGCTGTTCCTCTGTCTGCCGACCGACCTCACCGGCAACGGCCGGCCGGACCTGGTCGTCGGCGGCCTCGGGGCGAACCCGATCGAGGCACCCCTCCCGGGCGTTTCGTTCGACCGGCACACCCCCGCCGGTTCCATCGTGAAGAAGCTCGGCCTCGAAACCGACCTGTTCTGGTACGAGAACCCCGGGTGGGAGCGCCACGCCGTGACCGGCGACAGCGCGCTCAGGCTGCTCGGCGGGACCGTCGTCGACTTCGACGGGAGTGGGCGGACCGACCTCGCGGTCGGCCAGGGGTACGGGCAGAGCGCGATCTACTGGTTCGAGCGGCCGGAGGACCCGCGCGACGAATGGACCCGCCGGGTCGTCCGCTCGGACTACGCGAAGTACCACGACCTCGCGTTCGGCGACGTGGACGACGACGGCGAGCCCGAACTCGCCGGCCTCTCCCAGGGGGGCGACGCCGTGTTCTACTACGACGTTCCCGACGACCCGTACGACACGCCCTGGCCCGACGAGACCCTGCACGTCGTCGACGAGGGCGTCTCCCTGGAGGGCCTTGAGATCGTCGACGTCGACGGCGACGGGGACACCGAGATCGTCGCCGGCCCGAACGTCTACCACCGCGTCGACGCGGACACCTGGGAGCGCGAGCCGATCGTCACCGGCTGGGACTGGACGCGGACCGCCGTCGCGGACCTCGACGGCGACGGCGACCTCGAAGTCGTCCTCTCGGAGGGCGACTCGCCGGCGCTCGGGGACGACCTCGGGCGCGTGTCGTGGTTCGACCCGCCCGACTGGGAGGAACACCGGCTGCACGACGGCCTCCACAACCCTCACACCGTCGAGGTGGCGGACTTCGACGGGAACGGGCACCCCGACGTCTACGTCGCGGAGATGGGGATCGGCGGGCACGACGACGCCAGCCACCTCCTCTTCCGGAACCGCGGCGGCGGCGAGTTCGTCGAGCACGTCGTCGACCGGGGAACGCCCACCCACGAGGCCAGGGCCGTCGACCTGACCGGGAACGGCAGACCGGACGTGGTCGGCAAGTCCTACCAGCCGGACCCGCACGTCGACGTCTGGTACAACGAGGGGTAGTCGCGAGGCCGGGGACCCCCTCTCGAAGAATCCGACCGGCCGTTCTGAGACCGCGAACGCCTACTCCCGGAGCATCGCGAGCGCCTCGTCGAGGTTATCGCCACAGTTCGGATACCGGCCGGTCGCCCGTATCCAGTGCAGTTCGAGCAGCGAGTAGCGCAGGTGGCAGTTGTCGGGCCTGACCCGGTTCCAGTAGAGGTACCGGACGTCGGAAACCGACGCCGGGGCGGGCGCGAACCCTTCGGTCTTGCCGTCCATGGTGGTGTACCGGGAGAGGTCCTCGTCGGGTTCGGAGACGGGAACCGGGTCGAACGCGAGCCCGAACCCGCCCTGGAGGAAGACGTTGAGCACGACGACGACCGCGACGAGGGACACGAGGGCGCGTCGGAGACTGGCCGCGTCGAGGTGGGCGTACAGCAGCCCCACGCCGATGGCGACGAACGGGAGCCCGGGGATCAGGTCGGTGTAGCTCCAGATGTCGAAGTCGACGAACAGGGCGACGAACGCGAACCAGCCGGCACAGGCGAGCAGCCACCACTCCGTCCGGGCGGTGTCGGGCCGTTCCCTGACGAACCGGTAGACGCCGTACCCCGCGAGCGGCACCAGGAGGGAACCGAACTTGAACCGGCGGACGCCCCAGTAGAGGCGCTGGGGGATCGTGAACTCCTCCGGGAACAGCAGCGAGACGACGACCGTCTGGACGACCATCTCTTCGAGCGCGCCCCAGAGGACGACCGGGACCAGGACGACGGCGGCCGCGGCGCCGACGCCGGCGAGGACGCGGCCCACGACGCGCCGGTCGCCCCGGTGGACCGCGAGGCCGCTCACGACGAACGGGTAGACGACGCCGATCTGCCAGAAGCCGACCGCCGCGCCGGCGGCGACGCCGCTCCACGTGAACCGCCCCCGGGCGAACAGATACAGGGCCAGCAGCCCCGCGAACAGGACGTAGTACTTCGGCTTGAGCCCGAGGGTCGGACGGACGAGGTACCCGGGGAGGACCAGCATCGACGCTCCGCCGACGACGCCGGCCATCGGGTCGTCGGTCAGGTGTTTCGTCAGCAGTCCGGCGAGGACGACGCTCCCGACGGCGGCGGCGCTCATCAGCGAGACGTGGACCAGGTGCAACAGGTACGGGTCGTTCGTCAGGGCCGAGACGAGCGCCGAGAACTCGAACGTCAGCGGCGGTTTCGGGTCCCAGACGTCGGCGTACGGGGCGGCGCCGGTACGGACGTACCACCCCGCGTGCTGGAACAGCGCCGAATCGCGCGTTATCGGCGGTCGCGGGTGCCCGCCAAGGACGAGCCAGGCGGTGTACCCCTGGGCGAGAACGCCGAGAAACCCGAGAAACAGGGGCACGCGCCCGTTCGTTACGCTGTCGCCCACCCGGTACGCGCGTCCGAGAGACATAGCCCGAAGACGAGTTCCACGGCCAGCCAATTAGTTAATAATCGTGTACTGTCCCGGTCCGCGAGGGCTCCGACCCCTGCTCGCCGCCGGGAGACACGTACCCGATCAGGGGTCACTCGCCGAATCGGCGGGCCGAACCGTGCCGGCGCCGGGCTGTCCCGCCACGTGAACGAAATACCCCTCGTTGGGACCGTATGCCGAACATAACAAGGTAGCCCCCGGGTCGAACGGGGGCTATGGAGTACGGGTTAGTCGCCGGGTGGTGGCTCCTGTACGTCGGCCTCGGGCTCCTCGGGGCGCCGGTCGCCGCCCGACTGTTCTCGACGTTCGAGAGCGGGGGGCCGGGGTTCGCGCTCCCGGTCGCGAGCGTCGTGCTGGCGGCCGTCGCGTACTGGGTCGGCCACCTCGCCTTCGGCTGGGTCGCGCTCGGCGCCGGGGTGGCCGTCCTCGTCGCCGGCGCCGCCGTCTCGCTCCGTCGGGGTGCGACCGTCGACCGGCGCGCGGCCGCCGAGGTGCTCGTCGTGTTCACCGTCGCCTACCTTTTGGTCGTCGGGACGCGGGCGCTCGACCCCGCGCTCAGACCGGAAGCGGGCAACAAGCCGCTCGATTTCGGCCTGGTGCTGGCGGCGTTCAGGGCCGCGCGGCTCCCGCCGGAGGACTTCTGGTTCGCCGGCGAGTCGCTGCAGTACTACTACGGCGGCCACATGCTCGCGGCGCTGTTCGCCCGCCTCTCGGCGACCGCACCGCGGTACGCGTACAACCTCGCGCTCCCGGGCTACTACGCGATGCTCGTGACGGCGGCCTACGAACTCGGCGGGACCCTCAACGTCGCCCGCGGAGGCACGCGGCGAGTCGGCGGCCTCGTCGCCGCCTTTTTCGTCGGTCTCGCGAGCAACCTCATGACCGCCGGCGGGCTCGCGGTCTGGGCGGTCGCGTCCGTCCTCCCTGGCGGGCTCCGGTCGAGCGTCGTCGCGGCCGCGAGCGGGGCCTTCGGCGTCTCGCCCGACTGGATCCGCGACGGGCCCGCCTCCTTCAACTACTGGCGGGCGATCCACGTCGTCCCCGGCGGGAACAACGAGTTCCCGCTGTTCGCGGCGCTGCACGGCGACCTGCACGGTCACGTGATGAGCCCCCCGTTTCTCCTGCTGGTCGCGGGGCTCGGGCTCGCCTACTACCGCACGCCCGCGGAACGCCGAAGGCGCCGCCGCGCCCTCGCGTTCGGCGCGATCCCGGTCGTCGCGGGGTTCGTCGCGACGGTCAACAGCTGGAGCCTCCCGACGGCGCTGGGCGTCACCTGGCTCGCGCTGACGTTCGCGCCCGCGAGCCCGCTGACGCTACTGCCGACCGCCGTGACCGAACGGTTCTCGTCCGCCAGCGTCGTCGGCGCGGAGCCCGGGTGGTCCCCGGCGGGGGAAGCGCGCCGGATCGTCGCCGCCACGGCGGTGACCGGCGTCGTGGCCGGGATCAGCGCCGGCTGGGCGCTCCCGTTTCTCGCCGGCGGTGGGCCGCCGATCACGGTCGAGACGGTCGCGGCCGCCGACCGGAGCAGCGCGCTGGCGCTGCTGGTCGTCCACGGCGCCTTCTTCGCGACGTTCGCCGTTTTCCTGTCGGAGCGCCTCGACCTCGGCCCGGCGCCGGCGCTGTTCGGCGTTCCCGCGCTGGTCGTCGCGGGCGTCGTCC
This sequence comes from Haloarculaceae archaeon, assembly GCA_042217365.1. Classification (GTDB taxonomy): domain Archaea; phylum Halobacteriota; class Halobacteria; order Halobacteriales; family Haloarculaceae; genus JBDGST01. Next base: position 6,560 of record JBDGST010000100.1, read on the forward strand.
TCGACCCGCTCGCGGGCGTCGTCCTCTTCGGACCACTGGTCGCGGTGGGCTGGTGCGCGCTCCGTCGGGACAGCGCGGTCGGCTACGAGACCGTGCTCGTCGTCGCCGGCGCCGGACTGCTCGTCCTCGTCGAGTTCGTCTACGCCGACGACGCCATCTCCGCCGGCCGGTTCAACACCGTGTTCAAGACCTACTCCCAGGTGTGGGCGCTGTGGGGCACGGCGATGGGCGGAGCGCTCCCGGCCGCCGTCCGCGGAACGGGGCTCGACGTCGACCGGATCCCCGCCCTCGGGCCCGACCGCCAGCGGCGGATCCGGACCGCGTTCGCGGTGGGTCTCGTCCTCTCGACGGGGGTCTACGGCGTCCTGACCGTCCAGAACGTCGGGGCGGCGGACTCGACCACCCACGCGCTGGCGGGCGGTCCCGACCGGCCGACGCTGGACGGCCTCGCGTTCGTCGAGCGGAACCACCCGGACGAGGCCGCGGCCCTCGACTGGCTCCGCGCCAGGGCCGGCTCGCCGACGGTCGCGTCCGCGCCCGCGCTCGAAGTCACGACACCGCCGCCGCTGGACTGGCTGTCCCCGGTGTCGACGTTCGGGGGTCTCCCGACAGTGCTCGGGTCCGAAAACGAGATCGGCTACCGCGGGGTCGGACCGGTCGTCGAACGGATGTGCGCGGTCCGGGCCGTCTACACCGGGTCGACAGCCGAGCGGGCCGCCGCCCTCCGCGCGTTCGACGTCCGGTACGTCTACGTCGGCCCCGTCGAGCGCGAGCGGTACGGCGACCCGTCGTTCGCCGACCTCCCGGTCGCGTTCGAAAACGAACGAGTGACGATATACCGCGTCGACCGCGAGCGGCTTCCCGGAGGAACCTCGTTCCGCGCCGACTGCGAGTACGACCCCCGACCGTCCCTGCCGCCGTGACCACGGCCCCGACCGTCCCTGCCGCCGTGACCACGGCCCCGACCGTCCCTGCCGCCGCGACTATGCCCCCGACCGTCCCTGCCGCCGCCGGAACGGCCGAGTTCGTCCCGACGGGTCGCGTAAGCCAGTCTATTACAATACGGCACTGCGGTCTACGCCGCTCTGTGACCAGGTTCCGATCGAGTGGGGGTTCCGGCCGAGTCAGTCCGACCGTCCCCGTCGACCTCCTGGCGGTCGCGGCGCTCGTCGCGCTGACCGCCGCCGTCTACGTGACGGGGTTCGCTTACGAGTTGCCGCTACGGCCCGTGCTCGGATTCGCGCTCGTCCTCTTCGCACCCGGGTACGCGTTCGTCGCCGCGGTCTTTCCCGAGGGAAAGGAGAGCGGGTCCGACGGCGCCGTCTCGGCCGCGGCGTTCACGAGCGGGGGAGCGACGGGCGCCCAGGGGGTCGTCGATGGGCTCATGGACCGCGGGATAGACGGAGTCGAACGCGTCGTGTTGTCGGTCGGGCTGAGTATCGCGATCGTCCCCTTCGTCGCGCTCCTCCTGAACGGGACCGTGTGGGGGATCCGGCCTGTCCCCGTGGTCCTGGCCGTGAGCGCGTTCACGCTGGTGGGGCTACTCGTCGGCGCCGCCCGTCGGTGGCGACTCCCGCCCGAAGAGCGCTTCCGGGTGCCCTACCGCCAGTGGTTCCCGGAGGGACCAGTCCTGCGGTCCCGGGACCGGGTGGACACCGTGCTGAACGTCATGCTCGCAGGCGCCGTCCTCCTCCTCGTCGTAAGCACGGCCTACGTCGTCGGTACGCCCCAGTCCGGAGACACCGAGTTCTACCTCCTCACCGGGAACGACAGCCGGGCCGTCGCCGACGACTACCCCACGGAGCTGGCGGTCGACCGGAGTCAGCCCGTCACGATCGGGATCACCAATGCCGAACACCGCACGGTCGAGTACACGGTCGTCATCGAACTCCAGCGCGTCCGGGAAACAGACGGGTCCACAGTCGTGACGAGCGTCAGCGAACTCGGACGGCTATCCCCCCGGGTCGGACACAACCAGTCCTGGACCACGACCTACGACGTGAACCCCTCCCTGACGGGTGAGCGGCTCCGCCTCGCGTTCATGCTGTACCGCGACGATCCCCCGGGGACCACGACGATACAGAACGCGTACCGCGAGGTCCACCTGATGGTCAACGTGTCGTCCTCCGCTCGACAGCCGACCCGTCGTCCTCCGCTCGACAGCCGACCCGTCGTCCCGGACCGGGTCCCCGGCCGGACGCCCCCCAGCGGGCGAAGCGGAGGGCCGACGTACGACGGTCAGTCTGAGACGTAGCCGAGCTTCTCCAGCTGGTCCTCGACGTCGCGCCGGGAGCCGCTCCGGTCCGTCGACTCGGGGACGGACTCGGGGACGAACTCGGGGTCGTACTCGCCGGTGTCCCTGGCGGACGTCTCGATCCAGGGAACCTCACGCAGGACCCTGAGCGGGATCCCGTAGTGGCCGTAGATCCCCCACTCGCCGACGGCCTCGCCGTGGTCGGAGCTGATCACGACCGAATCGGCCGTGACGCTGTCGAGGAGGAGTTCCACGTAGTCGAGCACGTAGAGGAGGTTGTCGCGGTACTGGCGCCACTTCTCCTCCTTCGAGACGTGGCCGACCCGGACGTCACGCCACTGGTTGAGCCACTTCCCGTGGAGGTCCGTCTCGAACCCGTCGAAGTGGGGAATGAACGGGTGGTGGGGCTGCATGTAGTGGACGATCAGCCGCTCGGGGTCGTAGTTGCGCCCGACGGAGATGGCGCGGTCGGTGAGATACTCGGGCCGAAACAGTTCGTCCTCGTCCTCCCAGGCGTACCGCCACACCTCGTCCAGCAGCATGAAGTCGTCCTCGTCGAGGTACGTCTCCGAGTGGGGGTTGCCGGTCACCATCGCCGTCCCCGCCATCTCGTCGGCGTACTCGTCCGTGAAGTTCCGGTCCATCCACTCCCCCGAGTTGCTTCCCAGCGACGTGTGCCGGCGGTAGGGCGCAAGGAACGGGTACTCGTCGGCGTACTCCCGGGCGACCTCGTCCATGAGGTCCGCGCGACACGCGTCGAGGATGACGAGCACGTCCCAGTCGCGCTCGTAGACGGGCACGCCCACGTCGCCCTCGAACCGCTCGAAGAGCAGCCGAACCGTCTCCGCGTGAGCGTCGTAGGTGACGCGCTTTGTCGCCGTGACCGGGTCTTCGGTCCGGTAGTACTTGATCGTCCGGTCGATTCCCTGTCCGAGACGGTCGAGCATGTACCGGTGTACTCCGCCCCACTCGACCTAAGTATGACCCTCGTAACTGCCGCGTCGACCGGTCTCGCGCCGCTGTCGGGGGTGGTTCTCGTCGCCGGGAAATGGTGACTGTCCAGTCACCGCAAGGGGATCTGACAGCCGTCCTCCCACCG
>JBDGST010000090.1:0-9850 GCA_042217365.1 Haloarculaceae archaeon
CCACTGGATGGCCGCGGTTCCCGTTCGACCGCCCTGCCGACTGCGACCGGTCCTGTCCTCCCGGCAGGCCGGCCCGACGATGACCGGTCCTGGTCCCGCCGGACCGGCCCGCGCGCGAGCGAGAGGTGGCCGCTCGAACACCCGCTGTGGCGCTCCCTGTGCCCCACGATGACACCCCCATTGTGCAACGTCAATCCGGCACATTCACTCACACCAGATGGCGGGATAGAGCCCCAAAAACGGGGGAAATTATACTTTTTCCGAACCGAACGATCTGTCATTGAAGTTCCCAGACGGCGGGAAAAATACAAGTCTATAACAGTGGGGGTCCTCAACCTCCAGAAGAATGGGTGAGTTAGCTTCGCTGTTCGCACCGACACGTGTAGCTGTCGTCGGCGCGACCGAGAGAGAAGGATCCGTCGGGAGAGCCGTGATGGAAAACCTCCTGGACTCGTTCGACGGCGAGACCGTCCCCGTCAACCCGAGCAGTGACGAGGTGCTCGGCCTCGAGTGTTACGACAGCATCGAGGAGACGGAAGACGTCGACATGATCGTCGTCGTCGTGCCGCCGAAGATCGTGCTGGACGTGGTCCGGCAGGCGGCCGAGGTCGGCGTCGAGAACGTCGTCGTCATCACGGCCGGCTTCGGCGAGACCGGCGGCGAGGGCGCGTCGCGGGAACAGGAACTCCGGGACATCGCCGACGAACACGACCTGAACCTGGTCGGCCCGAACAGCCTCGGGATCATGAACACGGCGCTCGGCCTGAACGCCACGTTCGGCCCCGAGGACGCGCTGCCGGGCTCGATCTCGTTCATGAGCCAGTCGGGCGCGTTCGTCACGGCCGTCGTCGACTGGGCCAACGACCGGGACCTCGGTTTCAAGGACATCGTCTCGCTGGGGAACAAGGCCGTCCTCGACGAGAGCGACTTCGTCGAGGAGTGGGGGGACGACCCCGACACCGACGTCATCCTCGGCTACCTCGAAGACGTCGTCGACGGCCGCGAGTTCCTCGAGAGCGCCCGCGAGGTGACCAGGGACACGCCGGTCGTCGCGCTCAAGTCCGGCCGGACCGAGGCCGGCGCGTCCGCCGCAGCGTCCCACACAGGGGCGATCGCCGGCAGCGAACGGGCCTACGAGGCCGCGTTCGACCAGGCGGGCGTCCTCCGCGTCGAGACCGTCCAGGAACTGTTCGACTCGGCGAGCATCCTCGCCGGACAGCCCGTTCCCGATGCTGACGGCGTCGCCATCGTCACGAACGCCGGTGGGCCGGGCGTGATGGCGACCGACGCGGTCGGCGACTCGGACCTCACGCTGGCCTCGTTCGAGGACCACACGCTCGACACCTTCCAGGACGTCCTCCCGGACGAGTCGAACGTCTACAACCCGGTCGACATCATCGGCGACGCCCCGGTCGGCCGGTTCGAGGACGCGCTCGACATCACGCTGGAGGACCCCAACGTGGGCGCTGCCGTGGTCCTGGCCTGTCCGACCGCGCCGCTCGACTTCGACGACCTGGCCCAGGCCGTCGTCGAGATCCAGCGCGAACACGGCAAACCGGTCGCTGTGACGCTGATGGGCGGGTCCTCCACCCGGTCGGCCAACGAGACCCTGAGCGAGGCCGGCATCCCGACGTACTTCGACCCGGCGCGCGCGGTTCGGTCGCTGGACGCGCTCCGCGAGTACGGCGAGATCGGCGCCCGCGAGATCGTCGAGCCGACGACCTTCGACGTCGACCGCGAACGGGCCCGCGAGATCCTCGAGACCGCCGCCGACCGCGGCTCCAACCAGATCGGCGTCGAGGCCATGGACCTGCTGGAGGCCTACGGCATCCCGATGCCCGACGGCGAGATAGTCTCGGGCCGTTCGGAGGCCCTCGAGGCCGCCGAGCGGGTCGGCGACGGCCACGAGGTGGTCATGAAGATCGTCAGCCCGGACATCCTCCACAAGTCGGACATCGGCGGGGTCGCAGTCGGGGTCCCGCCGGAGGAAGCCGGCGAAACCTACGAGGACCTTATTACCCGGGCGCGCAACTATCAGCCTGACGCGAACGTCATCGGCGTTCAGGTGCAGGAGATGAGCGACATGGACGAAGCTGTCGAGACGATCGTCGGCGTCAACCGGGACCCGCAGTTCGGCCCGCTCGTGCTGTTCGGGCTCGGGGGCATCTTCGTGGAGGTCCTCGAGGACGCGACTGTCCGGATCGCGCCGGTCAGCGAGCCCGAGGCCGAGGAGATGCTCGACGAGATCGACGCCGCGCCGCTGCTGCGGGGCGCCCGCGGCCGCGACCCGGTCGACGAGTCGGCCGTCGTCGAGACGATCCAGCGCATCTCCCAGCTCGTCACCGACTTCCCGGCCATCGTCGAACTGGACGTCAACCCGCTCGTCGCCACCGACGAGGGCGTGAGCGCAGTCGACCTGCAACTGACCATCGACCCCGAAGAACTATGAAACCGATTTACGTCACTTCGACCGAGGAAGGCACCGGCAAGACAGCTATCGCGATCGCGATCGCGAAACTCTCGCAGGACGACGACACCGTCGTCGGCTACTTCAAGCCGAAGGGGACCCGCCTCAAGAGCCCCGTCGGCAAGACGCGCGACGAGGACCCCATGCTCGCCAAGAAGGTCCTGGGTATCGACTCGGACCTGGCGGAACTGGAGCCGGTCGTCTACTCGCCCGCGTTCATCGAGGAGGCGCTGCGCGGCCAGATCGACGTCGACGAGATCCGCGACCGCGTCCGCACCCACTTCGAGGACGTCGCCGCGGACCACGACCTCGTCGTCATCGAGGGCGGCGGCGAGCCCTCGACCGGCGGCATCGTCGGGCTCACCGACCCCGAGGTCGCCGAACTGCTGGGCGCCAAGACCGTCCTCGTCGCCCACTACAGCAACCCCGGCGACGTCGACAAGGTGCTGGCGACCGCTCGCCAGTTCGGCGACGACCTCGGCGGCGTCGTGTTCAACGCCGTCGCCGACGCGGACTACGACGAACTGACGACCGACGTCGTCCCCTTCCTCGAGGGGCAGGACATTCCGGTGCTCGGTATCGTCCCCCGCGTCGAGGACCTCGCCGGCGTCACGGTCGGGGAGCTGACCGACGCGCTCGGCGCCGAACTGCTCAACCCCGACGTCTCGACCGACGGCGTCGTCGAGCGGTTCTCGGTCGGCGCGATGGGGAGCGACACCGCGCTCACCCACTTCCGTCGCCTCCGCAACGCGGCGCTGGTCATCGGCGGCGACCGCTCCGAGATACAGGCGCTCGCGCTCGAAGCTCCCGGCATCGAGTGCATCGTCCTCACCGGCGGCCACCGGCCCTCCGGCGCGCTCCTCGGCAAGGCATCGGACTCCGACGTACCCGTGGTCCTCGTCCAGGCCGACACCAAAGTCACCGTCAACCGCATCGAAGACATGCTCACCACCGGTCGGACGCGAGACGTCGCGACCATCGACCGGATGGCCGGCCTCCTGTCCGACCACGCGGACCTCGAGTCGCTGACCGAGGACTAGTTCGGCGCTCCCTTCGTCGGTTCGATTGCCCGGGATCGTTCCTCCCGTCGACAGTCAGGGTCCGTTCCTCCCGTCGACAGTCAGGGCCCACAGCCCAGGGATTGCATACTAGCGAGGGAGCCGTCCGTATCCGATCCGTATGCCCGTCGGTCGCCGGACACGGCCTCGATAGGGCCCGTATTCCACCGAGAGTGAGGGCCGAGAAAGCGTAAACGATTGTGCACACTTATGCCGGAGGAAACCCTCGTTTCGGATGGAGCCAGACGGCTCCGTAGTGTCACACGCAGGGGCCCTCCGCCCCTCGTTTCCCTTGGTTGCTATACGGCACGTCTCGGTACTCCTGCCGACCCCGCTTTCGGGCCGTTCCGGTTTTCGAGCCGACAGGCACCCGCACCTGCCGCCAGCTGGGGGAGCGTCCGGTAGGAGATTGCTACCGTATCGCCGGAGCGAGCCGTAGTCGGGGTCTGAAGTCTGTCCCCAGCGACAGTGGGAGACGTGCGTTCACTCGCCCCAGTAGTAGCGCGGAGCGAGGAACATGTACGCGAGCGCGGCGACGAGCAGGGCCCGCGGGAACGCCCGCTCGAACGCGAGCGGCGCCAGGATGGCCCCCGCCTGCACGAGGCCGAGCACTGACGCGTCGCGGGCGAGCAGTTTCGGATACGCGACCGGCGCGACCATCGCCAGCGACAGGACGACCGTCGCGCCGAGCAGCGCCGGGACCCACGAGACGCCCGCGAGGTACGCCGCGACGAGGATCGTCGCGCCGAGGGTGTTCTGGATCCCGGGTCGGTTCTCGCCCTCGCCGACGAACTCGGTGTACAGCGCCGTCCGGAGGACCGACATGATAACGAACAGCGAGGCCGCGCCGACCGCGGCGGCGGCCTCGGCGGGCGGCGCGTCGAGGATGCCCGCGTCGAGCCAGCCCCACTCGGCGGCCGCGGCGGCGTAGACGACCAGCGCGGGCGTCGCGCCGAACGAGACCACGTCGGTCACGGAGTCGAGCAGCGGGCCGACCCGCGTGCTACCGAACCGGCGGGCGACGATCCCGTCGAGCGCGTCGGCGATGGCCGCGAGCAGGACGAGTCGCGCCGCGAGCCCCGGGTCCGAGAACGCGACGACGGCCGCCGCGACGCCGACGACGGCGTTCCCGAGCGTGATGACGTCGGCGACGCCGAGGCGCTCGCGCACCCGTAGCCCCTGGTCCATACCTCGGGTGTCCACCGGGGGGCACATGAATGGCGCGAAAGCCGGCGCTCGCGTGACGCGCGAACGGGGCAGGACCGACCGCGACGCCGACGAAGCCAGAAGGCCTTTGGTCCGGTCGGACCCACCTTCCAGGCGACGATGAACCCCGTCGCCGCACTGGAGTGTCGCCGGTGTGGGCAGCGCTACGACCCCGGCGAGGTGGAGTACACCTGTCCGGCCCACGACGGCGTCGCCGGCGTGCTCGACGTCAGGTACGACTACGACGCCGTCGAGTTCGAGGGGCCGGCCGCCGGATCCACGGACCTGTGGGCCTACGAACCGATGCTCCCGGTCGGCGAGGGCGAGCGCGTCTCGCTCGGGGCCGGCGGAACGGACACGCTCGACGCCCCCGCCCTGGGCGAGCGCCTCGGCGTCGCCGCGCGGATAAAAAACGAAACGACGAACCCGACGGGGTCGAACAAGGACCGCGGGAGCGCGGTGGTCGTCACCCGGGCGGTCCAGCGCGGCCACGACGTGGTCACCTGCGCCTCGACGGGCAACGCCGCGGCCTCGCTCGCCGGGTACGCCGCGCGCGCCGGCCTGGCGTGTCGCATCTTCGTCCCCGGCGACCTGCCGGCTGGGAAGGCGGTCCAGCCCCGGCTCTACGGCGCCGAGGTGCTCGAAGTCGACGGGACCTACGAGGAGGCGTACGACCTCTGTCGGCGGGCATCGGCCGAGCGGGGCTGGTACAACCGGAACGCGGCGATGAACCCCTACGCGGTCGAGGGCAAGCGCACGCTCGGGTTCGAGATATCCGAGGAGGCCCCCGACGCCGACTGGGTCGCCATGCCGATGGGCAACGGCTGCTCGCTCGCGGCGGCCTGGAAGGGGCTGGCCGACTACCGACGCCTCGGCCGCCTGTCGGACCCGCCCCGGATGCTCGGCGTCCAGGCCGCGGGCGCGAGCCCCATCTACGACCGCTTCTCCGGGGACCCGGGCGACGAAGAGCGGCGCTCCGATGGAACGGAGCCACTCGCTGACGGGGACGAGACGCTCGCCGACGAGGCCGGCGGCAACGACCGGGCGGCGGGGACGGCCGCGGACAGCATCGACGTGGCGACGCCCCACAACGCGGGGAAGGCCTGCGAGGCGCTCCGCGAGAGCGACGGCGCCGCGGTCGTCGTGGACGACGACGCCATCCTCCGCGCGCAGCGCCTCCTCGGGGAGACCGAGGGAGTGTTCGTCGAGCCGGCGAGCGCGGCGGCCGTCGCGGGCGTCGAGCGCGCCCGCCGGGAGGGACTGGTCGCCGCGGGCGCAGAAGTCGTGATCGTCGCGACCGGGACCGGGCTCAAGGACCCCGAGACGGCGAGTGCCGTCGCGGGCGAGGTCAGGTCCGTACCCGCCGACGTCGACGCCGTCCCGGACGACCTCTGACAGGCGAGGCGTTTCCCTGGGGGATCGCCAGCGACGCGTCCGGTGCTCGCTCAATCCTGACGCCCGGATAGCCGGAGGCGCGCGCCGGTGACGGCGAACCCGACCACGAGGAGGAGCAACTGCCAGCCCGACCGGACGACCGGGAAGATCCGCTCGGGGTTTTTCTTCGTGTTCGTCGGGTCCGGTTCGATCCCGGTCGTCATGTTGACCTCCTGAGAGGACCCCAGGCTCTCGGGTGCCGGTATGGAACCGCCGCCCCCACCAGACCCGCCCCCACCGGACCCGCCGCCGTTCGACGCAGCCTCCGGAGTGAGGTCGATGAACGTCTGGATCACGCCCCGCTGGTCCGAGAGTTCGATCTTGCCGTCCAGGACGTAGAACTGGTCGTGGAGCGGCCACAGCGGGTTGACGCCAGCGCCCACGAAGTCCAGACCGATCCCGGCGACGGCGAGCGCGACGACGCTCACCCACCCCACGTGGACGCCCCACGCACCCCACCGCTCCCTGACGAACGAACGCGAGCGGAGACGGGTGTCGACCGCCAGGAGGGCGCCCAGCCCGATCGGTATCAGGAACGTGTGGAAGACCGTCCGGTGGCCGGCGACCGAGACGAGCGCGACGAACGAGTCCAGGTCCGGGAACGCCGTGACGGCGAACACGACGAGGACGGCCCGCCGGTCGAAGTACGGGCCCAGCAGGGCGGCCGCGAGCAACCCGGCGAACGCGACGTGGACCAGCGTCGATGCCATGCCCGGGATTCGGTGATCCAGCGATAAAATCTTTCATACGGATCGCTGTCAGTCAGTCCCGGATCGACCACACGACTGCGTGCGGTCGTCCCGGTAAATCGGTACAGCGATCCGTATCAGGCCCCGAGGCCGAGCCGTTCGTCGATCGGGTCCTCCAGGTCGCCGGCGATCGCCTCGAACGCGTCGGTGATAGTCACGAGGCCGACGACTTCGCCGCCTTCGAGGACCAGCGCGAGTTCCTGGTTGTTGGCCTGGAACTGGTCGATGACGTTGCTGACGGGCGCGTCCGCGGCGACGGTCATCGGGGGAGCGGCTATCTCGTCGAGCGTCGTCTCGCCGGCCTCGAGGTCGTCGAGTCGCGCCAGGACCGCCGGCGTGTACACCACGCCCTCGAACGATTCGAGGTCGCCGTCGACCAGCGGAAGCCTGACGTGTGGCGCCTCGCGGATGCGCTCCAGGTTCTCCCCCAGCGAGTTCGTCGTCGACAGGGCGACGACCTCCTCCCGGGGGTTCATTATCTCCGACACCTCCAGCTCGCCGATCTCGAGGGCGTTCATCACCTCGTCCTTGCGCTCGTCGGTGAGGCCGACGTTCCCGAGCGCGTCGCCCATCTGCCGCCGGAGTTCGGACCGCGAGGAGGGAAGGTCCCCTTCCCCCTCCTCGGTCCACGACCGCGATATCGTGATGCCGCCGGCCTTGAGGATCGCCTTCGCCGCCCAGTCGGCCAGGCGGATGACCGGCGCCATCAGCTTCGTCCACCCGTACAGGACCGGCGCCCCGTACTTCGCGGCCGTCTTCGTCCGCTCGACCCCGAAGTACGTCGGCGTCTGCTCGCCGATGATGACGTGCAGGATGTTGATGATCGCCAGCGACGCGACGACGGCGAACGTCGTATGTCCCTCCTGGGGCGTCGCGACGCCGACGGACGTCGCCGCCGCGTCGATGACGGCCGTCGCTGCGGGTTCCGCGACCACGCCCAGACTGACGCTGGAGGTCGTGATCCCCACCTGACAGCCCGACAGGAAGATCTCCAGCCGCTCCGTCATCTCCCACGCGAGTTCGAGACCCCGGTGGCCCGTGAACTCCGACTCGGGGAACTGGCGGACCCGCGTCATCGCGAACTCGATCGCGACGAAGAAGGCGTTCGAGAGGAGGAGAGCGACGCCGCCGAGTAGCCTGAGGACGGTGAGCAACTCGACCATCGGGGGGTGGTTCGCCTCTCGCTGTGTTAATCGTTGGGTCTACGGCCGTGGACGGTCGACCCTGTGGGTCCGCGACCGTGGACAGTCGACCGGGTCGTCGGATTTCCCGACCGCGGAGGGCGGACCCGGTCGGCCGTCGTCTCCGGGTCAGGAGTCCGACCTCCGTCAGACGCGGAACGAGAATTTAAGGCCCCGGCAGCCGAGTCCTACCGTATGAACACCGAGCGGGCGCCACAGGAGATCACGACGCTCGTGGGTCGCGAAGTCTACACCAAAAACGGGGTTTTCGTGGGCGAGGTCGAAGACCTCCGGCTCGACCTCGACGTCCAGCAGGTCACGGGACTCGCGCTCCACCAGCTCAACGACGAACTGTTCGGCCCCGAGGTCGAGAAGTCCCGGGGCGTCATCCTCCCGTATCGCTGGGTCCAGGCCGTCGGCGACATCGTCATCATCAACGACGTCGTCGAACGCCTCCAGAGCGACGAGGAAGGCAGCGAAGAGGAAGTCGCCGCCTGACCCGATCGATGCCGACCGGCGATTTATGACGCCGTCCGCCAGTGACCCCGCCCCCGTCGGGCCGCTCGGCGCCCCCGCCCGTCGTCGAACTGATCCGTGCCCCCATCGTCGTCGAACTGATCCGTGCCGGCTTTCGATCCGCCGGATCGACGTCGGTTCCCTCTTCGGCGCGTCCAGTTTCGGCAGCTAGCTATGTATCTATCGAACACAACAGCGCTCCGTAGTTTTCCGAAGCCGACGAACTCTCGCCCGTCCCCGCCACCGACTGCAGACAGGTATTGTGCGAAGACCAAACAATTAACTCCGCTCACCACTGGTGTTCCGGTATGAGTACGCACGTCGCTGTGATAGGCGCGTACGGCAGTGCGGGCGCCGCCGTGGCCGACAGCCTCGCCGACAGACCGGACGTGGACCTGACCCTCATCGACGACGGGGACCCGGGAGGCGGGCTCTGTATCCTGCGTGGCTGCATGCCGTCGAAGGAAGTGATCTCCGCGGCCGAACACCGCTTCGCCGGCCGGCACGACGACCGCCTGGACGGGCCCTATCCCGACGTGGACCTCGAACGGGTCGTCGAGCAGAAGGACGACCGGACGCTGGGCTGGGCCGGCCACCGGCGCGAAAGCGTCGAGCGGATCGGCGCACAGGACGGCAACGAGTTCATCCACGACGCGGCGCGGTTCGTCGACGACCGCCGGATCGCGGTCGGCGACCGGACGCTCGAACCCGATTACGTCGTGATCGCGACGGGGTCGTCGGTCTCCCTCCCGCCGGTCCCGGGGATCGAGAGCGCGCCCGTCCAAACGAGCGCGGACGTCCTCGACGCGACGGACTTCGGCGACTCCGGTATCGTGATGGGGCTCGGGTACATCGGGCTGGAACTGGCGCCGTACCTGACCGAGGCGGCCGGGATGGACGTCACGTCGATCGACGTGCTGCCGGAACTGCTCCCGGAGGCCGACCCCGGGTTCGGCGAGGAGATGGCCGACTACTACCGCGAAGAGTTCGACATGGAGGTGCTCCTCGACACCGCCGCCCAGCGCGTCGAGGAGACGGCCGACGGCGGCGTGCGCGTGACCGTCGACGCCGACGGCGAGGAGCGGGTGCTGGAGGCCGACCAGCTGTTCGTGTTCACCGGCCGGGCGCCCAACCTGGACGGCCTCGGCCTCGACGACACGTCCATCGCGCCCGAGGACGACTGGGTCCGGGACACGATGCAGGCCCGCGACGACGACCGGGTGTTCGTCGTCGGCGACG
>JBDGST010000062.1:0-9835 GCA_042217365.1 Haloarculaceae archaeon
AGCGGGGCGATTGCCCCCGAGCGAAGTAGGGGAGGGTAGTTTACCTACGGGACGGCCGTTCCGAACGCGGCGGCGGGGATGCTCGGGCCGAACATCCAGACGCTCGCCCGCGCCCACGGCTGGGACGTGACCGTGGACGACGAGTACCGCGAGGGGATCCGCATCCGCCTCACCGGCGTTGCCGTGAGGCGTAACGGACGGGAAGCCCCGTAGGGAGTCCCGTCCCGGCCGCTCGCCGCTATCGTACTCAGCCCGTCCCGGCCGCTCGCCGATACCGTCGTCAGCCTGTCACAAATTACTCGTCGTTCGGGCGTGGAGAATAGATCATGATCGATCCCGGCTGGCACGAGGAGGCGGTCATCTACACCCTCGACGTGAAGACGTTCAACGACAGCGACGGCGACGGCTGGGGCGACTTCCGGGGCGTCATCGAGCGGCTCGACTACATCGAGGACCTGGGCGTCGACTGCATCTGGCTGCGGCCGTTCTACCCGAGCCCGCTCCGGGACAACGGCTACGACGTGGCCGGGTACTACGAGGTCGACGACCGCCTCGGGACGCTCGAGGACTTCCGGGAGCTGACCGACCGCGCCCACGATCGGGGTATCCGCGTTCTCACGGACCTGGTGTTCAATCACACCTCGTCGGACCACGAGTGGTTCCAGCGGGCTCGCGAGGACCCCGAATCGAAGTACCACGACTACTACCTCTGGACGGAGCACCCGGAGGACGCCTACCACACGGTCAACATCTTCCCGGAGTACGAGGACGGCGTCTGGACGTTCGACGAGGCCGCCGAGAAGTGGTACTTCCACCAGTTCTACCACCACCAGCCCGACCTGGACGTCCTCAACCCCGACGTGCAGGAGGAGATGTTCGACGTCCTGCGGTTCTGGCTCGACCAGGGCGCCGACGGCTTCCGGATCGACGCCGCCCATCCGATGCAGGAACCGAAGGGCCACCACGGGAAGACGCCCGACGACCCGATGTGGCTGTTCAGAGAGATGAAGCGCGTCGTCCGCGACGAGAAGACGGACGCGATCCTGGTCGCGGAGGCCGACGACCAGCCCGAGGAGCTCCGCGGGTACTTCGATGGCGGCCGGGCGTTCGACCTCCTGTTCAACTTCGTGTTGAACTCCCATCTCACGTACGGGATCGGGGTCAGGGACGTCTGGCCGCTCTACCGGGCCGAGGAGGTGCTCCCGGACGTCTCGGACGTGGGTCAGTGGGCGAACTTCCTGCGAAACCACGACGAGTGGAACCTCCTGAAGCTGCCCCAGCCGGCGTTCGAACACGCCCGGGAGTACTTCGGCGACGACGAGGGCGACTCCTGGATCTTCGGGCGCGGCCACCGCCTCCGGCTGGCGGACCTGTACGCCGGGGACCACGACCGGATCGCGATGGCCCACAGCCTCGTGCTCTCGCTGCCGGGCACGCCGGTCGTCCTCGCGGGCGACGAGATCGGGATGGGCGCCGACCTGGCGATCCCCGAGCGCGACGCCGTCCGGACGCCGATGCAGTGGTCCGCCGAGACGAACGCCGGCTTCTCCTCGGCCGACCCCGACGACCTGTATCTCCCGGTCGTCGACGAGGGGCCGTTCGGCTACGAGCGGATCAACGCCGCCGACCAGCAGGGCGACCCCGACTCCCTCCTCTCGCGGATCAGGCGGCTCGTGGGGGCGAGACAGCGAAACGCCTGGATCGGCGACGGGGAGTACACGATCGTCGACTCCGGGCACGAGGACGTGTTCGTCCACCGGGTCGACGCCGGCGACCGCGTCCTGCTGTGCGCCCACAGCTTCGCCGACGCGTACCGCGAGTCCGCGGTCGGGTTCGATGTCCCCGGGGCCGCGACCGAGGTGGTCGCCGGGGACGGCGAACACCGCCACTGGGGGGACGGGATGACGTTTCGACTCGACGCCTGTGACTACGTGTGGCTCCGGGGCGACCGGGGCGGGGCGTGACCGCCGGGACGGCGGCCACGTCGGCGGGGTCGGCGGTGTTCATCCCGTTGATCAGGACGTGCTCCTCGAGGCGGTGGTCCGTCTCGCCTGGGAGATACCGCAGTTCCGCGCCCGACCGACCGGCGCGTTTCGCCGGCCGTACCGCGTCGTAGCCGGCGTATACTTATGATGCGATTGTTTGACACGGGGGTCATGAACCGGCGCCGCGTCCGGATCCTCGGTGTCGCCCTGGCGGTCCTGTTCCTGGTCCCGATCGGGATCGCGTATCTCTCCGAGGTGACCGAGAGCGAGCAGACAAAGCGGATCGACGGGGTAACCGGCCCGGACCGGGACGGCTACACCGTCGTGACGACCCAGGAGTTCAAGGCGACCTACGCCGAGGCCGAACTGGTCGTCCTGGCGGGGAACGGCTCGACGGTCCACGTGAACACCGACTACGACACCTACTTCGACGTCGACCCGGTCGAGGGCCGGCCGGGGGTCATCGAGTACGTCGCGGCCGACTACCTCTCGGGCGACGACTGTGACGCCGCGAACGTCTGCACGCGCGAGGTGTTCGTCCGCGAGAGCTTCCACACCGGCGAATCGACGGTCCTCTGGTCGCGGATCTCCCCCGGGAAGCGCAACTCCAAGGTCCACGACGTCGACCGGATCAACGAGTCACGCGTCGCCGTCGCCGACCTCTACCTCGACCGCGTCTTCGTCGTGGACCTGGACCGGGGGATCCGCGTCTGGACCTGGAGCGCCCAGCGGGACTTCCCGATCACCGGCGGCGGGCCCTACCCCGGGGACTGGACGCACCTGAACGACGTCGAGGTGCTGGCCGACGGGACCATCGTGGCGAGCCTGCGAAATCAGGACAGCGTCGTGTTCCTGTCCCCGAACGGGACGCTCCAGGAGGATCGGACGCTCGGCGAGGACGACAGCCACGGGACCATCTACGAGCAACACAACCGGACTACGTCACCGGATCGCCGCCCGCGCTGCTCGTCGCCGACTCGGAGAACAACCGCGTCGTCGAGTACGGGCGTCGGAACGGCTCGTGGAACCTGACCTGGGGCTGGACGGACAGCCAGCTCCGGTGGCCCCGCGACGCGGACCGCCTGCCCAGCGGCCACACGCTCGTCACCGACTCGAACGGCGACAGGGTGGTCGAGGTCAACGAGTCCGGCGGCGTGGTGGGGCGGGTCGACATCGGCCTCCCCTACGAGGCCGAGCGGCTGTCGACCGGCGACGAGAGCGCGGGCGGGCCGACGGCGTCGAAAGCGGGTCTCACCGCTCGTCTCTCCGGACACCCCGGGTCGACCGGGGCGGAATCCGACTCCGGTCCCGGACTCTCCCGCAGGGCGTTCCTGGCCGCCCGGTCGCTGGTCCCCGGTTCGCTCGTCCAGGGACTCGCGTTCGTCCTCCCGAGCTGGCTGTCGTACTGGCACGTGCTACTCGTCGTCGGGACAGTGATCGACCTCACCGTCTGGGGGATCCTGGAGCTCCGGTTTGCCGGGTGGCGGCTGCGAATGCCCGTCGCGAGGGGGTAGCCGGGGCGCGCGTCGCCAGCTCGCTCGCCTGTCGATCCGGCCTTCCTGCGGGACGGGCGAGCCGGTTCACCGACCGGCGGGAGACGTTCCGGTTCACCGACGGTTTTATTCGCGAAAGCGTCGAAGCCTGCCTCGTTCGATGCCCCCTGAGTCCCCCCAGTCAGGCGCCTCGACCGGAGCGGGCGGTGAGACCGGCGACGCGACGTCAGTCGAGGGAAGCAGTGACGACGCGGCCGCAAGCGACCGCCTCGACGCCGCGACCGGTTCCCCGACGCTCGACCCGGACGAGGCGTCGCTGTACGTCGACGGGCTCTCGAAGACGTTCGGGAGCGGCGACGAGGCGGTGACCGCCGTCGACGACGTCTCGTTCGCGGTCGGTCCCGGCGAAGTCGTCGGTCTCCTCGGCCCGAACGGCGCGGGCAAGACGACCACGATCAAGTCGATCCTCGGACTCGTCCTCCCGGACGAGGGCGAGGTTCGCATCCAGGGGATCGACGTGTACGAGCACCCCCGGCGCGCCTACGAGCACGTCGACGCGATGCTGGAGGGGGCCCGAAACGACTACTGGCGGCTGACCGTCCGGGAGAACCTGCGGTACTTCGCGGCGATACGCGGGCAGGACCCCGACGCGGTCGCGGACCGCCACGAGGAGCTGCTGGCCCAGCTGGACCTCGCCGAGAAGGCCGACACCGCTGTCCGGGACCTCTCGCGCGGCATGAAACAGAAGGTGTCGCTGGCCAGCGTCCTGGCCGGCGCCGTCTCGGTGGCCTTCCTCGACGAGCCGACGCTCGGGCTCGACGTCGAGAGCTCGCTGACGCTCCGGCGCGAGCTCGTCCGGCTCGCGGAGGAGCGCGGGCTGACGCTCCTCATATCGAGTCACGACATGGAGGTCATCGAGGACGTCTGCGACCGCGTCGTGATCATGAACGAGGGCCGGGTGATCGTCGACGACACCGTCGAGAGCCTGCTCGCGGAGTTCGAGACGACCGGCTACCGGATCACCGCGCGCGGCGTCGACGACGGGACGCTCGCCGACCTCCGCGACCGGTTCGACCTGACGGGCGTCGAGCGCCTCGACGGCCGGACGCGGTTCGAAGTGGCGGCCGACTCGGCGACGCTCTACCGGCTGACCGACGCGATGGAGGCTCACGGACTCGAACTCGACGGCGTCGAGACGGTCCAGCCCGACCTCGCGGAGGCGTTCGTCGAGATGACCGGCGCCGGGGGCGACCGGGCCGCCGTCGACGAGCGGGACGTTGCCTCCCGGGCGGCGAGCCCGACGGCGGACGGTCCGGGAGGTGAGGAATGACGACCGCCCGGGCGCCCGAGCGGACGGGCGGGTACTACCACCTGCTGAAGGCCGTGATATACCGCGACCTGCTGGTCTGGGTCCGCTATCCGGTCAACGCGGCGCTGGGGCTCGTCATGGGCGTGTTTTTCTTCGGGCTGATGTTCTACGGCGGCCGGCTGGTCGCCGGGCAGGCCATCGACGACACCATCGAGGGGCTCGTCGTCGGCTACTTCCTGTGGACGCTCTCGCTGGGCGCGTACTCGGGCATCGTCAACGACGTGCAGGCCGAAGCCAGCTGGGGCACGCTCGAACGCCACTACATGACGCCGTTCGGCTTCGGGCCGGTGATCCTCGCCAAGTCGGTCGCCATCGTCTTCCGGACCTTTCTCACCTCGGCGGTGGTGCTCGCGGTCATGCTGGCGATGACCGGGACGGGGCTCGACCTCAACGTCCTGACCGTCGGGGTGATCGGGACGCTCACCATCGCCGGCGCGCTCGGCCTCGGGCTCGCGATGGGCGGACTGAGCGTCCTCTACAAGCGCATCAGCAACGTCACCAACCTGCTGCAGTTCACGTTCATCGGCCTGATATCCGCGCCGGCGTTCGACGTCCCCTGGCTGAACCTCCTCCCGCTGGCCCAGGGGAGCGCGATGCTCCAGCGGGCGATGAAAGACGGCGTCCGGATCTGGGAGTTCGACCCGTCGGCGCTGGTGATTCTCGTCGGCACGGCCGCCCTCTACCTCGGGATCGGGTACGTGGCCTTCAGCCTCGCGACGCGGCGCGCCCGGCGACTCGGGGTCATGGGGGACTACTGATCGAGGGCGGCCCGCTGGTTTCGGCGAGTACTGGTCGAGAGGTGGTCACTCGCGGGGTTTCCCGCGTGCCGACCGGGCTCGTCGCCCCCGGTCGGCGTCCGGGGGCCGTCCGGGGGTCGTCCAGGGACCGTCCGGGGGTCGCGGGCACGCTCGAACCACAGTACCGGGGGTGACCGTCGCGGCGAGACCTGTATGGCGGGTGTCAAATTGACAGATCTCCCGACGGCAGGGTCACGCGCGTCCGCTCACGCGCGGGGCTATAAGGAAATCTTCAAAGGGCGCCCGGTTAATAACATGGGTAAGATGGCATTGCTCGAACTGATCGCGTTTATCCTGTTCGCCGTCGTCACGGCGGGGAGCAGCCTGGGCGTCGTGATGGTCCGCGACGTCTGGCACTCGGCGCTCATGCTGGGCGTGGCGCTACTGAGCGTCGCGGTCCACTACGTCATGTTACGCGCCGAGTTCATCGCCGCGATGCAGGTACTGGTGTACGTCGGCGGGGTACTGATCCTCATCACGTTCGCCATCATGCTCACGGAGCGACGGGACTCGACAGACAGCGAGGGCGAGGGCGAGCGCGAACGCGAGGTGGCATCGTGACCTCCCGGCCCCGCCTGGCGACCGACGCGAACTACCTGAACGGCGCCGGCGCGGTCGCGCTGTTCGCCGTCATGGCCTGGGTGTTCGTCACCGCGGGCTTCCCGACGCCGCTCGGGTTCGAGGACGGCTCGATCACCGCGGCCATCGGCTACGCGATGTTCGGGATGATCGACCAGACGCCCTACGACGTCGAGAGCTTCATCGTGGCGTTCGAGACGATCGACGTCGTGCTCGTCGCCGCCCTGGTCGGGGCGGTCATGCTCGCCCGACGCGAGGAGGACGGCAGCGTCGTGACGGCGCTGACCGACGGCGGCCGCCGGCTCGTCGGGGCCGACGGCGACGCCGCTGATCCGTCCGCAGACGGGAGCGACGCGGCGGCGTCGAGCGCCGACCCGCAGGACGCGACGGACGAGGGAGGTGACGCCTGATGGCCGTTCTCTCGGAGTACTACCTCCTCCTCTCGGCGGCGGTCTTCTGCATCGGCGTGTACGGCGTCCTCACCCGCCGGAACGCTCTGATATTCCTGATGTCGGTCGAGCTCATGCTGAACGCGGCGAACATCAACCTCGTCGCCTTCTCCTTCCACTACGGGAACCTCACGGGGCAGGTGTTCTCGCTGTTCACGATGGCCCTGGCGGCCGCCGAGGTCGCCGTCGGCATCGGGATCATCCTCGTGCTGTACCGCAACTTCGAGGACGTCGACGTCACGAAAGCCGCGACCATGAGGTGGTAAGATGGCGGGTGTATTCGACTTCGTCCCGGCGATCGCGGCACTGCCGTTCCTGGCGTTTCTCGTCTCGCTGTTCTTCGGACAGTACCTCCCCAGGCGGGGCGCGGAGGCGGGAATCGTCGCGACCGCGGGGTCACTCGCCCTGTCGGTCTGGACGGCGCTGACCGTCGCCGGGATCACCGGCTCGGCGACGACGTACAACGAGAACCTCTACACATGGGTCACGGGCGTCGCCGACGGCGCCGTGACGCTCCGGCTGGGCGTGCTCGTCGACCCGCTCGCGGCGCTCATGCTGGTCGTCGTCTCGCTCATCTCTTTCCTCGTCCACGTCTTCTCGCTGGGCTACATGAACGACGAGGGCGAGACGGGCCTGCCGCGGTACTACGCCGGCCTGGGCCTGTTCTCGGCGAGCATGCTCGCGTTCGTCTTCTCGAACAACATCCTGATGGCGTTCATGTTCTTCGAGATGGTCGGGCTCTGCTCGTACCTCCTCATCGGCTTCTGGTTCCGCGAGGAGGGTCCGCCGTCGGCCGCGAAGAAGGCGTTCCTCGTCACGCGCTTCGGGGACTACTTCTTCCTCGTCGGCGTCGTCGGCGTGTTCGCCACGTTCGGGACGGGCCTGTTCGCCCCCATCGAGGGCGCGGAGACGCTGCACAGCTTCCCGGAACTCGCGGCCGAGGCGCTGGAGACGGGCGGCGCGGGCGTGAACACGTTCGGCTACGCGCCGGAGACGTGGTTCACGATCCTGGCCCTGCTCGTGCTCGGCGGCGTCGTCGGCAAGTCGGCGCAGTTCCCGCTGCACACCTGGCTGCCCGACGCCATGGAGGGCCCGACGCCGGTCTCGGCGCTCATCCACGCCGCGACGATGGTCGCCGCCGGCGTCTACCTCGTCGCGCGGATGTACGGCTTCTACCTGCTCAGCCCGACGGCGCTCGCGATAATCGCCCTGATCGGCGGGTTCACCGCGCTGTTCGCGGCGACGATGGGCGTCGTCAAGCAGGAACTCAAGCAGGTGCTCGCGTACTCGACCATCAGCCAATACGGCTACATGATGCTCGCGCTCGGCGCGGGCGGCTACACGGCGGCGGTGTTCCACCTGACCACCCACGCCGTGTTCAAGGCGCTGCTGTTCCTGGGCGCCGGGTCGGTCATCATCGCCATGCACCACGAGGAGAACATGTGGACGATGGGCGGCCTGAAAGAGCGGATGCCCGTCACCTACTGGACCTTCCTCTCGGGGTCGCTCGCCCTCGCGGGGATCGTCCCGTTCGCGGGCTTCTGGTCCAAGGACGAGGTGCTCTACGAGGCGCTCGTCCACGGGCTCGGGTCGGAGGGGGCGATCGGGACGCTCCTCCTGCTCGGGTACGCGATGGGGCTGCTGGCCGTGTTCTTCACGGCCTTCTACACGTTCCGGATGGTGTTCCTGACGTTCCACGGCGAGCCCCGGACCGGGGCGGCCCGCGAGGCCGGCCCCAACCGCTGGAACGTGAAGTTCCCGCTCGCGGTGCTGGGGATCGGCGCCGCGACGGTCGGACTGATCAACATGACGCCCGTCGCGGAGACGCTGGACCTCCACGTCGAGTTCCTCCATCAGTGGCTCAACGGGAACATCGAGGCCACGTCGGTCCACCACTACACCGGCGAGGACGGGCTGCTCCACGACGCGGGCGTCGACGCGGCCGAACTGAACCCGCTGGTCCCGGGCGCGCTGTCGCTGGTGCTGGCGCTCGCGGGCCTCGGGACCGCCTGGCGGCTGTACAACGTCCCGGAACCGGTCGAACACACGGACAGACTCGGCGGGGTGAAGACGCTGCTCATGCACAACTACTACCAGGACGAGTACCAGGTCTGGCTGGCGGAGGGCGTAACGGCGCCGCTCGCGCGGGCGGCCGACAAGTTCGACCAGGGCGTCGTCGACGGGGTCGTCAACGGCGTCTCGAGCGTGAGCCTGTTCGTCGGCTCGCGCGTCCGGCGCATCCAGTCGGGGGTCGTCGTCAACTACGCGACGCTGATGACGCTCTCGCTGGTGTTGCTGTTGCTCGCGTTCGTCGTCGCGGGAGGTGTCGCGTAGATGGCGATCGCCGGACCCGTCGAGGCGCTCATCGCGGTGACGCTCGTCGGCGCGTTCGCCGTCTTCCTCGGCCGCGACGAGTACGCCGGCCGCCTGGCGACCGCCGTCTCGCTCGTCCCGGTGGCGCTGAGCCTCTGGATGTACGCCGTCTTCGACGGCAGCGGGAACGCCCTGCTGGGGGGCGACCCCGCGTTCGAGTCGACGCTGGGCTGGATCGAGCTCGGCGGGTACGAACTCGCCTGGCACGTCGGGCTCGACGGCGTCAGCATGCCGTTGCTCCTGCTGACGACCGTCCTGACGACGCTGGCGATCGTGAGTTCGTGGACCCCGATCGACGAGCGCCAGTCCCAGTTCTACGGGCTGATGTTGCTGATGGAGGCGAGCCTCATCGGCGTGTTCACCGCGCTCGATTTCTTCGTCTGGATCGTCTTCTGGGAGGCCGTCCTCGTCCCGATGTACTTCCTCATCGGCGTGTGGGGCGGCCCGCGGCGCAAGTACGCGGCCATCAAGTTCTTCGTCTACACGAACGCGGCGACGCTGGTGATGTTCGTCGGGTTCATGACGCTCGTGTTCGGGCTGGGCGATACGGTCTCGACGACCGACCTGCCCGAGATCGCGGAGGCGCTCCGGACGGGCGGGAGCCTGAGCCCGGTCGCCGGTATCCAGCCGGCGACCCTGCGGCTGGTCGCGTTCACGCTCATGTTCGCCGGGTTCGCGGTGAAGGTGCCCGTCGTCCCGGTCCACACCTGGCTGCCCGACGCCCACGTCGAGGCGCCGACGCCCGTCTCGGTCATGCTGGCGGGCGTCCTCCTGAAGATGGGGACCTACG
>JBDGST010000123.1:0-2619 GCA_042217365.1 Haloarculaceae archaeon
AGTGTGGCGGCGCCCGCTACAACGACGAGACGCTGGAGGTCACCTACAAGGACGCCACCATCGCGGACGTGCTCGACATGTCCGTCGACGAGGCCCACGACTTCTTCGAGAGCCACCCGGGGATCCGCCGCCGCCTGAAACTCCTCAAGGACGTCGGCCTGGGCTACATGCGGCTGGGACAGCCCTCGACGACGCTGTCGGGCGGCGAGGCCCAGCGGGTCAAGCTCGCCGAGGAGCTCGGCAAGAAAGACTCCGGCGACACGCTGTACCTGCTCGACGAACCCACGACCGGTTTGCACCCCCACGACGAGCGGAAGCTGATCGACGTGCTCCACCGGCTGACCGACGACGGCAACACCGTCGTCGTCATCGAGCACGAACTCGACCTCGTGAAAAACGCGGACCACGTCGTCGACCTGGGGCCGGAGGGCGGCGAGGACGGCGGCGAACTCGTCGCGACCGGTACCCCGGAGGAGGTGGCCCGCACCGACGGCTCCTACACCGGACAGTACCTCCGGGACCTCCTGCCCGACGTTGACCTGGAGGGGCCACGCGCCGGGCGGGTCACCGTCTCCGCGGGCGAGGGCGACGCGAGCGCGCCCCGCGCCGACGACGACTGACGGCGTCGGGGATCCGACTCGGAGTCGGACGCCAGTTCGTCTCTTCGTCCCGGAGTCGGACGCCAGTTCGCCCTTTTCCGCCGGTTCACTGCTCCCGGTCGCCGTCGGCCGCGTCTTCGATCAATCGCTCCGCCCGCCTGACCAGGCTGGCGCTCAGGCGCGCGCCGACTTCGTCCTCGCCGACCGCCGACAGGGTGACGAGAACGCTGGCGTAATCATATCTGAAATTCGGTCGGACAGATATAACTTCTGACAGGGGGCCGTACCTGGTAATGACGCTGTCGAAAAACGCGGGGCGGTTGCTGGTGCTGGGCGGACTCGGCCTGGCGGTGCTGGGGCAGGTGTTGCCGACCGGCCCGCTCGTCGACACGCCGACGTGGCTGATCCAGCTGACGCAGCTGTGGCTCCCGGCGGTCATCTTCGGCGGGTTGCTCTACGCCTACGACACGGGCGCGTTCCAGTCGGCCGTCGGCGACGCGGAGGGCGTGTTGAACCGATCGACGGGCGGGCCGTTAGAGCGCCACGAGGTGATCGCCGCGACGAACTGGAAGCGGGTGAATTCGATCGTCTTCAGGCGGTCGCTGGGCGCCAGCCTCGCGGTCGCCGGGCTGGTCGCGTTCGTGCTCTCGGTCACGCTCGGCGCGTCCCAGGGCGGCAGCGCCTCGACGGGGCTCGGCATCGGGGCCGCCCTCGTCTGGGTCGTCGCGATGCTCGTCGGCCTGATGATCTTCCTGACATCCCGGACCACCTCCGAGGAGATCGAGATGGACTACACCCACCGGGTGTCGGTCCGGGTGCCGGACCTCTTCTCGGTCCACTCGTTTCACGTCCACCTCCGGCAGATCGCCGAGGACCTGGGGTACGTCGTCTCCGAGAAGACCTCGCCGGGACGGGGCGGGTCGGCGGCGGCCTTCGACGACGAAGTGTTCCTCTCGAAGGGCGGGTTCAAGGCCCGCAAGCGCCCGATCAGTCCGTCGATCAGCTTCGTCCCGGAGGACTCGCCGCTGGCCGAGGTGCTCAACCTCACGACCGTCAGCATGGTCCTGACGATGGTCGGGCTCTCGATGCTGGTGACCGGGCCGCGGGGTGTGGGCCTGGTGTCCGCGCTCGTCGGCGCCGCCCTGTTCGTCTACGACTACGTCCGCCGGACGCGCCAGTGGGCCGAGCTCTACTGCATCGAGGAGGGGACCGTCTACACGCCGACCGCGAACGTCCACGAGGACGACCCGCCGGAGGAGGGGGTCGTCCACCGCGAACCGGCGGTCTCCGCCGCCGAGAGTTCGACCGAGATGATCGTCACGCTCGGCGCGCGCAACTCGGTGTACTTCGACGACGACCGCCTCGTCGAGGACTTCGAGGCGGTCGTGAGCCGACTCGACGAGGTCGCCCAGGAGAACAGCTACACCGTTCTGGACGAGCAGGCCCAGCGGCGTCCTGCCCCGCAGACCGAACATGGCCGGTGACCAGCGTGACTTGACCGGCGGGTCCGACTCGGGCGCCGACCCCGGGAACCTGCCGGACGCGACCGAGGCCGAGATCGCCGACCTCGTGGCGGAGGCCTGGGCCGAGAAGGGCTACGAGACCGCCCGAAAGGAACACGGCTCCCACGTCTTCGTCTTCGCCAAGCGGCAAGGGCCCGACGGCGTCGAGGGCGAGATCATCTGGGTCGCGGCCCAGCGGACGGTCGACGGCGACCAGCTCGAACAGCTCCGATCGCTCGCCGGGAACGTCGGCGCTTCGGGGGCGACGTGCCTGACCGTCGGTCCCGGCGGCCTGGCCGCGCCCGGGGTCGCGGACGACCTCGGGATCGAGCACGTCGACGGCGACGACCTCCGGGCCGACCTCGGGTACGACGGCGGCGGGGAGACGGACGGGGAACCGGACCAGTCGAGCGACGACTTCCCCGCCCCGCCGGAGGGCGGTGGCGGCGACGCCGGCGACGATCCCCTCGGCGAGACCGGCGGGAGCGGGCTCGACCCGCCCCCGTCGGACGGCGAGT
>JBDGST010000123.1:2719-9799 GCA_042217365.1 Haloarculaceae archaeon
CGGAGACGCTCGACCCGCCCCCGTCGGACGGCGAGTCGGAGACGCTCGACCCGCCCCCGTCGGACGGCGAGTCGGAGACGCTCGACCCGCCGGAATCGCGGTCCGAACCGGGGGCTCCCGAGCCGGTCGGTTCCGAACCGGATTCCGCCGACCGGACTGGGGCGGACCCGGGCCCACTCGGCCAGGGGGAGGTGGGGCCAGGTGGGGCCGGTCGTGACGACGCGGGCACCGGGTCCGCGGACGCGGCCGCCCCCCGCAGTGGCCCGAGCGACGGTGCCGATCCGCCCGCTTCTCGCGGAGGGCGGACGGCCGGGCAGGACACGGGTGACGGCACCCGCCTGGGCGTCTGGGGCGGGCAGACGACGAGCGCGGCCGCGGGCGTCGACTTCACCGAGGTCTGGAGCGCGGTCACGGACGGCGGTGCGGTGACGCGGTTCGCCGACCTCGACGTCTGGAACGACACGACGCGCCTCGACGTCTGGAACGACACGACGGGCTGAGTCCCGCTCGCTCGGACGGGACGCGCGGGAGTCCCGAACGGGCGGCGGGCGTCACCGGCGACCCGTCGACGCGGGCGTCACCGGCGACCCGTCGACGCGGGCGTCACCGGCGACTCGTCGACGCGGGCGTCACCGGCGACTCGTCGACGCGGCCGTCGGGGTCGCGCGACTGAAAGGTATTTACGCCGACACGCCGCATACGTTTTCACATGCGCGACTTCGCCGTCGTCGGCTGTGGGCCAGCGGGATCGCGGTTCGCCCGGCGCGCGGCCGAGCGGGGGTACGACGTGCTCGCCTTCGAACAGGGGGAAGTCGGGAAGCCGCTCGCGTGTTCCGGTCACGTCTCGACCGACGTGTGGGAGTACACGCCGGACGGCGCCCGCGAGCGCCTCCTGGAGAACGTCGTCTACGGTGCCCGGTTTCACCTCGACGACCCCGGCGAGGCAACGGGCTCGACCGGCCCGGATGGGGCGGGAGTGCTGGCCGGTGCGGGCGGACCGGGAGTGTCGGCCGGTGCGGGCGGACCGGGAGTGTCGGCCGGTGCGGGCGGACCGGGGTACCCCTTCTACAAGGACGAGCAGGTGTCGAACGTCATCGACCGGGTCGGTCTCGACAGGGAACTGGCCGACGCGGCCCGCGAGGCGGGCGCCGACCTCCGCGAGGGGCACGCGGTCCTCGCGGTCCGCGAAGAGCGCGACGGGGTCGAACTCGACGTGCGCGGCCCGGACGGCGTCGAGACCCACCGGGCGCGGATGGTCGCGGGGGCCGACGGCCCGCAGTCGCGGGTCCGCGGGGACCTCGGCCTGCCCGACCCCGGCGAACTCCTCCACGGCGTGCTCGGGTTCTCCGACGAGGACGACGCCGGCGACTTCGTGGACGTGCACCTGTCCGTCCCGCGGTTTTTCGCCTGGCGGATCCCCCGCGGCGAGGCCGGCGTCGAGTACGGCCTGGCGTTGCCGCCCGGCGGCGACGTGCGCGAGCGCTTCGAGGCGTTCACGGCGGGCTACGGCGTCGAGACCGACCGCCGCTGTTCGGGGCTGATCCCGGTCGGCCCGCCCGGGACGGTGACGAGCGACCGGGCGTTCCTCGTCGGCGACGCCGCCGGCCAGACCAAGCCGTTCACCGGCGGGGGGATCCTCTACGGGATGACGGCCGCCGACCACGCCGCCCGGGAGATAGACCCTGCGGACCCGTCGACGCTCGCCGACTACGAGTCGGCCTGGCGGGCGGACCTCGAACGGGAGATCCGCCTCGGGCGGTGGGTCCGCCGGGCCTACTCGCTGCCCGAACCCGTCCAGCGGGCCGGTTTACGGGCGTTCTCCGGCGAGATCGGCGTCCACATGGACCGCCCGACCACGCTGTTCTCGCTCGACCAGTTGCGCTCGCTGCTTCGCGGGTGACTGCCGACGAACCGGGGCGCCAGGGCGGCCACGCCGTCACAACGCTCATACTGACTCCTTCCCAAGCGGGGGTATGGAGTTCGACCTGGTAACGACGGCCGTCGCGTTCGTCGTCATCGTCGCCGCGGGCGTCGGCGGCCTCGTCGCCGCCCCGATCGCGATGACGACCGAGACGATCCTGATGATGGTCGCCCCGTCGATGCTCGCCTTCGGACTGGTCTGTGTGTTCCTCGGCGTCAGGTACGGCGAGCACCGGGCGACTGCGGCCCGCTGACCGGAGCCGGCACCTGTTCGCCGGGCGAGACGGCCCACGACTTCGGCCCGCGAGACGCCGCGGTCCGCAGTGGCCCGCAAGACGTAACCCCGAGACGCACCCACGTCGGTGTGATGACCGTCATCGAGGAGGTCCACGCCGAGCACGGTGCGACGTTCGCGGAGCGCGGGGGCCGCCGGGTCGTCGACCACTACGGCCGGCCCGAACGCACCCACGCCGCCGTGCGCCGCGTCGTCGGCGTCGTCGAGCACGTCTTCGGCGTCCTCGTCGTCGAGGGCGCGGACCGGGTCGAGTTCGTCGACGACGCCGTCTCGAACACCGTCCCGGCGGAGGACGGCGAGGGCGTCTACGCGCTCCTTCTCGACCCGGGGGGGTCGGTCCGGACGGACCTGTACGCTTTCAACGCCGCCGCGGCCGACCGCCTGCTCCTCTTTCTCCCGCCGGGGGAGGTCCGGGCGGTCGCCGACGACTGGGCCGGGAAGACCTTCATCCAGGACGTCCAGATCACCGTCGCGACCGACGATTTCGGCGTCTTCGGGGTCTACGGGCCGAACGCGACCGAGAAGGTCGCGAGCGTCCTCACCGACGCGGCCCCGCCGGACGCGGCGCTCTCGTTCGTCCGCGGGCGGTTCGGCGAGACCGGCGTCACGGTCCTCCGGGACGACGGCCTCACCGGGGAGGAGGGGTACGTCGTCGTCTGCGCGGCCGGCGACGCGGCCGAGGTGTTCGACACGCTGGAGAACCGCGGACAGGCCGCGGCGCCGTTCGGCTACCGCACCTGGGGGACGCTCACTCTCGAAGCCGGGACGCCGCTGTTCGCGTCCGAACTCCGCGACAGGATCCCCAACGACCTCGGCGTCCGGAACGCGCTGGACTTCGAGAAGGGGTGTTTCGTCGGGCAGGAGGTCGTCTCCCGCGTCGAGAACCGCGGCCGTCCGAACCGCCGCCTCGTCGGTCTCCGGCCGTCTGCTGTCCCCGACGCCGGCGCGGCCGTCGTCGACGCGAACCCTGGTGACGACGCCGTCGTCGGCGAGGTGACGCGGGCCGCCGAGAGCCCGACGCTCGGGGAACCGGTCGCGCTGGCGATCGTCGACGCGTCGGTCGCCGACGGGGCGTCGGTCGCCGTCCGGGTCGATGGCGACGAGCGTCCGGCGCCCGTCGCCGACCTGCCGTTCGTCTCGGGGAGCGACCGCTCGGCGCGCCTCCCGGTCTACCCGGACGCGTAGCTCTCCCGACTGTCCGAGTCGCCGCTCGGACTCCCTACCCGGCTCGAAACGCGCGTTCAGCCGCCCTATCCGCCGTTTCCGGTCGTGATCCGCACCTGACCGTGTCGGATCGCGGTCGCCTCCACCGTTCTCTCCATTGATACTGGCACGAAACGCTCAATATTTGTGGCTCACAACGTGGCCCTATCAGGGGATGTCGGAGTCAGTCATCGCGGACTTCGTCGCGTCCTTCAACTCGGAGGCGTCCGCCCGGTCAGAGCCGGTCAAGGGACGGATACTCCTGAGTGAGAAGCGGCTGGTGCTCGCCGCCGACGAGGGGAAGGTGACCATCCCGCTGACCGCTATCTTCGACGTCGCGGTCGGTCACGTGCCACAGGGCCTGGGCGACTTCTTCAGTTCGACGGTGACGGTGGCCTTCGAGCGCGGCGGCGACCGGCTCGTCGCGGCCATCGAGGCCGGGGACGACAAGATAGAGAAGTTCACGAACGTCCTGTTCAAGGCCCTGCTCAACGGCACCGAGATGACCGTCAAACACCCCGCCCGGGTCGGCGGGCGGGTCACCGGCGAGTCCTTCGAGCCGGCGAAGCTCTTCCTCAGGCCCCAGGCAGTCCGGTTCAAGCGCGCCGACGACACCGTCAACGTCGCGCTGTCGACCGTCAGCAACTTCGACCGCCTCTCCAGGGAGATAAACGGCGCCAGCCAGTCGGTCCTCTCGGTCCGGCACATGCCCAACGGTCAGTCGATGATGACGCTCGCGGCCATCGAATCCGCGCGGAAGATGTCGATCCTCGGTCGGTACCTCCGCCTGGAGTACAACGACCTCATGTCCGAACTCGAGGACGTCACCGTCTCGGACGACGAAGTCGAGGCGCTGGTCGCGATCTATTCGACCGGTCCGTCGGTCTCGCTGGCGAACGTCCTCGACATGGACGGGAGCCAGCTCACGATGGTCCTCAACGACCTGATGGAGGACGGCCTCGTCGCCGACGGCGACGAGGGCCCACAGCTCACTCCGAAGGGCCGGGTCGTCGTCAGCAACTACCTCGAAGAAGTGAACTCGTGAGCGGTCCCGTCCCCGACCGGACAACTGCGACCGAGCCCGTCCCCGACCGGCCTCTCGCCATCGCCGCCCCGCACGCGAGCGCCGTTCGAGTGATCGGTCACTCCCAGGCTTCGCCGCTGGCGAGGTCGACGTCCGCGTCGGCCCGCTCCGACGGGCAGATATCCGCAAGCGCGCACTCGTCGCAGTCGGGGTTCCTGGCCGTGCATACCGCCCGGCCGTGGCTGATCAGGAGGTGGGTGAAGTCCTGCCACTCCTCTCCGGGGACGACCGGGAGGAGGTCCTGCTCGATGGCGTCGGGGCGCTCGGCCTCGGTCAGCCCCAGCCGCCGGGAGAGCCGCTGGACATGCGTGTCGACGACGATACCCTCGACCACGTCGTGGCCGTGCTGGAGGACGACGTTGGCCGTCTTGCGCCCGACCCCTGGCAGGTCGGTCAGTTCGTCCATCGTGTCCGGCACCTCGCCGCCGTGTTCCTCGGCGATGATCTCGCCCGCCTCCCGCAGGTAGCCGGCCTTGTTGTTGTGGAAGGTGATCCCGTAGATGTCCTCGGCGAGCTCCGACTCGTCGGCCTCGGCGTAGTCCGCGGCGGTCTCGTACTTCTCGAACAGGTCGGGGGTCACCTGGTTGACCCGCTCGTCGGTGCACTGCGCCGAGAGCACGACCGCGACCAGCAGCTCCAGCCGGTTCGAGTAGTCCAGCGAGATGGTCGCGTCCGGGTACTCCTCCCGGAGCCGGTCGATGACCTCGGCGGCCTGTTCCTCGCGCGTGGGGAGCGGCGTGCCCATGTCGTCTCTGTGGTCCGGCCGGGCCCGCTTGAGTGGTTCGGTCCGGAGTCGGACCCCGACGGGCCCCGTCGGCGGTCGCGGGCGGTCGACGGTCGCGAGCCGGCCGCGGCCGGGACGGTCCCCGGCGTCGGGTCAGCGTTCGACGAACTCGACCAGCACCCCGCCCGTCGAATCCGGGTGCAGGAACGCCACGTCGTGTCCCCAGGCGCCGGGGCGCGGTTCGTCGTCGATGGGGGTCACGCCCGCGTCGCGCGCCAGGCCGAGCGCGGCCGCCACGTCGCCGGTCCGGAAGGCGAGGTGATGGATCCCCGGTCCGTTCCGGTCGAGGTAGCCAGCGACCCCGCCGTCGGCGTCGGGCAGCGGTTCGAGCAGTTCCAGGTAGCCGTTGCCGAGGTCGCAGAACCCGACGCGGAGCCCGTCGAACTCCTCTTCGTGGACGAGCGGCGCGTCGAACAGCGCCTCGTAGAGGCCGGCGACCGCGTCGAAGTCGTCGGTCGCGACGCCCGCGTGGTCGAACTCCATGGGGGACGTGGGGGCGCCCCGGGCTTAACCTCCGGGGCTGGCCCTGCCCTGTCTCTCCGGGTTTCGGAACGCGGTCGGGTGCGGGAATCCGGTCTCGGGCAGGGGACTTATCCCCCGCGGGCGCCTCGCCCCGGGCGATGACGCCCGAGGAACTCCGCGCGGACGTCCCCGCGCTCGACGACGTCGTCTACCTCAACACCGGCGCCGCCGCCCCGAACCCGCGGCGCGTGGTCGAGGCCTCGAGGCTCGCTCAGGAGCGCCTCTCCTACGAGGCGCCCGCCGAGGACGGGAAGTACGCCGCCGCACAGGGGGCATTCGACGACGCGCGCGCCGCCGTCGCCGACCACGTCGACGCCGATCCGGACGCGGTCGCGCTCACCCAGAGCACGACCCACGGGATCGGCCGCCTCGTCGCGGCGATGGACTGGTCGCCCGGCGACGTGGTCGTCCGGACGGACCTCGAACACGCGGCGGGGATCTTCCCGTGTCAGCGCCTCGCACGACGCCACGGGGCCGAAGTGCGCGTCGTCGAGACCGAGGGCGGCCGGATCGACCGCGAGTCGTACGAGGCGGCCGTCGAGGGTGCGAAACTGGTCCTGTTCTCGTCGCTCACCTGGACCCACGGGACGCGTCAGCCGGTGACCGACCTGGTCGAAGTCGCCCACGACGCCGGCGCCCGCGTGCTCGTCGACGCGGTCCAGTCGGTCGGCCAGCGCCCGGTCGACCTCGACGCCTGGGGCGCCGACGCGGTCGCGGCCGGCGCGCACAAGTGGCTCATGGGCACCTCGGGGGCGGGCTTTCTGGCCGTCGACCCGGCGTTCGCGCGGGAACTCACGCCGCCGGTCGTCGGCTACCGGAGCGTCGAGGACGCCGGCGCCGAGTCGTACGTCCTCCGCCCCGACGCCCGGCGGTTCGAGGTCGGGACGGCCCCGGTCGGTCCCTACGCCGCCATGCGGGAGGGGATGGCCATCCTGGACGAACTGGGGTACGACACCGTCACCGACCGGATCGAGCGGCTCACCGACCGGCTCAAAGAGGGCCTCGGCGACGAGCGTCTGGTCTCGCCGCGCGAGTACGAGTCCGGGCTGGTCACGTTCACCGCCGACGACCCCGAGGCGACCGTCGACCGACTCGCCGATGCGGGGATCCGCGTCCGCTCGCTCCCGCACGGCGACACGGTCCGCGCGTCGGTCCACGTTTTCAACGACGCGACCGACGTCGACGCGCTCCTCGACGCGCTGTAGGTCGGCCGACGTCGACGCGCTCCTCGACGCGCTGTAGGTCGGCCGACGCCGACGCGCTCCTCGACGC
>JBDGST010000129.1:0-9718 GCA_042217365.1 Haloarculaceae archaeon
GAGGTGGCCCAGGAAGACGCCGTCCTCGGGGATCTTGAGGCCGGTCTTGATCTCGCCGGTGTCGGTCGCCTCCCGCACCGGCGTCTCGGGCTTGGGCACCCGGTCGGTCATCCGCCGCTTCAACTCGCCGTCCTCCGAGTACAGGACCGCCACGGGCTCCAGCGTCGCGACGAACTTGAAGTCCTCCTCGTCGATGCCGTCCTGGCGCATCGCCCGCCGGGCGTGGATCTCGGTCGCGTCGTCGGCCCGGAACTCCTGGGCGTACTCCAGGGCCGTGATCCGGCAGAACAGCCGCTCGCCGTCCGCGTGCCCGCTGGTACGCTCCGGACTGGCGGCGGTGGCCGCCTCGTCGGGGTAGGGGACGAGCAGGTACTTGCCGATCCGGACGTCCGAGCGGTTCGCGACCGTGACGTACGCCCGGAGTTCGGTCTCGTCGTCGTCCTCGCTGATGCGAAGCCCCTCCGTGGCCGAGAGGACGCCCAGCCCGCGGTCCTCGCCCGTCGGCGACACGTCGACCCGTTCGAAGTCCTCGTCGGCGCGCGCGCCGGAACCGTCGCCGCCGGCCGCCTCCTCCGTCCGCGGGGCGCCCGTCGCGGCCCGGTCGGTCGCTTCGTCGGCCCCGCCGGTGGTCTCGCGGTCCGCCGGGTCGCCCTCGTCGTCGGGATCGAAGTCGGTGAAGTCCCCGAGGTCGGACATACGGGTCACGACGGCCCGGGGGCTCAAACCCGTTTCCCCCGGCGACCGGCGCCGGCGCCCGCTCCCAGGACAGTCGGCGCCGGACCCCGTTCCCGGGGCGGCCGGACTTTCACCCGACTCGGACCGGCCCGCCGCCGTCGTGCGCTCCCTGTCAGCGGGTCCCACGGCCGGGGGAGAACCCCTACGCTCAAGCCCCTCGGAACGTAGTGCCGGTATGGACGGCGAGACCGTTCGGGTGCTCTCGTACAACGTGCGCCGCGACGTGGCGGCCGACGGCGACTACGACTGGGCGGGGCGGCGCGACGCCGTCGTGAGCACGATCCGCTTCCACCGGCCGGACGTGGTGGGCCTGCAGGAACCGCTCGCCCACCAGTACGACGACCTGCGGGAGGCTCTCGGGGCGTTCACGTGGGTCGGCACCTCCCGCGAGGCGGGCGACCGCGACGGCGAGTTCTGTCCCGTGGGCGTCCGGACCGACCGCTTCGACCGCCTCGGGTCGGGGACCTTCTGGCTCTCGGAGACGCCGGACGAACCCGGCAGCGTCGGCTGGGACGCCACCTACCCGCGCGTCGTGACCTGGGTGCGCCTCCGCGACCGCCACACCGGCGAGCGTCTCGCCTACCTCAACACCCACTTCGACCACGAGGGCGAGCGCGCCCGCCCCGAGAGCGCGCGCCTCCTGCGCGACCGCGTCCGGACCGTCGCCGACGGCGCGACCGTCGCGGTCGGCGGCGACTTCAACTGCACGCCGGACGGCCCCGCCTACGCGGTGCTCGCCGGCGGCGCCGACGCCGATCCCGACCCCGACCCCGACGCGGCCGCCGCCCCCGGTGCGGGCAGGACCGACGGCGGCGAGCAGCGGCAGTCCCGCGCCCGTCGGGACGCCGAGTCCGCCGCGGCCGGGAGCGAGTCACGACTCGTCGACGCCCGCCTGGCCGCCCCGCACGCGCCCCACGGGCCGGGGACGACCCGCACCGACTTCGAGTCGCTGTTACCGGACGAGCGGATCGACCACGTGTTCGTCGACGGGTTCGACGTGGCGGGCTACGGCGTCGGGGCCGACCTCGCGCCGGACGGCTCGTTCCCCTCCGACCACCTCCCCGTGGTCGTCGACCTGTCGCTCCCGGACCGCTGAGGCGGCCGGCGCGGTACCGGGCGGTCGACGCTCTCTTGCGGGTCGGCGCGCTTTTGCCGACGGGCCCCGTAGTGGGGCCATGCTTCTGGTCCGCGGACGCGCCGGCGGGACGGCCCTGACGGGCACGCTCTACGAACGCGGCGAGCGGCCCCCGTCCTACAGCGGGGCACCTGACGAGGGCGCGCCGTACGTGTGGGTCTGTGACGCCTTCTACGAGGTCGCGTCTGGCGGTCAGGTCCAGCGCGTCGGCGACCGCGAGGTCAACGTCGCCTTCGAGTCGCCGGCGCCCCGCGGGTTCGAGTCCCGCGAGGCGGCCCTCGACGCCGCCGAGGAGCACCTCCGGACCCAGTTCGCCCGGATCGGCGTCGACCGCGACGAGGTCGAGGTCGAACTGATCGAGGACCCCGACGAGGCGTGACGGCGTCGACCGGCTACTGGACGGCCGGTTACTGCACGGACGCGCTGGACGCGCGGTTGAGCAGATAGACCATGACGGCCCCGAGCACCAGGTCCAGCGCCAGCAGGACGGCGACGGCGGGGACGAGCGTGTTCCAGATCCCGGTGAAGCGCGTCACCTCGACGACGGTCATCACGTCCCGGTCGAGCATGAGCGCCCGGGCCGCGTCGACGCCGTAGGTGACGGGGTTGAACGTCGCGACCGTCTGGATCCACCCCGGGAGCAGGTCCAGCGGGAGGAACGCCGTCGAGACGAACAGCAGGGGGAACTGCAGCAGGTTCGCGCCGATTATCGTCGACTCCTGGTCCTTCGTGACCAGCGCCATCACGTTCGAGAGCGCGACGAACCACAGCGCGAAGAGGATCCCGACGAGGACGACCCCGACGCCGCCGAGGATCCCCGTCGCGACGTTCGCGCCGAGGGCCACTCCGAGCACGAGGATGATCACGATCTGGACGACGATCCGCAGCAGTTCGGCGGCGGTCTTCCCGAGGAAGACGGCCGTGCGGCTCATCGGCGTCACCAGCACCTTCTCGAACATCCCCTCCTCCATGTCGTTGACGAGGCCGATGCCCGACCCCGCGGCGGCCGCCAGCGACACCTGCATGGCGATCGCCGGCAGGAGGAACGTCTCGTAGGAGAGCCCGGCGGCGCCCCCGCGGTTGATGGCGCCGGTCGCGATCTTCCCGAACACCTGCGTGAACAGCACGAGGAAGATGATCGGCTGGACGAGCGACCCGACCACGACGAACGGGTTGCGCACCGCCTTGATGTTCCAGCGGACGAAGTTCACCCAGACGTCGCCGAGAAAGGAGTTGCTCGACCGCCGGACGGCCCCGGTCGCCGTCCCGCCGTCGGCGCGGCCCCGGTCGCTCATTCGGCGCGCACCTCCGGTTCGGCGGCGGTCCCCGCCGTCGCGTCGGCTCCCTCGCCCTCGTCCGCGTCGACGCGCTCGCCGGTGATGGCGAGGAAGACGTCGTCCATCGTCGGCGCGCGGATGTTGAACCCGGTGACCGTCACGCCCTCGTCACGGAACGCGACGAGCAGGTCGGGGCCGTGTTCGCGTGCCCGCTCGGCCGTGACGCTGATCCCGTCGTCTGTCACCGCGATCGCCGCGTCGTCGTCGAAGATGTCCG
Source organism: Haloarculaceae archaeon (assembly GCA_042217365.1). Lineage (GTDB taxonomy): Archaea > Halobacteriota > Halobacteria > Halobacteriales > Haloarculaceae > JBDGST01. The sequence goes on from JBDGST010000129.1 coordinate 3,425, forward strand.
ACTCCTCGGCGAGCGTCGCCGCCCGCTCGCGCTCGTCGGCGCCCGCCCCGGTCGCGCCGTCCCCGTCGTCGACATCGATCTCCACGTCGAGGATCTCGCCGCCGACCCGCCGTTTCAGCTCCGTCGGCGAACCGGTGGCGACGATCTCCCCGTCGAGGATGACCGAGATGCGGTCACAGAGCTGGTCGGCCTCCTCCAGGTACTGGGTCGTCAGAAAGAGCGTCGTCCCCTCGTCGTTGATCCGCTCGAAGTAGTCCCAGAGGCGGTTGCGGGCCTTCGGGTCGAGCCCGGTGGTGGGCTCGTCGAGGAACACCAGCGGCGGGTCGTGGACCAGCGCCGTCGCCACGTCCAGGCGCTTTTTCATCCCGCCCGAGAACTCGCTTGCCTCCTTGTCGGCCACGTCGGCCAGGTCCACCAGCGAGAGCAACTCGTCGATCCGGTCGCGCCGCTCGCTCCTGGGCACGCCGTAGGCCTCGGCGGCGAACCGGACGTTCTCCCGGGCGGTCAGCTCCAGGTCGACGCTCGTCTCCTGGGCCATGTAGCCGATGGACTCGCGCACCTTGCGCGCCTCGCTCGCCGCGTCGAACCCGTTGACGGTGACCGTCCCGCCGGTCGGCGACAGCAGCGTCGCGAACGTCTTGATCGTCGTCGTCTTGCCCGCGCCGTTCGGGCCGAGGAAGCCGAAAAACTCCCCCTCCGGGACCGTCAGGTCGACGCCCCGGACCGCCTCTGTCCCGTCGGCGTAGGTCAGCCTGAGGTCACTCGCGTCGATCGCGGCCATGTCCGTCCGGTAGCGATGAAAAGGGATAAAGGCTGTGAATAAATATTCACTCACAATGGCACCTGCTCCGCCCTTCCTGGCCGAGGACGGCCCGGAGGACACGGAGGCCGAGATCATGCGGGCGGCGTACGCGGCGCTGTGCGAGCACGGGTACGCCGATCTCACGATAGAGCGGATCGGCGAGGAGTTCCCCAAGAGCAACTCGCTCGTCTACCGCCACTACGACGGCAAGGACGACCTGCTGGTGGCGCTTCTGGAGTCGATGCTGGACCACTTCGAAGGCCGGGAGCCCTGCGACGGCGCCGACGGCCCGCGCGAACGACTGGAGACGCTACTCGACCGGGCGGTGACGCCGCCGTCCGGGGAGGACGCGGAGTTCGAGAGCGCGCTCGTCGAGCTCCGGGGGCAGGCGCCGCACAACGAGGACTACCGCCGCCACTTCACCCGGGCCGACCGGGTGTTCCGGGCGGGGATCGCGGAGACGATCCGACGGGGGATCGACCAGGGGGTCTTCCGGGAGGTCGACCCCGACCGGACGGCGACGGTGCTGTTCGCGCTCCTCGACGGCCTCCGGCTCCAGCGGGCGACGACGGACGACGGCGTCGACGGCGAGGCGGTCCGGGCGGAACTCGACGCCTACGTGGAAGCGCGACTCCTCGCTGACGACACCGAGTGAGCGAGAGCGCTCGTCCCCGACGTCGACGCGTCAGACCAGTTCGTCCACGTCGACGCCCCAGCGCTTGTCGTCGTAGGCGCGCTGTCGACCGGTCTCGAACTCGTCCTCGATGCGGGCCCGGAGCTGTGACTTGGCGTCGCGGTCGATGTGGGCGAGTTCGTCGGCCTTCGCCACCGCGAGGGGCGGCCCGCGCTCGGCGGCCACGTCCCGGAGGACCTGCATGCGGAGGCGCTCCCGGAGTTCGTCGTCCCGGGTGAACGCGTAGGGCGCCTCCACCCGGTAGAGCAGGTCGTCGCGCGGGTCGTAGACGACGAAGAAGGTGACCTCGTACAGTTCGGGGTCGAGCGACCGCTCGATGGCGAGCGCGTCGCCGTCGGCCGCGAGGACGCCGTCCGTGCCCGCCCGAGACCGGAACCAGCCGGTGAACGTGAGGGCGTCGGTCAGGGGCTCGCCCCGCTCGTCCCGGCGGGTCAGCACGCGGGTGAAGAAGGCGGCGTCGTTGGCCCAGGGGGCGTTCGTCCGGTCGCGGACGACCCGCGTTATCGCCTTCGCGGCGGTGTTTTTCACGAAGCCCGCCAGCGGCACGTCGCGCTCGACGAACCGCTCGACGAGGCGGACGTAGTTGGCGACGACGTCCCGGGGGCGCTCGTCCTCGGTGAGCAGATCCGCGAGCACGGTGTCGCGCTCGGCCCACTTCAGCATGCCCGTCGGGTACAGCGGGCCGTCCAGAATCAGGAGGTCCTCGACCACGTCGGCCTGGGTGAGCGCGTGCTCGCTCTCGGCGAGGTAGAGCGCGAGCGCGTGGACGACGTTCTGCTCGTAGCGGTCGACCCGCGGCGCGTGCAGCGCGCGCTGGCGGACGTACCCCCCGTCGTACAGCTGCCAGTCGTTCCCGTCCCCGTCCCCGTCCCCGTCACGGGCGTCCGGCAGCCGGTAGGTGTCGTCCTGGGTGTGGGCGGTCATCACGATGGTGCGCCCGCGGTGGAGCTCCAGGTCCGAGGGGACGGCGGCCATCGCCGCCTGCGAGACGTCGATGACCAGGCCGTTCTTGAACGTCGTCGGGTTGATCGTCCCCGAGTCCAGCCCGTGCTGGCTGTCGAAGGGGGACTCCTGGAGCGCGAGGTCCTCGATACTCCCCCGGTGGCGGGCCACCTCGTCCAGCGGTTCGAGGACGACCCGCCCGTCGTCGACGAGCGGGTCGAGGAACTCCGCCCACACCGTCTCGGCGACGTCCTGCTGGTCGTCCTCGTCGACGCCGCGGCTCACGCGGCCGGCGAGGCGGGCGATGCCGTCGACGTGTATCGGGTCGAGCGTCATGGGTGACTGGTCGCGGTGGACTGCCGGGCGGCGCGGCGGTCACTCCAGGGTGGGGTCCTCGCGCAGCATCTTCTCGATGGCGTCGCCGACCTCCTCGTAGGACTGCATCTGGAGGCCGTCGGTCGTGATGAGCACGCCCGCCCGCTCGGCGGTCACCCGCAGGAGGTAGCCGTTCTCGAACGCCCGGACGGTGAACCGGTACTCCCCCAGTTCGGAGTCCTCCTGGTAGGCGTTGCGCGTGTCCCGGAAGCCGCGCCACTCGTGGCCGACGAACGTGTTGAGGTCGGCGTCCCGCTCTAAGTCCTCCCGGAGGTACAGCTGCTCGAAGTCCGACCGCGTGAAGTACGTCACCGACCGGAGGCTGTCGCCGGTCGCGGTCCGCGCCGTCGTCACGATCCCCTCGGCGATGTCGTCCGACAGCAGTTGGGCCATGCCTGGCCGGAGACGCGCCACGACTATAACTCCCCCGTTGGCGCCGGGCATGCGCCCCGACCCGCTCCGATCGGTGGGTGCGCCACCGTCTCGACCCGCTTTCTCGGACGGCGAGTGCCGCCCCCGGCGGTTTCCCGCGTCGCTCGCCGGCCGGCGCGGTGGACGAACGGTCGCCTCGAAGGAGTCGGCGTTCGCCTGCCGCCCGTTCTCGGCCCGGTCGGTGGACGATCGATCGTGTCGGACCCGACCCGGGACCGAAGCCGACTTGGGGGGCGACTGAGACGCTTCGAACATGGAGACAGCACTCGTCATACTCGACGGATGGGCGTTCAACCCCGACGAGGACGCGCGCGACGCGGTCGAAGCGGCGGACACGCCGAACTTCGACGCGTTCTGGGAGGCGGGCGCGACGAACACGCTGGTCACGTCCGGCCGGCGGGTCGGCCTCCCCGAGGGCCAGATGGGCAACTCGGAGGTCGGCCACCTCAACATCGGCGCCGGGCGCGTCGTCAAGCAGGAGTCGGCGCGGGTCAGCGACTCGATCGCCCGCTGGCGGGGCACCGAGGCGCCGGAGGACCTCGTCGGCGACGGCGCGCTCGACGAGAACGAAGCCGTCCTGTCGGCGTTCGACTACGCCGAGGCGCACGACGGGCAGGTCCACTTCATGGGCCTGGTCTCGGACGGCGGCGTCCACTCCTACCAGTCGCACCTCCACGCGCTGATCGAGCTGGCCGCCGAGAACGGCGTCGACGCGGTCACCCACGCGTTCACCGACGGCCGCGACACCTCCCCGACCGGCGGCGAGGACTACCTCGCCGAACTCCAGGCCCACGTCGACGAGCAGGGCACCGGCGAGATAGCGACGGTCTCCGGGCGGTACTACGCGATGGACCGCGACCAGAACTGGGAGCGTACCCGCCGGGCCTACGACGCCATCGTGAACAGGGACGCCGAGTACGCCGCCGAGACCGCCGTCGACGCTGCCACCGAGTCCTACGAGCGCGACGACACCGACGAGTTCATCGAGCCGACGCTGGTCGAGGGCGGCGACGCCCTCGAAGACGGCGACGCGGTCGTGTTCTTCAACTTCCGATCCGACCGCGCGCGCCAGCTCACCCGGATGCTCGCCGACATCGAACCGGAGGCGTGGGGCGCCGACACCGAGCCGCCCGAGACGCGGGTGGTGACGATGACCGAGTACGACGAGACGTTCGACCTCCCGACGGCGTTCCCGCCGATCCTGCCCGAGGACACGTTCGGCGAGGTGGTCTCGGAGACCGGCCACACCCAGCTCCGGCTCGCCGAGACCGAGAAGTACGCCCACGTCACCTACTTCCTCAACGGCGGCCGCGAGGTCGAGTTCGAGGGCGAGATCCGCGAGATCATCGAGAGCCCGGACGTGCCGACCTACGACGAGCAGCCCGAGATGAGCGCCCCGGAGGTCGCCGACACGGCCATCGAGGTCATCGAGCGCGACGACCCGGACACGATGGTGCTCAACTTCGCGAACCCGGACATGGTCGGGCACACCGGCGACTTCGACGCCGCGGTCGCGGCCGTCGAGGCGGTCGACGAGCAGCTGGGCCGGGTCGTCGAGGCCGTCCAGGCGGCCGGTGGACACGTCGTCGTCACGGCCGACCACGGCAACGCCGACGACATGGGCACCGTCGAGGAGCCCCACACCGCCCACACGACCAACCCCGTCCCCGTGGTCTACCTCGCGCCCGACGGCACCGACGGCGGCCACGCGGTCCGCGACGGCGGCGCGCTCGAAGACCTCGCGCCGACGCTGCTCGCGCTCATGGACGTCGAGAAGCCCGAAGCGATGACCGGCGAGAACCTCCTGGAGTGACGCCGACGTTTTCGGGCGGGTCGGGACGCACTGGCTGACGGACGGCGCGGCACCGTCACAGCCCGTCGGGCAGTTCCTGCAGGTCGTCCCGGAAGTACAGCACAGACTCGTAGCGGTCGATCCGGTCCTTTGAGACCGCGTGGGGCGTCGTCGAGCGACCCCGCTCGCGGCGCAGTTACTCGCCGCGGGGGCGCAGATACTCCGGCGGGACGCGGTCGGTCGTGTACACCGTGGGCCCGCGTTTCGTGACGTCGCGGCCGTCGGCGAGCATCGCCGCCGCGTCGACCGCGAAGACGACGGGGTCGTCGGCGTGGCGCCGCCCCACCTCGCGGGCGGCTTCGACCGTCCCGGAGAGGTGGACTCGCTGGCGGTCCATCGGGCGAAGCCCCTCACGCAGGATCGCCGCGCGGTTCGCCGGCGCGGTGCCGTGATAGAGCGTGTCGGGGACCGGCCCGTCGCCCGCCTCCAGGTCCACGTCGACGGAGTGACCGTACGCGGCCCGGACCCGGTCGTCCCCGGGCCCCGCGGTGTCAGTCCGCGACGGCCCGGTCCCGCCGGCGGCGTTCCCGCCGCCCGTCCGCTCGAACCGGCCCTTCGGGTCGGTGGCGACGACCGCCGCGAGCGCCTCGCGGTCCGCCCAGTCGTACTTCCGCTCGACCGCCGCGGCGAGGTCGTCGAACGCCGTCCAGCCCGCCCCGTCGAGGTCGAGGCCGGCGTCGCCGGGGAAGTGCCTGAGCGCGCCCGAGACGAACTTCGAGAGGCGGCGCCGCCGGTCGCCCCCGAGCACGGGGCGGCCGGCCGCGTCGCAGACCGGGCAGCGCTCCCCCTCGAAGTACCCGTGGGCGTCGCAGGCGCGAACGTCGGAAGGCATCGGTCGTTCCATCGGCCCGCGACGGCAAAACCTCGGCGCCCCGCGCCCCGGCGGGCCCGCGGCGAGCATCGGGCGGTCGCCGGTGGTGGGCGACGGACGCGCCGGTGTGTCGTCCGCCGCGGCAGGCAAACCCACACGAGGGCGGTGCCGACCGCACCGCTTTTCCGTCCGATAGACCAACGAGTGTCCGCAATGGGCTTCGGGAGCTACGACGAATCCGAGCAGGAGAACCAGAGCGAAGACGCCGACCTCGACGAGGAGGACGCCGTCAGCGTCCACGAACACGACCACGAGGGCGAGGTGTCGGTCGAGGGGGCCGACTCCGCCGACGAACTGGTCGACCGGCTCCAGGACATCAAGTAACC
>JBDGST010000010.1:0-9708 GCA_042217365.1 Haloarculaceae archaeon
ACGACCTGTTCGTCGACATGGTCGCGGAGTTCGGCGCGGCGATCGACCGCGTCCGGATCGACGACCTGGCGGACGGCACCTTCTACGCGAAGATCGACACCGAACAGTACCACGGGAGCGAGCGCAACGACATGGTCTTCGACGCCCGGCCGAGCGACGGCATCGCCCTGGCGCTGCGCGTCGACTGCCCGATCATCGTCTCCGACGAGGTCCTCGACGAGGCCGGCCGCGACCCGGACGAACTCGGCTTCGCCGACGAGGAGGACGTCCGTGACGAGGACGTCGGGTTCGGAGAGGACCCCGGCGACGAGGGGCTCGGCTTCGGCGAGGGGGGCGAGTCCGACCCCCGGGGGTTCGGATTCGAGGAAGAGGACGACGAGGACGACCCCGGATTCTGACCGACGCCGGCTGCCCGCTGCTCGCCGTCTCTTTTTGCGCTCCCAGACCTCTCATACGGACCGTTGTAACTATTTTCGACAGGGCTATCGAACACTGGTGGTTTCGCGACCCGCACGAACCGATCGCCTCCGCGATACCGGTAACGAATTACAACGGTCCGTATCACTCGTAGGGCGTTCCGTCGGGTCGCTTCGCTCCCTCGGAGTCGTGGACGACCACCCCGTCGGCGTCGGGCCCGACCGGCTCGTAGTTCTCCCGGACAGCGATGGCCTCTTCGAGTTCCCGGACCGCCCGTTCCTTGAGAGCGGCGGCCAGTTCCTCGGCGTCTTCCCGCGAGATGTCGCGGCCGAGCCCCTCGCACTCGTGGGCGCGGACCATCCCCGCCCCGTCGACGGCTTCGCCCATCGGCTGGCTCGTGCCGCCGAGCGCGACGCTGAACGGGTAGGTCCGACAGACCAGCGGCCGGTCGGCGTGGACGGTGCACCGCCCCGTGCCGTCGTCCTCGGCGTAGAACCGGCAGTCGCCGCAGTCGTCGGTCGCGAGCGACCACTCGAAGGTCTCTCCCGCCCGGCCGTCCGACTCCTCGCGTAGCCCCCACGGCATCGGCCGGGCGACGTCGCGCCAGTCGTACGGTTCGTCGCCGGGGCAGGCCGCGGCCGCCTGCAACCGGCGCACTTCGTCCGGGAAGACAGTCGCGACGTGGTCGTGGGCGTCGCCGGTTCCGGTTTCGGCGTCCCCGTCGTCTCCGGCGTCTCCGGTTTCGGCGTCCCCGCTGTCTCCGGCGTCTCCGGTCGCGGTACCCTCGCTGTCACCGGCGTCTCCGGTCGCGTCCCCGCAGCCGTCCACCGCCTTGCAGCAGGCGCCACAGCGGGTGCACTCGAAGCCGATCGATTCGACGGCGTCGGCGAGCGCGTCGACGTCCAGTTCCCGCGCCCGGTCGAGTTCGGCTTCGAGGCTCTCCATGGCGGGCCGTTCGGCTCGGCCGGCAAAAGGGGCCGCGGTCCGTCGGCGGTACAAGCCGGGGAGGAACGAAGGGGGCTCAGGCCTCCGCGGGTCCGGGGAGGAACGAAGGGGGCTCAGACCTCCGCGCGTTCGGGGAGGTCGACGTCGCGTTCGGGGACCAGGGCCCAGATCGCGACCGCGGCGACGACGGTGAACCCGACGGCGAACGCCAGGCGGAGCGCGACCACCTCGGGCGAGAAGACGACGAGCCCGAACGGGACCCGGGCGAGCCCGATCGCGCCGTAGCCGACGTACATCGCCAGCAGGGCGGCGTACCCGGCGCCGCTGCGCCGGACGCTCTGCATGATCGGGTAGGTCGCGAACGGGCCGCCGAAGAGGGCACCGCCGGCCAGTCCGGCGAGCACCGTGTTCCCGAGACCGGCGCCCGCGCCGAGGTGCCGGGTCACCGCCTCCTCGGGGAGCAGTTCCTCCACCGCGCTCGCCAGCAGGAGCGACGCGACGACGAGCGTGAACAGCCGGGCGAACGTCCCCGCGGCGCGGCGCGCGCTCGCGGCCGCCGCGGCGGGGTCGGTGACGACCAGCCAGGCGTAGACGACGACGGTGGTCCCGACGACGACCTGCTGTCCCCGGCTGCGGCCGAAGACGAGTTCGACGGCCCGGCTCATGACAGGAGGACCACCGCCGTTCCGGCGACGAGCGCGGTCCCGGCGACGCCGACGGCGACCCGCGTCGCGACGGTCCGGGCGTCGAAGAAGACCAGCCCGTAGGGCAGGCGGGCCAGGCCGATCGCGCCGTAGCCGGTGACCATCGCGACGACGGCCGGAAGGCCGGCGCCCTGGTCGGCGATCCCGCGGACGATCGGGTACGCGGCGTAGGGGCCGCCCGGGAGGGCGCCGCCGACGAAGCCGGCCAGGAGCACGCCCGGCGGGCCCGCCGCCTCGCCCAGGTAGCTCCGGACGAGAGCCGCCGGAAGTAGCGTCTGGACCGCGCTCGCGAGCAAGAGGGCGGCGACGATGAGCGAGCCCAGTCGCGCGAACCGCCGGAGGCCGCCCGCGGCGCTCTCGCGGGCCGCCGCCGGCCGTCTCGCGGCGAGCGCAACGTACACGACCACGGTTCCGATCACCACCAGGCGCTGGCTCGCGCTGGCGCCGATCAGCAGGTCGAGGTAATTCATGCCCGGGCGTTGGACCACCCGGCGCAAAAACGCACGGCTCTCGCGCGCCGTCGGCCGGCCGTCGCCTGCTCTCGACAGAGCGCGGGTCCCGTCGGCTGGGCGTCGTCTACTATCGACGGATCGGCAGCATCAGCGCGCGACTGTCAATTCGGGCGAGCGGTCCGGTGCCGCCCCCACCGCTACCCCCTCAGCGACCGGAGATCGGGAGCGGCGCGGCGTCCGGAGACTCCCCCGCGACGGCCGCTCATACGGACCGTTGTAACCATTTTCGACAGGGCTATCGAACACTGGTGGGTTCGCGACCCGCACGGGCCGATCTCCTCCGGCATCGCGGTAACGAATTACAACGGTCCGTATCAGTGTTCGAGATAGTAGACCTGTTTGCGCGCGTCGCGGAAGCTGTACCGGGACCCCACCAGCTCCGACTCCTCGAGCCTGTTGAGGGCGTACCGGACCGTCCGGTCGGGCAGCAGCGACTCGTCGACCAGCTGGCCCTGCGAGAGGGGCGCGTCCGTCTCCAGTACCTTCGCGACGAGCTTCGCGCTCGGGGGGAGCTCCTTGAGGCGCTCGCGGAACTCGGCGTCCGTGAACGGGTCCGTGGGCTGCGCGTCGTCGACCGCCTTACTCGTGCTCATACCACTCGCTCGCGGCAGGATGCTGGTAAAACTTGGCTATATGGGTGACCAAACAATACAGACCATATAAGGATATCAAAGGTGTTTCGAGCCGGGTGAGACGGGTGACGTTCGGGGACGCCGGAGCGCTCGTTCGGCGGTGTCGGCGACGGCGGCGCGACCCCGCCGGGTCGGTTCGTTCCGGGTCGCGGTCCCGTCGGTCTTCAGTACGCTTTTGTGCCCCGACTAACCAGATTCGGACACTCGTGAAGGGCCAGGAGTGGTATCAGAAAGAGACCGTCGTCGAGTCCTACGAGGACAAGCGGTTCTCGCGGGGCGGCGGTCGGCTCACCGACCGGCTGGAGAAGTCGGCGGTGCTCGACGCGCTGGAACCCGTCGAGGGGAAGAACGTGCTTGAGATCGCGTGCGGCACCGGTCGGTTCACGGTGTTGCTGGCCGACCGGGGCGCCGACGTCGTCGGGCTAGACATCTCGGCGCCGATGCTCGGGGAGGGCCGGGAGAAGGCGCGCCGGGCGGGCGTCGCCGACCACATGGCTCTCCTCCGGGGCGACGCCGCGAGGCTACCGTTCCCGGACGACCACTTCGACGCCGTGTTCGGCGTTCGCTTCTTCCACCTCGCGGACACGCCGACGAAGTACCTGACGGAGATGGCCCGCGTCTCGAAGGGGCAGGTCGTCTTCGACACGTACAACCGATTCTCCGGCCGGTCGCTGTACAACTGGGCGCTCCCGATGGGCTCGCGGCTCTACTCGCGCCGGGAGGTCGGCCGGATGCTCGACGCCGCGGGGCTCTCCCTCGAGAGCACGCACCACGAGTTCATCGTCCCCTTCGGCCTCTACCGGAAACTCCCCGGCGGGGCCGCGAACGCGGTCCGGCGCGCCGAGGAGACCGTCGCCGGAACCGCGGTCGGGGACCGCCTGTCCTCCATCTCCTACTGGAACGCGACGGTCGAGTAGACGGCCGCTATCTCCCGGTTTCGGGCGTCGGTACGGTCGGGGGCCGTTGCGCGGCATTTTTACGCGTCGGGGGTGATGACTCGGGTATGCAGCTCTCGGTGATCGTACCGACGCTCGACAACCGGGAGCAACTCGCTCGGACGCTGGACGCCCTCGCCGACCACGCCCCCGGGGAGGAGGTCGTCGTGGTCAACGGGCCCTCGACGGACGGGACGACCGGGATGGTGCGCGAGCGCGGGGACGTGGACGTGCTCGTCGAGACCGCCGACCGCGAGGTCGCCGCCGCGCGCAACGCGGGCATCGAGCACGCGAGCGGCGACGCGGTCGCGTTCGTCGACCCGGGGCTCTCGGTGACCGCGGAGTGGACCGACGCGGTCGCCGCGGGGCTGGCGGAGGCGGACGTGGCGACCGGGCCCGTCCGCGAGCAGTTGCGCGGCGGCGTGACGGCCGATCGCCTCGAATCCGAGAGGGTCGGCGGTCGCGAGGTGGACTATTTCAACGCCGGGAACGTCGCCGTCCGCCGGACGGCGCTCGACGCGCTCGACGGGTTCGACGAGTACCTGGAGACCGGGAGCGCCCGCGACCTGGCTCACCGACTCCCGGCGCTCGACCGCACCGTGACGTGGCGGCCCGACATGAGCGTCTCCACCGAGCTCGGCGCCGACGGGGGCAGCCGCGACGCCGACTACGGGTGGCAGTACCGCTCGCTCGCCTATTCCCTGGTGAAAAACTACGGCGTTCGCCCCGGCGTCGTCGGACGGCTCGTCGGCTCGCCCGTCAGGGACGCCCTCGGGTCGCTACGCGAGGTCGCACGGGGCGAGTGGACGGCCTCGGACTGGCTGGGGACCGGTCGGGACGTGGTCCGCGGCCTCGTCGCGGGGACGAAAGACGGGCTGTGGGCGCGCACGCTCGACCGGACGCCCCGGCGGAACCCGAACGGCCGGTCGGTCCGGTCCGACCGCGCCGTCGCGGTGTACCGGACCGAGGGCGTCCTACCCCAGTGAGCATCCGCCGTTCAGGGACCGCCACCGCTCGCACTGTCCGGCATGGTTTTCGACGGAGAGGGCCGCTCGCACTGTCCGGTATGGCTTTCGACGGAGAGGGCCGCTCTCACTGCCGGGTGACGGTCACTGGCCGGCGGGCGTGAGCGCTTCGATGACGCGCCCCGGGTTCTTCGAGAAGACCTTCCGCATGGCGTCTTCCGGGACGTCGAGGGTCAGCACCTCCATGACCGCGACGTTGGGGTGGGCCGCGGGCGCACCGCTCCCGAAGAGCACGCGGTCGGGGTGCTCCATGACGGCCCGCTCCAGGTGGTCCCGAAACCGGACGAAGCTCGTGTCGAGGTAGAGCTCGTCGGCCGAGTCGAGCAGGTCGATGCTCCGGTCCATCAGGTCGTGGTCGAGCGGGTAGCCGCCGAAGTGTGCCAGCACGACGGGGAAGTCGTACTCCAGCAGCGTCGCCTCGACGGCGGCCGGCGGGAATCCCTGCCCGCCGTGGACGATGGTCGGCAGCCCCACGGCGTCGAGCTGTTCGAGGACTTCCTCGTCCGGGAGGCCGTCGCGCGCGGGGTGGAGCTTGAACCCGACGAACCGGTCGTCGTAGGCGTACTGTTCGACGTCGGCGGGCGAAGTGTGGTGGTCCGCCCGGCTCGCGGTGAGGTTCCGGAGCCTTGCGGCGGGCGTGCTCGACGGGTCGCGCGCCCCGTTGACCCGCGCGACTGCGACGAACGGCCGCTCGACGCTCATCCGCGCGATGGCGTTGTTCGCCTTCAGATACGACCCGTCGCGGTGTCCCGGCGACACGACGGACCGTACGACCCCCGCCTGGTGCATCTCCCGTTCGAGTCGCTCCGGGTCGCCGAGTCCCTCGCGAGGCCGGCGACCGGTCGCGGGCTCCAGCCGCGCGTGCACGTCGACCACCCGGAACCCGTGCTCCAACTCTAGCATTCACCTGCCTATGCGGGGACCTGCCTAAAACGGTTGTCGGCGTCCGCCCGCCACGACCGCCTCAGCACGGGTACTTAAACGATCCCGGCGGCGACTCCGTGCTGTTGTGTCACACACGTCGTGGCGCCGTTGGCCCGGCCGCATCACAACAATTATATAGAACCGCTAACGATGATTTCAATGAACCCACTATGTCATCTGGTCAGCGACGCATGGGCGGACAGCCCATGTTCATTCTCGACGAGGACGTCGAGCGCACGAGTGGCGAAGACGCACAGAGTTCGAACATCACGGCCGGCAAGGCCGTCAGCGAGTCCGTACGGACCACGCTGGGCCCGCGCGGGATGGACAAGATGCTCGTCTCGGACAGCGGCGACGTCGTCATCACGAACGACGGCGCCACCATCCTCGACGAGATGGACATCGAGCATCCCGCGGCCCAGATGATCTCCGAGGTCGCCGAGACCCAGGAGGACGAGGTCGGCGACGGCACCACAACGGCGGCCGTCCTCGCGGGCGAGCTCCTCTCGAAGGCCGAGGACCTGCTGGAGGACGACGTCCACCCGACGACGATCGTCGAGGGCTACTACGAGGCCGCGAAGCTCGCTCACGACGCCGTCGACGAGGTCACACTCGACGAGGAACTCGACGACGAGGTCCTGGCGACGGTCGCCAAGTCGAGCATGACCGGCAAGGGCACCGGCGACGTCTCCGCCGAGAAGCTCGCCGAGACGGTCGTCGAGGCCGTCCGCCGCGTCTCCGACAACGGGAACGTCGCCCGGGACAACGTCTCGGTGTACACCCAGACCGGGTCCTCGTCCAGCGCGACGCGCCTGGTCGACGGCGTCCTCATCGACGAGGAGCCGGTCCACGACAACATGCCCCTCCGCCAGGAGGACCCGTCGATCGCCTTCGTCGACGACGACATCGACGTCCGCGAGGCGAACATCGACGCCGAGTACAACGTCACCAACGTCGACGACCTCAACGCGGCCATCGACGCCGAGCACGACGAGCTGAACGAGTACGCCCAGCACGTGGTCGACCTGGGCGTCGACGTGCTGTTCGTCGACGGCGACATCGCGGACCACGTGACCGCGGTCCTCGCGAAGAACGGCGTCACCGCCTTCGAAGTCGACGACAGCGACGGCGACGAGCTGGCCTACGCGACCGGTCTCTCGCGGGTCGCCGCCGTCCAGGAACTCGAAGCCGAGGACCTGGGCACGGCCACCGAGGTCTCCGTCGAGAAGTACGGCGACGAGTTCCTCACCTTCGTCGAGGACGGCGACGCCGGCGAGGCCGTCACCGTCTTCGCCCGCGGCGGCACCGAGCACGTCACCGACGAGCTCGAGCGCGTCCTCGAGGACGCGCTGGACGTCGTGACCGCCGCGCTCGACGAGGGCGGCGTCGTCCCCGGGGCCGGCGCCACCGAGATAGCCATCGCGAACTACGTCCGCGACGAGGCCGCCGGCGTCGAGGGCCGCAAGCAACTCGCCGTCGAGGCCTTCGCCGACGCCGTCGACGTGCTCCCGCGGACGCTCGCGGAGAACACCGGCATGGACCCCATCGACGCGCTGGTCGACCTGCGCGCCGAGCACGAGAGCGAGGGCATCGCCGGCATCATCTCCGAGGGCCAGACCGGCGTCATCGACGACCCCGTCGAACTGGGCGTCCTCGACCCCGCCGCCGTCAAGCACGAGGCCGTCGAGTCCGCCACCGAGGCCGCGACGATGATCGTCCGCATCGACGACGTCATCTCCGCGAGCTAAGCGATCGGTAGTCGCCCCTCGCCGAACCGCTCTCCACCCCTCGAATCGAACCGTTCCACCTCCTCCCGACGGCGTCGCCGTTCTCGCCGTCAGGCGATTTCGCCGTTCAGTCGCGGACTTATTTCGCCGTTCCGGTCGCCGAGTGACTACGCCGCTCCAGACCTGCGACGGGGCGAGAAACGGTCCATGGAGACGTCGAAAACGCCGGGTTCTACCGGGAACCGGGAAAACGCGGGTTCGACCGCGAACAGCGCCGGCGGGACGGCGGCTGTCGGCCGGTCACTGTTCGTCGGCTTCCTGCCAGCGCTCGGAGATGTCGTCCTCGTCGACGGTCTGGAGGCGCTGGACGCCGTTGACCTCCTCGATGACGTCGACGACGACGCCGGGGACGCGGTCGCGCCAGTCGTCGCCGTCGAGCATCCGCCGCCTGATGTCGGTCCCCTCCAGTCGCTCGCGGTCGAACATCGGGGACTGGTGGACGGGGATGCCCGCCTCCTCGAACAGCTGGATGACGAGGGGGTTGTTCGAGTACGCCCGGTCGAAGTCCGGCGCCATGCTCCGGATGTGGCTGACCCAGACGGCGTTGCGGTCGATGTCCTCGATCGGGACGACGTACGTCGGCAGGTCGAACTCGCGGACGGCCTTCGTGCACATCATGACGCGCTCGCCGGCGGTGAACGGGTTTCGGGTCGTGTGCGAGATGTCCGCGCTCCCGATGCCCAGCACCAGTTCGTCCACCTCGTCGACGATGTGGTCGACCATCGCCCGGTGGCCGTTGTGGAACGGCTGGAAGCGGCCGATGTAGAACCCGCGGATCATATCCATCATTCGCGGGCCCTCGTAATTAAACGCCGCGGGACGGACCGCCGTCCGCCGGCATCCGTCCGTACCGCCGCTGTACTGCGATTTTCCCGCTCGTCAGCGGTGCGCGGGGGAGAAAGTATATCAATCGACAGTGCCTGGCTTCGGTTGTCAGAAACGTTTGTATGAGCGAGAATATAGACACCGACGATTCGTCCGCGGTGGAGGCGGACGGGGCGGAGGAGACGGGCGAGGCCCCCGAATCCGACGATCCCGACGCCCCCGGCGCGGAAGGCGTCGAGAGCGGCGGGGACGACGAGTTCGGTAGCGACGTCGGCCTCGACACCGACGAAGCGGTCGTCGAGAACGCCGACGAGGACCTGCTGGGTGGCATCAACGTCGACTCGACGGCCGACATCGAGGTTCCGGACCGGCTGGTCGACCAGGTCATCGGACAGGACCACGCCCGTGACGTGGTCCAGAAGGCGGCCAAGCAGCGCCGGCACGTGATGATGATCGGCTCGCCCGGGACCGGCAAGTCGATGCTCGCGAAGGCGATGAGCCAGCTCCTCCCGAAGGAGGAACTCCAGGACGTCCTCGTCTATCACAACCCCGACGACGGCAACGAACCCAAGATCCGGACCGTTCCCGCGGGCAAGGGCGAGCAGATCGTCGACGCCCACAAGGAGGAGGCCCGCAAGCGCAACCAGATGCGGTCGTTCCTGATGTGGATCATCATCGCGATCATCATCGGGTACGCCCTCCTCATCCAGGGGTCGGTGCTCCTGGGCATCCTGGCGGCGGGCGTCGTCTACCTCGCGTTCCGCTACGGGTCGCGGGGCAACGACTCGATGATCCCGAACCTGCTGGTCGACAACGCGAACCAGAACACCGCGCCCTTCGAGGACGCCACCGGCGCCCACGCCGGCGCGCTGCTGGGCGACGTCCGTCACGACCCGTTCCAGTCGGGCGGGATGGAGACGCCCAGCCACGACCGCGTGGAAGCGGGCGCCATCCACAAGGCCAACAAGGGCGTGCTGTTCGTCGACGAGATCAACACCCTGG
>JBDGST010000096.1:0-9704 GCA_042217365.1 Haloarculaceae archaeon
CCGAGTCGGTCCCCGTTACGCGACCGCGACGGCAGCCGCGTCGGGCAGGCCGAGCGACCGGTGGCGCCAGCCGCCGGTCCCGTCGGCGGTCGCCTCGGGGTCGGCGCGGGTGAGGAAGGTCCCGCGGCGCGTGACGGCGTAGACGCCCTGGCCGTACGCGACGTCGACGACGGGTTCCTCGACCGGGAGGTCGACCGGTCGCCACCCGCCGTCGTCGCGGGCGAACAGCGTCTCGTCGGTCGCCGCGTGGACGCGCTCGGTGGCGTCGGTGGCCGCGGCGACGACGGCGAACCGCCCCTCGCGCTCGCACAGCCACCCGTTACCGAGGCGGTAGAGGCCGTCGCCGGTCGCCGCAAGCGGGACGCCGTCGGCCGCGACGTCGCGGGCGTCCGAGAGGCCGACGCCCACCAGTTCGTCGCCGTCGACGCGGTAGACGCCGTCGCTCGCGGCCACGAGGTCGCCCGACAGCGCCCGCACCTCGCCGACGCCGCCGACCGGCTCCCACGCGCCGTCGCGGTAGCGCGAGACCGCTCCGTCGTTGTCGGCGGCGAGGACGGCGTCGGCGCGAGTCGTCACGGCCACTGCGGCCCCGTCGAACCCCAGCGGGCGGAATCCGTCGGAGTCGGACGGGGCGCCCGCGCTGTCCCTGCCGTCGCCGCCGGCCTCGCCGGGACCGACCAGGATCCCGTCGTCGGCGGCGACGTAGACGGTGCCCTCGGCGGTCGCGACGTCCCGGGCCCGACAGCGGTGGGCGAGTCCGAACCGCCCGACCTGGTCGCCCCCGACCCGGACCGTCGCGACGCCCTGCCCCGCCGCGAGGTACGCGACCGTCTCCGCGCGGCGCTCGCCGTAGAGTCGACGCTCGTCTTCGGCTCCCATATCCGTGTCCCCGCGAGCGCCGGGGGAAAAGCTGCCGGTCCCGCGCTCGTCGTTCCGGCGGTCCGGGGCCGCCCGGGGCGGCACCCGGCGGCGCGACGCGCGAGTCACCGGGCGGTTTCCGCGACCCGCGGTCAGAGGTCCCGCCGGCGGAACCACGCCTGGCTGGCGGCCACGAGCGCGACCGCGACGACCGCGAGCAGTCCGGCGCCCGCCACGTCGTAGGTCCCGTGGACGAACGCGGCCGGCGGGTCGAAGTAGCGCATCGGCGAGACGGCCCCGAGCCACGCGTAGTCGGTGACGCTGACGACCGACTCGAAGATCCAGCCGAAGAGCACCAGCCCGAGCGCGATCCGGCCGGCGGTCCGGCCGCGGCGGACGGTCACGCCGAGAAACAGCCCGACGGCGCCCCACAGCAGGAGGTACGGGATCGACAGCAGGTGGACGACCACGAGCGGTTCGACCGCGAGCGGGTCGCCGACCGCGACCGACGCCGCGTACAGCCCCGCCGGGACGACGACGTTGAGCGCGAGGACCGGCACCAGGAGCGCGAGGTACTTGCCGAGGAGGACGCCCCGCCGCGAGACGGGCCCGGCCAGCAGGGTGTCCATCCGGTCGTCCCTGAGGTCGCCGGCGACGGTCCCGGCGGCGGAGTACGCGAGGTACCCGGCGAGGCCGACGATCCAGCCGAACGTGTAGAACTCGCTGGCGAGCAGCCCCTCCATCGACGTCAGGCTCTCGAACCCGAACAGCTCCGTCAGCACCGCCGGCATCGCGTCCAGCAGGTCCTGCATGGCGTCGCCGGCGACCAGTTGCGGCCCGAGCCAGACGTACATGCCCCCGAACAGCGCGAACAGGACCGCGATGACGCCCGTGATCGTGAGGCGGTTGCGCCCCTCGAAGCGCGCCACCGCGACGAGCGCGCCGTCGCCGGGGCTCGCGTCGGTGGCCGTTCCCCCCGTTTCGGCGCTCATCGGACGTTCACCTCCGCGAACGGTCGACTCATCGGACGTCCACCTCCGCGAACAGCCGGGCGCTCGCCGCCAGGAGGACCGCGGCGGCGCCGAGCAGGATCGCCGCCCCCGCGGGGTCGTACTCGCTCGCGGTGAGGATCGAGAGCGGGTCGTAGTACCGCATCGGGGCGACCGCGCCGAGCCAGGCGACGTCAGTCGGGCTCACGAGCGACTCCAGGAGGAACGTCCCGACGACGGCGCCGGCCGCGACGCCCTCCGCGACGAGGCGGCGGGGGGCGGCGACCGACGCGAGCATCCCGAACGCGGCACAGGCCAGGAAGTACGGCACCGAGACGGCGTGCACCACGGCGAGGTCGGCCGCCGAGAGGGGCTCGTCGACGAACGCGGCGGCCCCGTAGACGGTGACGAAGACGACGACGTTCACGACGAGGATCGGCACCAGCAGCGCGAGGTACTTCTCGACGAGGAGCCGGCGCCGGGAGACGGGCGCCGCCAGCAGGGTGTCCATCCGCCCGTCCTCGACGTCGCCGGCGATGGTCCCGGCGGCGCTGTAGGCGAAGTACGCCCCGAGGCCGAGCAGCCAGACGTACTGGTAGAGTTCGATCGCGACGAATCCCTCCATCGTCCCCATCTGTTCGAGCCCGAGCGTCTCGACGACGCCGGGCGGGTACTGTGCGAGCAGCGCGTCCACGTCGACGTCCCCGAGGATGCCGGGCGCGACGAGGGTCATCAGTCCGCCGAACGCGGCCAGGCTCGCCCCGATGACGGCCGAGGCGGGCACCAGCTGCTCGGCCTCGAAGCGGGTCGTCTCAAGCATCGGTCGGCTCCGTCTGCCGGTCTTCGGCGTCGCCGTCGTCCTCGACGGGGTCGCCGTTCTCGACGCGCTCGACCGTCTCCGTGGGGTCGTCGCCGTAGAAGCGCATGAACACCTCTTCGAGCGGCGCCTCCTCGATTGTCAGGTCGAGCAGCTCGTACTCCAGGAGCCGGCGGAGCAGCGGCTCGTAGGCCCCCGTGTAGGTGAACGAAACCGCCGTCGCTCCGTCGGCGCCCGCGGTCGGAGGGTCGGCGCCGTCGCGTCCCGTGCCCGGAGCCGAGCCGTCGGCGCCGCCGTCCCCGCCGCCACTGATCTCGACGTCGTGGACGCCGTCGAAGCCGAACTCGTCGGCGTCGACGCCGTCCCGGACGCGGACCCGGACGGTCTTCCCGCTGCGGTCGAGGAGGGCCTCGACGTTCTCCAGTTCGGCGAGGTGGCCCTCGCGGATGATGGCGACGCGGTCACAGACCTTCCGGACCTCGCTGAGGACGTGGCTGGAGAAGAAGAATGTCTTCCCGCGCTGCTGTTCGCCCCGGACGAACTCGTGGAGTCGCTCCTGTTTCAGCGGGTCGAGCCCGGAGGTGGGCTCGTCCATGATGAGCAGGTCCGGGTCGTGCATGAACGCCGTGACGATGGCGAGCATCTGCTTGTTCCCGCGGGAGTACTCCCGGACCTTTCGGTCCAGCGGCGGGTCGAACAGTTCGAGCATCTCGTCGCTCCGGACGTCGCCGCGGAGCGCTCCGTGGTACGACAGGAGCCGACGGCCGGTGACGTTCTCGTTGAAGCTCGGCTCGCTCGGGAGGTACCCCACGTTCGAGCGTACCTCGCGGAGCGCCGCGTCGTCCCTGATGTCGGCCCCCAGCACTGTCGCGGTCCCGCCGGTCGGGTCCTGGAAGCCCATGAGCGTCCGGATGGTCGTGGTCTTGCCGGCGCCGTTCGGCCCCAGGAAGCCGAACACCTCCCCCTCCTCGACCGAGAACGAGAGGTCCTCGACCCCCCGGACGTCGCCGTAGAACTTGGTCAGACCGTCGGTCTCGATGTCTGCCATTGCTCTATCCCCCGAGGTATCGCCCGGCCGATATATGAATATACTGGCCGTTCGTCACGCCCTCACCGCGCCCGTTCGCCCGGCTGGCCCCCTCTGTGTCCGGTCCTTCGCCCGCTACAGCGCTTCCTTGTAGGCTTCCAGCGTCTCCTCGACGTCGTCCTCGGTGTGGGCCCCGGTGACGAACTGGGCCTCGAACTGGTTCTGGGAGAGGAACACGCCCCGCTCTTTCATCTCCTCCCAGAAGACGCGCCGCCAGCGGTCTGTCTGGCCGGACTTCACGTCGCCGCCGTTCTTCGGGCAGTGCTCGAAGCGCGGACAGGCCTCGCGCTGGCGACACCCGGCCTCGCAGTGGCCGTCGAACGAGTCGGGCGCCTCCCGGGAGAACAGCAGCTTGAACATGCCGTCGACGCCGGCGACGGTGTACTCGGGCGCCTGGTCGGCGACGACCTCCTGCAGCCCCTCGCGCAACTGCCGGCCGAGGCCGTGGATGTGGTCGTGGACGTCGTTCTCGGCGGCGTACCGCAGCGATTCGAGCCCGGCGGCCATCGTGACCGGGTGGCCCGAGAAGGTGCCGGCCTGGAACACGTCGCCCGCCGGCGTGAACATCTCCATCAGTTCGGCCGAGCCGCCGATGGCGCCGACCGGGAACCCGCCGCCGACGAGCTTCCCGAACGTCGTCAGGTCCGGTTCGACGCCGAACTTCCCCTGGGCGCACTGGAGGCCGCCGACGCGGAAGCCCGTGATGACCTCGTCGAATATCAGGAGCGCGCCGTTGTCGGTACAGAGGTCCCGGAGCGTCTCGTGGTAGCCCTCGACCGGCGGCACGATGCCCATGTTCGCCAGGACCGGCTCGACGAGCACGGCCGCGACGTCCTCGCCGTGCTCCTCGAAGACGGTCGCCGCGGCCGCCTCGTCGTTGAACGGCACCGCGAGCGTGTGCTCGGCGAAGGAGTCGGGGATGCCCGGGCTCGACGGCTCGACGCGGTCGAACTCGCCCTCGACGAGCGTGGTCTCCTGGGCGCCGTGGTAGCCGCCCTGCATGACGACTATCTTGTCCCGCCCGGTCGCCGCGCGGGCGAGCCGGCAGGCCGACACGGTGGCCTCCGTCCCGGAGTTGACGAACCGGAGCATCTCGACGGAGGGGACGTGTCGGGCCACGAACTCTGCGTGTTCGACCTCGACCTCGGTCGGGGCGCCGAACACCGGCCCGTCGCTGACGTGCGACTGGACGGCCGCAATGACGGGTTCGGGCAGGTCGTGGCCGTGCAGGAGCGGGCCCAGGCCCATCACCCAGTCGACGTAGCGGTTGCCGTCGGCGTCGATCACGTGGCCGCCGTCGCCCCGCTCCACGAAGAAGGGGTACGGTTCGATGGCGGCCCGGACGGCCGAGTTGACGCCGCCCGGCAGCACCGACAGCGCGCGGTCGTACAGGTCGCGTGACCGGTCGTGGTTCATGTCCGCGCCTTCTCGCTCGTCTCCCAAAGGCGTACCGAGGTGAGGCGGGATTCGTGACGCCGGTGACGGCCCGAGCGCTCCGCCTGGTTCGTGGTCGGACGGGCTGGCAGACGCGGGCGACGCACGCTGTCGCGCGGTTGGCCCACTATCGCGGGGTTCGGCGCGCGCTGTCGCGCGGTTCATCGCGCGACGACACCGTGCGAGGGATGACCGAGGGAGCGGTGCGACCGAGGGAATCGGCTGGGGAGGTGCGTGGCTGCGGTCCGGCGTCCCCTGGCGGATCGAAAGGGCGAGCGCCGCTCGCGGCGGGCGAGGCGCGACCGCAGGGAGCGCCTCGACACGCGAGCGGGGAACGGAGTGACCCGCGAGCGAGCGCAGTCGTCTGAGCGGGCGCTATTCGAGCGACCGGCGGGAGCGAGAATATCCCGCTCAGCGACCGCGAGCGGTGCGAGGGCTTTCGGGGGTTCCCCCGTCAGAGCAACTCGCCCACGTCGCTCATCGTCTCGCCCAGCGCGTCGCGCTTCTCGACGGTCGCGTCGCCGTCGGGCGCGAGCGCCCCCTCGACGGCCTCGCAGGCGCCCGGGATCGGGTCGTGTGACTCGACGTAGACCGCGAGCGCGAACTCCCGCTCGGTCACGCCGGCCAGTTCGACCGCCTCCGTGCGCGGGAGGCGCCCGTCGAGCCAGTCGCGCACGACGTCCCGGCCGACCGGACCGACCGGCGAGACGGACTCGCCGAACAGGTGCAGCACCTTCCCGCCGTCGGTCGGCGACAGCTCGGCTGCCCGCGCCGCGTCGCCGACGCTTTTCCCCGCGGCGTAGGCCTCGACGAGCGTCGCCGCGACCGCCGGCTCACAGGGCAACTCCGCCCCGTACGGCCCCAGCCGGTCGGCCAGCTCGTCCGCGGTCCTGTCGACGGTCGCGACCCCCCGGTCGCGCTGTTCGTCGACTGTCTCCACCCCCGCCGCGATGTCCGACAGCCCCATCGCGCCCGGCTTCATCCCGGTCGTATTTAAATTCACGTGTTCTGATACGAAGTCCGGCTCTGGGGCACGGACGGTCCCCGTCGGGGCCCGCTCACGCTGCTCGCTGTCGGCCAGTCCCGGATCGACCACACGGGGTCGTGCGGTCGTCCCGGCAGATCGTTACAGCGGTCCGTCTCAGTCCTCGAACCCGAACACGGCGCGCAGTTCGCGTTCGATCTCGTCGACGTACCGGTCGAGGACCGCGGTCAGCTTCTCCTCTGCCGCGATCACCCCCGAGAGTCGGTCGGTCGGGTCCTCCGGGAGTTCCACCCGGAACTCGCCGTCGCCCTCGTAGAACGGCTCGCTCTCGCCCAGCACCTGCTGGTCGATCGCGTGGACCAGTTCGGAGTCGTACGTGTCGTTCATCGTGTCGAACGCCTGCTTGTACGCCCGCTGGAGCTCCGGGAAGTAGTGCTCGTACTTGTCCTCGAACTTCTCCGGGTCGAACTCGGCCATGCCTCTGGAACGGGCAGGGACGACAAAAGTTGCGCGGCTTCGCCGCTCACACTCTTCGAGGCCTCCCGCTGGTCGGCCTCGCTACTCTTCCTCGTCGATACCGAACTGCCCGGGGTCGATGGCGAACCGCGTCCGGTTGTCGGGGAACGCGAGATAATAGAGACCGATCCCGACGATACCGGTGAAGACGACGCCGCCGACCAGCGTTGCCAGGAGCGACGACTGGGTGAGCGTGACGTCGGCCCGGCTCCGGACGGTGACCACCAGTACGACCCCCAGCATGACGAGAGTCGTCATCACGCCGAACACGAAGCCCGCTCCGAACAGGAGTTTGCCCTGGTCTGCCATCTCGTCTGGTTCCGAGGCCATCGAATAGTCGGTGTTAGCGGTACGAACACATAAACCCCCGGTGGCGGGTGACCCCGCGATGCGGCCGTTCGACGGGCGTCCGCCCCCGTTCGGTAATCGGTGCTACAGTTCGTGTCCCGCGCGTTCTAGGTGAGCACCGGGGGGACGCCCCGGCTCCCGGCAGGACCGCTGTCAGTCGCGTCTCAGCGTGTCCGTCCGTTCGGTGACGTCGGTGACGAAGCCTTCCAGAATCTCTCTGTCGTCCGCGGCGACGCTTCGACCCCGCTCCCAGACCCACTTCGTGGTCCCCTCTTTGGTGCGGATCCGGTAGGTGACCTCGAACGGCTCGCTGTCGTCGACGGCCTCTTGGACGGCGGTCCACACGTCCTCCCGGTCGTCGGGGTGGACGATTTCCTCGCCGTACAGCCGGTCACTGCGCTCGATCTCCGCCGGCGAGTACCCCGTGAGGGCTTCGACCTCGCCCTCGACGTCCTCCATCGGCCAGCCGCGCTCGTTCCGGCACCGGTAGACCATCCCCGGGAGGTTGTCGACGAGCGTCTCCAGCCGCCGCACGTGC
Source organism: Haloarculaceae archaeon (assembly GCA_042217365.1). Classification (GTDB taxonomy): domain Archaea; phylum Halobacteriota; class Halobacteria; order Halobacteriales; family Haloarculaceae; genus JBDGST01. The sequence goes on from JBDGST010000096.1 coordinate 7,573, forward strand.
CGTTTGCGTTCGGTGACCTCCCCCCCTCGGGCACGAGCAGCGTCACTTCGCCCCGCTCGTCGGTGACGGGCCGGACCGAGAAGTCGATCACGGCGTCGCGGTTCGATTCGATCCAGTAGGTGTCCCAGAGCGGGTCCCCGACGACGTCCTCGCGGTCCAGCCCGCCGAACGAGAGGGCCGTGTCGTTGGCCTCCAGAACGGTGCCGTCCGGCTCCAGTAGCCCGACGAACGTGTACGTGTTGTTGAAGATCGCCTCGAACCGCCGCTCGCGCCACCGGCGCTCGGTGACGTCACGGAACTGCGAGAAGATGGCGGCGACCTCGTCGTCCGCGTCTCGGTCGGACTCGGGGACGATCGCCTCCCACGACCGGCCGAGCAGGTCGTCCCCGGCGTAGCCGAGGATCCGCTCGGCGGGATCGACCACGCGTTCGGGCGCTATCGCCGCCCGAATTCCGGTTTCCGGAGCCAGCGGCCGACGGATAAAAACCTGTCATCTGCACAACCAGGTATAGGGCGGTCTCCATCGAACTGGACGCATGCGGATCGATAGCTTTGCACACGTCGTTCCGAAGGGGTACTACGAGGCGCTCGGCGACGTCCACGCCTCCTACGCCTGGGAACGCCACCCGACGGCGGGCTTCTGGGACTACGAGCAGCGGGTCGCGGACCTCGACGAGTTCGGGATCGACAGGCAGGTGATCATGCTCGGCGGTCCGCACCTGTTCGCCGAGGCCGCCGACCACGCCGACGAGGAGACGATGGCGGACCTGATGCGGGCGGCCAACGACCAGGTGCGCGAGATCGCCGACGAGTACCCCGACCGGTTCGTCCCCGTCGGGACCGTCCCGTTCCTCCACGACGACCTCGGCGCCGAGTTCCGCCGCTGTATCGAGGACCTCGACATGGCGGGGATCCAGATGTTCACAAACTACGACGGCAGGCCCGTCGACGACGAGGAACTGCACGTGCTGTACGACCTCGCGACCGAGTACGACGTGCCGCTGTGGCTCCACCCCCAGGTCCACGACTGGTACGACTGGACCGACCAGTGGGGGGTCAACATGGCCTTCGGCTGGCTGTTCGACACGACTCTGGCGCTGACGCGGCTGGTCTTCAGCGGCCTCCTCGAACGGTACCCCGACCTGAAGCTCGTCACCCACCACGGCGGCGGGAGCGTCCCGCACTTCATGGAGCGCGCGAAGCTGTTCTTCCACGAGGGCGGGGCCTTCCAGGACACCGCCAAGATGTTCCAGGGCGGGTACGAGGAGCTGACCCGACCGGTCGACGAGTACTACACCCAGTTCTACGCCGACACGGTCGTCTACGGCTCCGACCCCGCGTTGCGGACGCTGTACGAAGTCTTCGGCCCGGACCAGCTCCTGTTCGGGACCGATTACCCCTACGGCGGCAACGCCGGCCGCGACTTCATGCGGACGAACACCGAAGTGTTCGAGCGCCTGGACGTCCCCGACGACGAGAGAGCGGCCATCGCCGGCGGGAACCTGGAGGCGCTCATCGACGTCTGATAGTGATTACTGCGAATAGTTTCATCGACGGTGTCGAAAACCGCCGGCTCATCGGCTCATAGCACAGACGTGGCTCGTAACAGCGGTAAAGACTCGCAGTAATCACTATGATACTGTCGGCTGGGACTTCGTAAAGATATCCGCCATCCCGATGTGGCGGAATCCTCGACAGGCTTACAGCCGGCAGTATGAGACGGACCGCTCGCAGTCAGTTCCGGATCGACCACCCGCCCGCGCTCGCCGCGCTCGCGACTAGCCCGGCCGCCGCCGTGCCGACTGTCCGACTGCTGGCGTACTGACCGCCTGTTCCTCTCGCCTGTGTGGCGCTGCGAATGACAGAATCCGTGCACGGGATTGTAATCGGTGAAGTGACCGGTGGGGGACGAGTCGTCCCCCGATGTGACAAACAACCGGTCAGATCCGGTTGCGGCTGCTGAAGACAGCCGCGACCGACGATCAGTCGACGAGCACCGAGAAAATATCGATCCACTCTCGGTCGGGAAACTGCCGTTGACAGAGCAGGCCGCGGCGGTCGTCGACGAGACGACCGTCGCGGCCGACCTCGTCACGCAACTCGAGTACGACCGCTACACCCACGAAGATCCA
>JBDGST010000089.1:0-9676 GCA_042217365.1 Haloarculaceae archaeon
AGAACCACGAACTCGACGACAGGGAAACGGTCATCGAGTGAGGGGCCGTGGGGCGTTGCTGCCGGCGGTCGCTCGCCCGGCAGTCGCCCCGTCGACGGTCGACGCTCAGGCACCGGCTTAGCCGGTGAGTTCCTCGGCGACCGCGTCGGGACCGAGCAGGGCGGGATCGACCGCGAGGACTTCCTGTCCGCTGACGAACTCGGGGAGCGAGTCGTCGGTGTATGCGACGATCCGGACGTCCGGATTCTGCTCGCGCGCGACGACGACGGCCGTCGCCTGCCCTGCGTCCGTCAGCACGAAGAGGTCGGCGTCGCCGACTCCCGCCTCGGCGAGCGCGTCCCCGTCCGCGACGCCCTCGATCCTTCGCACGTCCACGTCCTGTTCGCGCAACGCGTCCACGAGCCCCTCTTCGTCGGGACCGACGAACACCGCTTGCATACTCCCCCCGACGACGCCCGGGACTATGTGTCTCACGTTTCGCCTGCTTCTCACTCGTACTCGATGGTGGCGGGGGGCTTGTGGGTCACGTCGTAGAGCACGCGGGCGACGTTCTCGTTCTCGCCGGTGATGCGCGACTGGATCCGCTGGAGGGTGTCCCAGTCGATCTCCTGGGCGCGGGCGGTCATCCCGTCGCGGGAGTCGACCGAGCGGACGGCGACCACCCAGCCGTGGACGCGGTTGTCGCCCTTGACGCCCGTCGCTTTGCCGATGACCGCCGCGAGCGCCTGCCAGGGGTCGTACTCCTCGAGTTCCTCCTCGACGACGTGGTTGGCCTCGCGGGCGACTTCGAGTTTCTCCCCTGTGACCTCGCCGATGATCCGGACGGCGAGGCCGGGGCCGGGGAACGGCATCCGCTCGCTGATGACCTCCTCGAGGTCGAGTTCCCGGGCCACCTCGCGGACCTCGTCCTTGTAGAGGTCGCGCATCGGCTCGACGATGCCCTCGAAGTCGATCCGCTCGGGGAGCCCGCCGACGTTGTGGTGGGACTTGATCGTCCCTTCGCTCTCGATCCGGTCGGGGTAGATGGTCCCCTGGACGAGGTAGTCGGCGTCCACGTCGCGGGCAACCTCTTCGAACTCGCGGATGAACTGCTCGCCGATGGCGTGGCGCTTCTCCTCGGGGTCGGTGACCCCCGCGAGTTCGTCGAGGAACCGGTCTTTCGCGTCGACGATCCGCAGCGAGTCCATGTAGTCGAACGTCTCGCGGATCTCGTGGGTCTCGCCCTTGCGCATCAGCCCCGTGTCGACGTAGACTGGGGTGAGCTGGTCGCCGATGGCCTCGTAGGCGAGCGCGGCGGCCGTCGAGGAGTCGACCCCGCCCGACAGCGCGATGACGGCGCGGGAATCGCCGATCTCCGCCGCGATCTCCGCCTTCGCGTCGGCGATGAACGATTCGGCGTCGACCATCAGTTCACCCCCTCCCCCGCGACGGCGTCGACGTCGACCATCAGACCTCGACCTCCCCGGACGCGACGTCGTCGTGGCCGGCGAGCGCGGCGTCGAGCAGGCCGACGAACGGCGGGCTCGCCCGGGTCGGGCGCGACCGGAACTCGGGGTGGAACTGCGTCCCCACGAAGTACGGGTGGTCGGGGAGTTCGAGGACCTCCATCCGGCGGCCGGACGTGCCCGAAAAGACCAGCCCCGCCGCTTCGAGGTCGTCGATGTACTCGGGGTTGACCTCGTAGCGGTGGCGGTGCCGTTCCGTGCAGGTCGTGTCGTCGTAGATCTCGCTGGCGAGCGTGTCCGGCTCTATCTCGGTCACGTGGGCGCCCAGCCGCATCGTGCCGCCCATGTCGTCGACCCCCTCCTGCTCGGGCAGGATGTCGATGACCGGGTGGGGGGTGTCCTCGTCGATCTCCGCCGAGTGGGCGTCCGCCAGTCCCAGGACGTTGCGGGCGTACTCGACGACGGCCATCTGGAAGCCCAGACACAGCCCCAGGTAGGGGACGCCGTTCTCGCGGGCGTAGCGGACGGCCTCTATCTTCCCCTCGGTGCCCCGCGAGCCGAACCCGCCCGGCACGACGACGGCGTCGGCCCCGTCTAGTTGGCCGCCGTGGCCGTCCGCGAGGTCCTCGGAGTGGATCCACTCGGTGTTCACGCTGACGTTGTGGGCGAGTCCGGCGTGTTTCAGCGCCTCGTAGATGGAGATGTAGGCGTCTTCGAGGCCGTACTTGCCGACCAGCGCCACGTCGACGCTCCCCGTCCGCTCCTGGGTGACGAGTTCGCGCCAGCCGTTCTCCCGGTCGGCCGGCGGGACCGCCCGGTCGGCGAGCGCGAGTTCCGACATGACGTACTCGTCGAGCCCCTCGTCCTCGACGACGAGGGGGACCCGGTAGATGTCCTCGACGTCCGGGTTCGAGAAGACCGCGTCCGTGGGGACGTCACAGAACAGGGCGATCTTCTCCTTGGTCTTGCGTTCGAGCGGGTCGTCACAGCGCCCGACCAGCACGTCGGGCTGGAGGCCGATAGAGCGCAGCTCCTTCACCGAGTGCTGGGTCGGCTTGGTCTTCTGTTCGCCGTTCTTCGAGTAGGGGACCAGCGTCACGTGGACGAACAGGATGTCCTCGTCGTCCTGCTCGTGGGCGAACTGCCGGAGCGCCTCCAGGTAGGGCATGCCCTCGATGTCGCCCACCGTGCCGCCGACCTCGACGAGACAGACGTCCGTCCCCTCGGCGACCTCCCGGATCCGGCGCTTGATGTCGTCGGTGATGTGGGGGATGACCTGGACCGTCCGCCCGAGGTAGTCGCCGGCGCGCTCCTTCTCGATGACCTCGCGGTAGACCTTTCCCGTGGTCACGTTGTGGTCCGAGGTCATGTCGATGTCGAGGAACCGCTCGTAGTTCCCGAGGTCGAGGTCGACCTCGCCCCCGTCCTTGAGGACGTACACCTCGCCGTGCTGGAACGGGTTCATCGTCCCCGCGTCGACGTTGAGATACGGGTCGATCTTGACCGCGGTCACGTCGAAGCCGGCGTTCGAGAGGAGACGGCCGGTGCTCGCGGCGGTGATCCCCTTGCCCAGCCCGGACATGACGCCCCCGGTGACGAAGATGAATTTGTTCCCCAGAGTCTCGTCGTAGTCTGTCTCTGGTTCGGTCGGCATACTGACCGTGCGCCGTGGCTCCTCAAAACCGTTTCGGGAGGCGTTCGATGTCCCGGAAGCTCTCGATCGAACTGGCCGTTCGTCCACAATATTTCCAGAACGATGTCGAAACTGGGGGATACATCTGGAAAAACTGGACGCAATCGGACGGTCACACGGGGTCGGCCAGAAACGACGCCGCGCTGTCGGCGACCCGGCCGCGCTGCCCGGCGAACCCGTGGCCCGACGGGACGCCACGGACGGTGTGCCCCGCCGCGCGCGCCCGCTCGACGACCGGTTCCCAGTCGACGGTCCTGTCGCGCTCGCCGTAGACGACGAGCACCGGCGCATTCGTGGCGTCGAGGGAAGCGACTGAGTCGGTCCCGTCGGGCAATCCGGCCGCCGGAGCCAGCGTTGCGACCGCCCGCAGGTCGTCTCTCTCGGCCGCCGTGGCGAGCGCGACCGCCCCGCCGAAACTGTAGCCCAAAAGCGCGACCCGGTCGTGCCGCTCGCCGGCCCAGTCGAGCGCCGTGTGGGCGTCCGCCCGCTCGCCGACCCCCTCGTCCCAGTCGCCGTAGTCGAAACGCAGGCAGGCGACGCCGCGCTCGGCGAGCGCCTCCCCGACGGCCCGGAGTCGCGGGTCCGCGCGCGTCCCGCCCATCTCCGGGTGTGGCGGGCACGCGACCACGCACGGGTCGGCGTCGTCCGGGCCGTCGCGCGTCCCGCGAACCTCTCTCGCTCCCGGGAGCGCGACGCGTCGGATCACGCACGGCAATCGTGGTGCCGTCCCCCTAACGGTTGTGTCCGACCACGCGCCTCGGTGAAGTGGAATTCGAATCACATATTAAGATACTTATCCCGGACTGCCGTCGGGCCAAAGGATGCCCGCAATCCAGACGACCGGACTCACGAAGCGGTACGGGTCCGGAGAGAATTCGGTCCTCGCGGTAAACGACCTCGACCTGACGGTCGAGGAGGGAGAGGTGTTCGGCTTCCTGGGGCCCAACGGCGCCGGGAAGTCGACGACGATCAACGTCCTCCTGAACTTCATCGATCCGACAGCCGGGGGCGCCGACGTGCTCGGTTTCGACGTCCAGAGCGAGTCGAAACAGGTCCGCCGCCGGACGGGGGTTCTCCCGGAGGGATTCGACGTGTTCGAGCGACTGACCGCGCGCGAGCACATCGGGTGGATGGAAGACGCCAAGGGGGTGACCGCCGACGTCGACGCGCTCCTGGAGACCGTCGGGATCGCCGACGCCGCCGACCGGCGGGCCGGGAGCTTCTCGAAGGGGATGCAACAGCGCCTCGCGCTCGGCATGGCGCTCGTCGGCGACCCTGACCTCTTGATCCTCGACGAGCCCTCCTCGGGACTGGACCCGACGGGGATGAAGGAGATGCGCGACCTCATCCGCGACGAGGCCGACTCGGGCACGACCGTCTTCTTCTCCAGCCACATCCTCAGCGAGGTCGAGGCGGTCTGTGACCGGGTCGCCATCCTCAGCGGGGGCGAACTCGCGATCCAGGACTCGATCGAGAACCTCCGCGACCAGAACGAGGGCGTCACGAGCATCGACGTCGAGGTCGACGCAGTGCCCGACACCGGTGGCCTCCGGAGCATGGACGGCGTACGGGACGTCAGGGTGAACGGCGACGAGATCACCGCGCTCGTCGCGGACCCGTCGACGAAAGTCGACGTTGTCGGATACGTCGACGACCGGGCGACGGTGACCGACATAATCTCCGAGGACACGTCCCTGGAGGAGCTGTTCCAGCGCTACACGGGGCAGAGCGCGACGACGGCGTCGCGGCCGGAGGCGGACGACGCCGCGCCCGAGATCCCGGCGGGAGGGCCCTCGGCATGAGCACGCTTGCCGTCGCGAAGCGGGACTTCCTGGACGTCAGGCGGGCGAAACTCGTCTGGGCGCCCGTCGCGCTGTACACGCTGTTCATGCTGGTGTTCTTCTGGGGGCAGACCAACACGGAGAACCCGGACTTCTACAACGTGCTGTGGGGGCTGCTCGGGATCGGCGGCGCGCTCGTGGTCCCGCTGATCGCGCTCGTGGCCGCCTACCTCTCCATCGCCGGGGAACGGGAATCCGGGACGATCAAGTTCACGCTCGGGGCGCCCGTCGACCGGTCGGCGGTCGTCCTCGGGAAACTGGTCGCACGGTCCGGGGTCGTCCTCGTCGGCCTCCTGGTCTCGTTCGTGATCGGGACGGTCGTGGCGCAGCTCCTCGTTCCCGACATGGCCTTCGAGTACGGCGATTACGCGGCGTTCGTCGGCGTGACGCTGCTGTACGCGCTGGCGTACGTCAGCGTCGCTGTCGGCATCTCCGCGGCGGCCGCCACTCGCTCGCGGGCGATGGCCGGCGGGATCGGCTTCTTTTTCCTGTTCAACATCGTCTGGAACTTCCTGCCGGTCAGCCCGACCCAGATGCTGGAGTTCGTGCTGCGGGAACTGGGCCGGGACCCCGACAACTACCGGAACCTGCTCGAACTCGTCTTCAGCCTCAGCCCGACCGGGGCGTACCTGAACTCGATGGAGCTGTACATGCCCGCGCGGGTCGTCGAACGGGCGACCCAGGTGTCCGCGACCGGGGACCCGTTCTACGCCCAGTCCTGGTTCATGCTCGTCATCCTCGGCGCGTGGGCGGTCGTGCCGATCGCGCTCGGCCTCTGGCGCTTCGAACGGGCACAGCTGGGATAACGAGCCCGTTGCGGACCGCTCTCGCCGGTCACGCCGAGGTGTAAGACATTTAAGGGACCCCATACCCAAGGCACGGGCATGGGAATACTCTCTCGCGCGTCCTACGTCATCCGGTCGAAGATCAACGCGGCCCTGAACCGGGCCGAGGACCCCCAGGAGACGCTCGACTACTCCTACGAGCAGCTCCGGGACCAGCTCCAGGACGTCAAACAGGGGATCGCGGACCTGACGACCCAGAAGAAGCGCCTGGAGATCCAGAAGCGCCGCCTCGAGGAGAACGTCGAGAAGCACAACGACCAGGCCCGGGAAGCCGTCCGCCAGGACCGCGACGACCTCGCCCGGAAGGCCCTGGAGAAGAAAAAGCAGAAGATGAACCAGATCGAGGACCTGGAGAGCCAGATCGCCGAGCTCCAGCGCCAGCAGGACCAGCTGGTCGAGAAGAAGAACAAGCTCCAGAGCCGCATCGAGGAGTTCCGCACGAAGAAAGAGACGATGAAGGCCCGCTACGAGGCCGCGGAGGCCAGCGCCAAGGTGTCCGAAGCGATGACCGGCGCCGGCGACGAGTTCGAGGACGTCGGCCGCGCCATCGAGCGCGCCGAGGAGGAGACCGAGGAGATGGAAGCCCGCTCGCAGGCCCTGGACGAACTCCAGGAGACCGGCGCCTTCGACGACGCGCTCTCGGACAAGGACGAGGTCGAGCGCGAACTCGAACAGCTCAGCACCGACAGCTCCGTCGACGCCGAACTGGAGACGCTGAAAGGCGAGATGGGTAAGGGGGGCGGCGCCGACGAGGAAGCGACGAGCGAGGAGACGGCCGACGAGTCGGCCGACGCGGCGCCGGCCGACAGCGGGTCAGCCCCGGACGTCGAGGCGAACGGCGAGGGCGACGTGGACGTCGAGGCCGACCTCGACGAGGGCGAGGTCGAGGCCGAACTCGAAGAGCTCAAAGAGGACGAGCAGTAGTCCCGGCGCGCGGACGCCTCCTCGACCGGGCCGGGGCGCGCGTACCCGCTCGATACTGAAATCGCGCGGAGCACTCGCGATCCCGGGGCCACAGGGTGGGTTCTCGACGCTGACACCGCACGTTGTCCCCGGTTCCCACGGCGCGAGAAAGTAGACGTCGTTGCTGTCTTTCCGGTCGACGTTCTCACGGAGGGTCACACGTGCCAATCGACGACCTCGCCAGGAGCGACGTGGTGACAGCAGAGCCGGACCGTCCGGTGTCAGAGCTCGCGAGGAGGATGGCGACGGAAGGAGTCGGGAGCGTTGTGGTCACGGACCGCGACACGCCGGTGGGGATCGTGGCCGACCGCGACCCGGCCGTACGTGCGCTGGGAGAGGCCGACGAGCGGGGTTCACGACCGGTAGACGGGACTGCAGAGCGACGTTCCGGGTCGGCGAGGAATCGGCGACTGCAACTCCCGGGCGGCCACAGCCTTAGGTGCGTCCCCTCCGACGGACGGGCATGGCCGACAAGAACGAGCCCGACGACCGGATGCGCGAGCGGGTCCCGGGGAGTTCGCTGAAGCTGTGGCTGCTGCTCGGGGCGGGCCGGTGGCTCGTCGCGGCGCTGACGCTCGGTGTCGTCGGCGCGGGCGTCGCTGTCGTCCTCCGGGTCGATCCCGCGCCGCTCCGCGGGGCGGTCGAGGCGGCCGACCCCGTCGAGACGCTGTTCCAGGCGCTGCTGACGGCCATCGTCACCGGCGTCACGCTCGTCGTCTCGATCAACTCGCTGGTGCTCTCCCAGGAACTCGGCGCGGTCGGCGACCAGCGCGAGCGCATGTCCGCCTCGATGACGTTCAGGGGGGACGTGGCCGACGAACTCGGCGTCCCGGCGAGCCCGCCGGAGCCGTCGGCGTTCCTCCGGTCGCTGGTCGAGCTGACGGGCGAGCGCGCCGAGCGGTTCCGGGACGCCGCCGGCGTCGCGGACGGGACCGTTCGCGAGCGCGTCGACGGGTACGTGGACGACCTGACGCACAACAGCAGCGACGTCGCCGACCGGCTCGACGGCGCGCAGTTCGGCACCTTCGAAGTCGTCTTCGCGGCGCTGGACTTTAACTACTCCTGGAAGGTGTACGAGGCGCGAAGGCTGCGTGGCGAGCACGGCGACGAACTCGGCGACGAAGCGCTCGGGGCCCTGAACGACCTGATCGACGCGCTCCGGCTGTTCGGCCCGGCCCGCGAACACGTGAAGACGCTGTACTTCCAGTGGGAGCTCATCGACCTCTCGCGAGCGATGCTGTACTCGGCCGTCCCGGCGCTGGTCGTGAGCGTCGGCGGCATCCTCGCGCTCGACAACCCGGGGTCGGTTCCCGGCTCGACGGCCGGCGTGGCGAACCTCGGGTGGGTGACGCTCGCGGCGACGCTCGTCGCGCTGGCGCCGTTCGCTGTCCTGCTGTCGTACGTCCTCCGGATCGCGACGGTCGCCAAGCGGACGCTGGCCATCGGCCCGTTCGTCCTCCGGGAGACCGACCGGACCGACGACATCGACTGGGGCGAGTGACGGCCCGGTCGGCGACCGTCGCGAACCGGCGGGGTGGCCCGTCCTCGACCGTCCAGTCGGCACGCTTTTGTCCGCCCGACGGCACGTTCGCGTATGCGACTGCTCTTCATCCACTCGGACCACCTGGAGTTCGAGGCCCGCGAGAAGGCCGGCCCGGACGACCTCGCCGAGACCGAGGGGGTCCCGATGGACGGCCGGATGGAGGACTGCGTGACCGCGTTCGTCAGCGTCGAGAGCGACGACGAGGCCGACCTCGACGGCGTCGTCGAGAACGCCGCCGCCGAGCTGGCGGACGTGACGGGCCAGCTCAACACGAACCGGGTAGTCCTGTATCCCTACGCCCACCTCAGCGAGGACCTCGCCGGTCCGGACGCGGCCAAGGCGGTCATGCGGGACCTGGAGGCTGCCCTGGAGGCGGACGGCTACGAAATCCTCCGCGCTCCCTTCGGCTGGTACAAGTCCTTCGAGGTGTCCTGCAAGGGCCACCCGCTCTCGGAACTCTCCCGGCACGTCTCGGCGCACGCCGGCGAGGAGGCCGATGCGGGCGATGGCGAACCCGACCGCGAGCCCAGCGACTGGCGGGTCATGTGGCCCGACGGCTCGACCGAGGACGCGGTCGCCGCCAAGTCCGAGGTGGGCGCGGACCTGGAGGCGTTCGTCGAGGACGAGGTGGAGGACGTCGTCGCCTCGCCCGGCGAGGAGCCCCCGCACGTCGACCTCATGCAGGAGAAGTCGCTGGTCGGCTACGACGACCTCTCGGACGTGGGCAACCTGCGGTGGTATCCCCGCGGGAAGCTCGTCAGGGACGCGCTGATCGAGTACGTCAACGACCTCGTGGTCGACTACGGCGGGATGCCCGTCGAGACGCCGATCATGTACGACCTCGGCGCACGCGCGATCGACGAGCACGCCGGGAAGTTCGGCGAGCGCCAGTACCGATTCGAGTCCGGCGACCGCCGGATGATGCTGCGCTTCGCCGCCTGTTTCGGCCAGTTCTCCATCATGCGGGACATGCACATCTCGGTCAACGACCTCCCGCTGCGGGTCTACGAGATGTCGACCTACTCGTTCCGGCGCGAGCAGAAGGGCGAGGTGACCGGGCTCAAGCGGCTCCGGTCGTTCACGATGCCGGACATGCACACCGCGACGCGGGACATGGACGACGCCCGGGAGGAACTGATGGCCCAGGCGGAACTGGCGCTCCGGACGAGCGAGGACCTCGGGCTCAACTACGAGCCCGCGCTCCGGATGACACGGGAGTTCTACGAGGAAAACGAGGCGTGGGTCGAGGACGTGGTCGCCGAACTCGGCAAGCCGGCGCTGGTCGAGGTCATCCCCGAGCGCCACCACTACTGGTCGGCCAAGATCGACTTCGCGGCCATCGACGG
>JBDGST010000012.1:0-9650 GCA_042217365.1 Haloarculaceae archaeon
CCCGGAAGGGAACACGCTTTCCAGGCGTGCGCCTTACCGTTCGGCCATCCTGGCCCGGGTAAACCTACTACGGTCCCCGTGTTAATGGCTTTCGTTCTGTGAGTGACTCGCCGCCGCGCGTTCATCAACTTTTAAACACACCGGGCTCGCGGTGGAGGACGTCAATGGCAACCGACACCGTTCGCGTGCGACGCCGCGAAGCGATCGACCGCGTCAATCCCGAGGTCCACGGCCACTTCGCCGAGCACCTCGGCCGGTGTGTCTACGGGGGGATCTGGGTCGGCGACGACGACCGGGTGCCGACGACAGACGGGATCCGGGAGGACACCGTGGAACTGCTCGCGGACCTGGGGCTGAACCAGCTCAGGTGGCCGGGCGGCTGTTTCGCCGACGCGTACCACTGGCGCGACGGCGTCGGGCCCCGCGAGGAGCGCCCGCGCCGCCCGAACGACTTCTGGGCGCAGGGCCGCGAGAAGCTGTTCGAGGAGTCCAACGCCTTCGGGACCGAGGAGTTCCTGCGCCTCTGTCGGCTCGTGGACGCGGAGCCGTTCCTGGCCGCGAACGTCGGCTCGGGGTCGCCCGCGGAGGCGAAAGAGTGGGTGGAGTACTGCAACAGCGACGCGGACACGGCGCTCACCCGCGAACGGGCCGAGAACGGTCACGAGGAGCCCCACGACGTCACCTACTGGGGCGTCGGGAACGAGAACTGGGGCTGTGGCGGCCTGTTCGACCCCGAGACGTACGCCAACGAGTTCAGGCGCTTCGCTCACTACATGCGCCTCGCCGGGGCCGAGGAGACCGTCGCCTGCGGGCACGGCGAGGGCGACTGGAACCGCCGCTTCCTCGCGGAACTCACCGAGCCCGACCTCATGGACCACCTCTCGATCCACCGCTACTTCGGGCGCTTCGGCCCGGAGTGTGGGAGCCCGACCGAGTTCGACCGGGAGGAGTACTACACGCTGTTCGCCCACTCGCTGCAGGTCGGCGCCGACGTCGACGACGCGGCGGCCGCCCTGGACACGCACCTCTCGACCGACGACGTCGGAATCGCGGTCGACGAGTGGGGCGCGTGGTACCCCGAGGCCACGGGCGAGAACGGCCTCGAACAGGAAAACGCCGTGCGCGACGCCGTCGCCGCCGCGGGCGTCCTCGACGACTTCCACCGCCGCGCGGACGTCGTCTCGATGGCCAACCTCGCCCAGACCGTGAACGTCCTGCAGTGCGTCGTCCAGACCGACGAGGAGGCGGCGTGGCCGACGCCCACCTACCGCGTCTTCGACCTCTATAGCCCACACGCCGGGGCGACGGCGGTCCGGACGGTCGTCGAGACGGAGGAGGTCGAGACCGACCTGCGCGACCTGCCGCTGGTCAGCGCCTCCGCGACCGTAGACGACGACGGAACGTACGTCACGCTCAGCAACCGCGCGCTCGACGAGGAGCGGACGGTCCGCGTCGCCATCGAGGGCGAGGTCGACGGCGCCACCGCCGAGGTGCTGTTCGCCGACCGCGACCCCGACGACTACTCCACCCGCGAGAACGCCGCCGAGTTCGAGGCCTCGGACCTGGACGCGCCCGTCGAGGACGGGGACGTGGTCGTCACGGTCCCGCCCAACAGCGTCGCGGGCCTGTCCGTCGAGACGGCCTGAAACCGCCCGGATCGACGGGGGTCGCCGATATCCGCCTCGGTTTCGCTGACGGCGGTATGCCCGACGGTCACCGGCGTGCGAGGTGCGTCGAGACGGCCGCCCCGACGGCCACGAGCAGGGCCGTCCCGGCCTTGACGCCGAGCGTGACGCCCCGGTCGGTCGCCAGTTCGTACCCCTGGACCAGCACCAGAAAGGAGAGCCCGCCGACGAGGCCCCACAGCAGGCTCGCCTTCACCGGCGCGGAGAGCGCCGCGTCGCGCTCCGGACCGGGGCTCGACGCACGGTCCCCCTCGCCATCACTCTCGTCGCTCGCTCTACCGGCCCCCTCGCCATCACTCTCGTCGCTCGCTCTACCGGCCTGGTCGCCGCCCCCCACGTCGCTCATCCCTTGGTCGCGACGGCCTCGATCTCGACGCCGACGCCCTTCGGGAGCGCGTCGACCCCGACGGCGCTCCTGGCGGGCGGGTCAGACTCGAAGAACGTCTCGTAGGTCTCGTTCATCGCGTCGAAGTCCTCGATGTCGTCGAGGTACACCGTCACCTTCAGCACGTCGTCCATCCCCGCCCCCGCGGCCTCCAGAACGGCCTGGACGTTCTCCAGGGCCTGCTGGGTCTGGACGTCGATCGCGGCGCCGTCGAGCAGGTCGCCGTCGGGCGTCAGGGGTATCTGCCCGGCCGTGAAGACCAGGTCGTCGGTCTCGGTCGCCTGACTGTACGCGCCGACCGCGGCGGGAGCGGCGTCGGTGCTGACGGTCCGTTTCATACTCGGATCCGCGGGGGCCGACGGCATAAATCGCGGGGGCGGTCGGCCGGGGGGCGTGTGACCCGTCGAGGGCGCGGCCGCGAGCGATCGCAAACGGCTTTCCGGCGGCACACGAACCGCGGGTATGGTACTCGAACCCGGCGATTCCGCGCCAGACGTGCGCGCACCGAACCAGGACGGCGAGCCAGTCGAACCGGACTGGACCGGCGTGTCGGTCGTCTACTTCTACCCGGAAGACGACACGCCCGGGTGTACGACCGAGGCCGAGCAGTTCCAGGCGGAACTGGACAGCTACCGCCGGGCCAGCGTGACGGTGTACGGCGTCTCCGTCGACGACGTCGACTCCCACGCCGAGTTCGCCGACGCCTACGGCATCGAGTTCGACCTGCTGGCCGACCCGGACGGCGAGGTCGTCAACGCCTTCGACGTCGAGTGGTCCCGCGGCGCGGCCAAGCGGACGACCTTCGTGGTCGTCGGCGGCCGGGTCCAGGCCGTCTACGAGGGCGTCGACCCCGACGGTCACGCCCGGAACGTCCTCGCCGACCTCGTCGAGACGGACGTCGTCGACCTGGACTGAGCGCGGTTCGGTTCGTCCCGACGCGACGGCGGAGCGGGGTTCGACTTTCCCCACGCGACGGCGGACTGGACCGTCGGGGAGCGGGGGGTGCTTACGCGAATTCGTCTATCGCGGCGACCGCCCCGTCGACGGCGTCGTGCCAGTCGGTCGGCAGGTCGCCGCCGCGCCTGGGCGGGTCGAGGGCGAGGTCCACCGGGCGGTAGACCAGGCGGTCGAACGCGTCGGCGGCGACGCGCCCGCGACGTCGACCGGCGTCCCCGACCCCCCGGACGAGCCCCCGACGCGGTGCTCGACGCGCCAGTCGAGCGCCGGCCGAGCGGCTTCGAGCCCGTCCCGCACCCGCTCCTGGACCCGCCTGGCGTGGCTGCCCACGAGCTGGCCCACGGCTGGCCCGCCCGAGAAGGTTTCGGCGGCGGGCGGGACCGCGGGGGCCGTCCGACGGGACGACGCACACGGTCCGGGCGGGAGGGCCCCGGCGGAGCCCCTCCGGCGGAAGATGGCAGTCCTTTTGATTTGGGACGCGCAGGGTACGGTATGGACTACGAGCCACAGGACGTCGAGGAGAAGTGGCGCGAGCGGTGGGCCCGGGAAGGGCGTTACGAGGCCGACCCCGACCCCGAGGACTCCGACCCCACGTTCGTCACCGTCCCGTACCCGTACCCCAGCGGCGGAATGCACGTCGGCCACTGTCGCACCTACACGGTCCCGGACGTGTACGCCCGGTACCGCCGCCTCCAGGGCGACAACGTGCTCTTCCCGATCGCCTGGCACGTCACCGGAACGCCCATCGTCGGCGCCGTCGAGCGCCTGAAGGAGGGCGACGAGGACCAGATATCGTCCCTCCAGGACGCGTTCGACGTCCCCGAGTCCGATCTGGAAGACCTGGAGACGCCGATGGGGTACGCCCGCTACTTCATCGAGGAGGCCGACGCCAGCTACAAGCGCGGGATGCGCCAGCTCGGCCTCTCTATCGACTGGCGCCGCGAGTTCACCACCAACGACGACCGCTACTCGAAGTTCATCACCTGGCAGTACGAGCGCCTCCGCGAACAGGGCCTGCTGGAGAAGGGGCTCCACCCCGTCGACTTCTGTACCAACGAGCGCCAGCCCGTCACCGACCACGACCTCCTGGAGGGCGAGGACGCCGAGATGCAGGAGTTCACGCTCATCCGGTTCGCCCGCGACGGCGACGAAAAGCGGGGCGGCGACCGGACGATATTCCCGATGGCGACCCTCCGCCCGGAGACGGTCCGGGGCGTGACCAACGCCTTCGTGAACCCCGACGCGACGTACGTCCGGGCGACCGTCTCCGACGCGGGCGCGAGCGACGACGACGACGCGAGCGACACCCCCGCGAACGACGACGCGGCCACACCGGGCCCGGACGCCGAAACCTGGGTCGTCAGCGAGGAGGCGACGGAGAAACTCGAACTCCAGGCCCGCGACGTCACCGTCGAGGAGCGGTTCGACGGCGCCGACCTCGTGGGCGAGCGGGTCGAGAACCCGGTCACCGGCGAGGAGATCGTCGTCCTGCCGGCGACGTTCGTCGACCCGGACAACGCCACGGGCGTCGTGATGTCCGTGCCCGCCCACTCCCCCGACGACTACCTGGCGCTCGAAGAGGCGAAGGAAGACGCCGACCGGATCGAGGCCGAGTACGGCGTCGACGCCGACGCCATCCGGGGGATCGAGCCCGTCCCGATCCTGTCGATCGAGGGGTACGGCGAGATACCGGCGGCCGACGCGCTGGCCGCGGCGGGCGTCGAGTCGACCGACGACCCCGCGCTGCACGGGGTCACCGAGGAACTCTACCAGGACGAGTTCGTCTCGGGGCGCCTGCTCGAGGACTACGGCGAGTTCGCCGGCGAGGTCGTCGAGGACGCCCGCGAGGCGTTCCGCGCCCACCACGAGGCGGCGGGGGCGTTCGACACGATGTACGAGTACACCGAGGAGGTCGTCTGTCGGTGTGGCGGCGACGTCGAGGTGTCGATCCGCGACACCTGGTTCCTGCGCTACAACGACGAGGACTGGCAGGCGAAGGCCCGCGAGGCGGTCGAGCGCCTGGAGGCCGTCCCCGAGAACACGCGCAAGCAGTACGAGGACACCATCGACTGGCTGGAGGAGTGGCCCTGCATCCGAAACTACGGCCTGGGGACCCGCCTCCCGTGGGACGACGAGTTCGTCATCGAGCCGCTGTCGGACTCGACCATCTACATGTCCTACTACGCCGTCGCGCCCCACATCCGGGACGTGCCGGTCGAGGACCTGGACCCCGAGTTCTTCGACGCGCTGTTCTACGGCCCCGGCGGCGATGACGCCCCCCCGGAGATCGACGTCGAGGTGGACGACCCCGACGAGCGCGCGCTCGAACTCCGCGAGGAGTGGGAGTACTGGTACCCGGTCGACTTCCGGTGCTCCGGCAACGACCTCATCCGCAACCACCTCACGTTCTTCCTGTATCACCACGCCGAACTGTTCGAGCGTGGGAAGTGGCCCGAGGGGATCACCGTCATGGGCATGGGCCTGCTGGAGGGCGAGAAGATGTCCTCCTCGAAGGGCCACGTCGTCCTGCCGGGCGAGGCGGTCGACCGCTACGGCGCCGACACGGTCCGGTTTTTCCTGCTCAACTCCTCGGAGCCCTGGCAGGACTACGACTGGCGGGCCGACGCCGTGGGCTCGACGCGCGACCAGCTCGAAGGGTTCTGGGAGGACGCACAGGAGCTGATCGGCGATGACCCCGCGGACGACGGCCGCGACGTCCCGGCGGACCCGGACGGGGGCGTCCCCGACGAGGTCGACCTGGAGCCGATCGACCGCTGGCTGCTGTCGAAGCTCCAGTCGACGGTCCGGGACGTGACCGAGGCGCTGGAGAACTTCGAGACGCGCACCGCGAGTCAGGACGCATTCTACCGGTTCCAGGAGCACCTGCGGTGGTATCGGCGGCGGACCGACGAGTCCCGGCCGGCCGCCGTCTGGACCCGCCGGCGCGTCCTGGCGACGCGGCTGCGCCTGCTGGCGCCGTTCGTCCCGTTCATGGCCAACGAACTGCACGAGCAGCTCACCGGCGTCCCCGCCGAGGACGCCGACTGGCCCGCGCCCGACCCCGCCGTCGAGTCCCCCCGGGTCGAAGTCGAGGAAGAGCTCGTCGCGGACCTCCGCGAGGACGTGGCCGACATCGTGAACGTGACCGACACCGACCCCGAGGTGGTCCGCGTCTACGTCGCCGCCGACTGGAAGCGCGACGTGTTCGAGACCGTCCGCGAACTGAGCGAGGGGGAGGGCGCGCTCGACGTGGGCGCAGTCATGAGCGAGGTCATGCAGGACGAGCGGCTCCGCGAGCGGGGCGACGAGGTCAACGACCTGGTCGGGGACCTCGTGGGGTTCGCCCGCGAGCGCGACGGCGAGACGCTCGACGCGCTGGCCGCCGTCGACGAGCGCGCCGTCTACGAGCGGACCCGGGAGTTCTTCGAGGCGGAGTTCGACGCCGACGTCGAACTGTACGCCGAGGACGGGGACCCGACCGACCCCGCCGGGAAGGCCGACCAGGCCGTCCCGTTCCGGCCCGCCGTCCACCTGGCGTGACGGGCGTCGCCGGCCTCACCCTCTATCTATCCGGAGTGACCGGTACCGGCTCCACCCGCCGTCCACCGGACGATCGGCGTCGCTTCGGACCCGCTTGGCGTCGAGGGGCGGGGCGGATGGGGCGGGTCAGGCGCCTCGGCGCCGGTCGGAGGTCTCCGATTTCCGCGACGACGGGGCGCTTCCCGTCTCGAACTACTGGACCCGAGTCTGTTCAGGCTGGCCGAATCCGCCGCCAGCAGCGCCTCGTTGACCGCACGACCGGCGCCGCCCGACCGTCGGTATCGAAATGGTTGCCCGAAAATCGTAATTTACTTGTGATTTGCAGTTGACCGGTCCGCGATATGGGGGATTGGACGAAGCTGGGGGCAGTGACGGCTGTCCTCCTTCTGGCCGTGGCATCGGTCGGCCCGGTCGTGACCGTCGAGACGGCGGCCGCGGCCGGTAACCAGTCGACCGCGGACGGTACAAAGACGCTGAAACGCGACGCGATCCGGGACGTCGAAGCCCTGTCCGCGCCCCGGGAGCGCCACGAGTCCGCTCGCGAGCGCGCCCGCGAGCGGCTCAACGCGTCGCTGGCCCACTACCGCGGGCCGGTCCGCGCCGACTCGGGGAAGCTGTTCACCGACGACGCCGTCGCCGTCCAGGCGCTCACCGCGTTCGCGGGTACCGACGCCGCGGCGAACGCGACCGGCGTCGCCGCGCTGGTCGCCCGCGCGGACAACCGCACCGCCCGCCGGGAACTCCGCGACGCCCGGCGGCTCTTCAACGAGTCCCGCGACGCCATCGACAACCGGGGCGTCCGCCGGAGCATGGAGGCTCACCTCGACAACGCCCAGCGCGCCTACGACCGGGCGCTCCGAACGCTCGCCCGGGCCAACGACTCGACGGGCCGGCGTGCGATCCGGCGCTACGCCCGGTCGATCAGACGCCTCCGGCTCACCTGGCGACAGGCCCACTTCGTCGTCGAGCGCGTCGTCGAACGGACCAACGCGACGATGCCGGTCGCCGACGGACGCGACGACGCCGACCGCGGGAGAAACGTCACGTTCGACGGAACGGTCTCGCTGTCGGTCCCGTCCCGCGCCGACCCGGTCCGCCGGCACAACGGCACGGTCACGCGGTCGGTGGGCGTCCGCCTGGGAGCCGACGGGCCGGTGAAACTCGACAGCCTGGCCGTGGCGGTCGACGGCCGGCGAGTCCGGACCCGCAACCTGACCGGGCTGGTCCTGACGGCCAACCGGAGCCTCTCTCTGGGCGCCCGGGTGGCGCTCCCGGCGGGCGGCCACCGAGTGCGCGTGACCGTCACCGGCAACGACGGCGCCACGACCGCGAGCGAGACGCTCCTGCTGGACGGCGACGGGCTGAACGCGACAGTCGAGAACGCCACCTACGGGACGGACCCGCTGGACCCGGACAGCGACTCGACGGCCACCGACGCCGACGAGAGCGACGACGGCACCGTCGACGGGCGTGAGGACTTCGACGGCGACTGGCTGGGGACGCTCCGGGAACTGGACATCGGGACGGACCCGCTCGACCCTGACACCGACGGCGACGGCCTGCCGGACGGCGGCGAACGGGCGTGGACCGGGACGGATCCACTGGCCGCCGACTCGGACGGGGACGGCGTCGGCGACGCCGAGGAGGACCCCGACGGCGACGGCCTCACCCACGCCGAGGAACTCGACGCGCGGACGCCCGCCCGCTACGCCGACGTCGACGCCGACGGGTGGGACGACGCGCAGGAACTCGCCAACGGGACCGACCCGTTCGCCGCCGATACCGACGACGACGGGCTCCTCGACGGCGCCGAGCCCGGCGCGCCGTTCGAGACCGACCCGATCGACCCCGACACGGACGGCGACGGCGTCGAGGACGGCAACGAGACATACACCACGACGGCCACGAACGAGACGCTGGGCGCGACCGTCGAGTTGACCGGCGAGGGCAACGTCGCCGCGGCCACGACCGTCGAGTCGCCCGGCCACGTCCGCTTCCGGGAGTCGTTCGCGCCCAACGCGACCGTCGGCCCGTTCGTCGACGTCAACGCCCGGGCGAACTTCACCCGGGCGCGGATCACCCTCTCGTACAACGAGTCCCGCGTCCGGAGTTCCGAGGGCAATCTATCGGTGTACCGCTTCAACGAGACCACCAGCCAGTACGAGTACGTCAACGCGACGGTCGACCCGGACGCCGACACCGTCACGGCGAACGTCTCGCACTTCTCGACGTACACCGTGATGGACACGACCGCGTGGGTGAACCACCTCCGCCGTCGCGCCGACCTGCTCTCGTGGCGGCCCGGCGGCCCCGACACCGAGCGGATCGAGAACTGGACGTTCACGGACATGCCCGCCTCCATCGAGGGGAGCAACTGGTCGTGTCACGTCGAGAGTCGCGGGAGCGGGTACCACGACCAGCCGGCCGACGGCGGATGCGAGATCGAACCCGGCAAGGACGCCATCCGCGTCTGGGAGCGGACCACCCGCGAGCGCGTCCTCAACCGCACGACGACGCTCCCCGCCGACGGGCCCATCTACGTGAAAGCGAAGGTGACCGCACACATCCAGAGCTCCTGGTCCCACGCCGCGGCCGTCCTGGCCATCGAGGGTGGGGACAACGAGACCGACATCTACCGCCTGGAGAACGACTGGAGCAGCGACTCGGACACCCGGACCGCAGTCCGGCGGATCAACGTCACCGAGTACGCCGGCGAAACCGTGACCGTCTCGCTACGGGCCGACGCCCGGCACACGGGCGGGGACTACTCCTGGCTGCGCGCTCACTACGTCGACTTCGAGGTCGCAAACGAGACCGTCGCCACGCGCGACACCGACGGCGACGGTATCCCCGACTTCCGCGAGGTGAAGGGCGTCCCACTGGCCAACGGGCCCGTGGTGACGCTGGACCCGACGGACAACGACACCGACGGCGACGGCGTTCCCGACGGCGAGGAGGTCCAGTATCCCAAACAGGTGCCTCAAGAGCCCCCGCCCGGCTACGCCATCGGCGGGGGTCCCGCCCCGCCGACCGACGCCGGCGGCCACGGCCAGTCGCTCTCGACCGGCTACGCCTGGACGAGT
>JBDGST010000132.1:0-9419 GCA_042217365.1 Haloarculaceae archaeon
TAATCTAGCTAGTTCTCGATCGCGTCGTCTGGCGATATTTTTCGGACAGGCTCAGAAGAAATTCCCTATCGGAGAAATTCAACGCCGAAGTGTTGGTTGACACCATCAGATAACTAGCTACGAATCGTATCACCATTCAAATTGGCAATCCGGCTATATATGTCAGACATTACCCGCCAGAGTACAACGCAGCGGGGGCGGACACCACGTTCGGTACCGTCGAGGCCGAAATGTCGGCACCGGGATACGTGTTCCTCTACACGGAACCGCCGGCCTTCGCCGGGGAGCCGAGCGGGATGAACTACGCCCGCTCCTGGAACGCGCCCCGGCTGGACTACTTCGGCGTCGGATACGAGGACTACGAGCGCGTCGTCTCGGTCGAGATGGGCGACGTCTACGCGATAGAGGCCGACGTGGACACCGCGGCGGTCGCGGAGACTGTCACGGACAGCGGCTACGCCGGCGCGGGGAGCTATCGCGACTACGACCTGTTCTCGCGGTCGGACCTGCGGCGTGTGCTCGCGGTCCGGGCGGACGCGCTGCTTTTCGGCGTCGGGGAGCGCGCCGGCGCGGACGTGCGAGCGATGGCGGACGCGCGGGCCGGCGGCCTGGCGCGGTTCCACGAGCGAGACGCCGTCCACGCGGCGCTGACCCGGCGGACCGGGAGCCGGCCGTGGCTCTACTACGGGTTCGGCGGGTTCCTCCGCGGCGACATCACCCGACACGTCGACGGCCAGACGACCGGGATATCCGTCGACGACGACCACGTCTACACCTACTACACCTACCTGTTCGACGACGCGGCGGTCGTCGACCGGGCGGCGATCCGGACCCAGCTGCGCGACTGGGTCGCCCGCGAGGAGCGTCCGGGACCGTTCGGTCCGGACACCACGACGGCGGACATCGACGTCGACGGGCGGTTCGTCGCCGTCGAGAACCGCCACCCCCGCGGGGAGTTCCTCGACGACGGCGCGACGACCCCGATGCCCCAGATCACCTGGGGGTTCGAAGACGGCGACGGCCGACTGACGGTGCGTCACGAGGCGGGCGACAGCGCCGACGCGTCGGCCCTCTTTTTCCGACTCCGTCCGCCAGACCGGAGACAGGAGACCTCGGCGACGCTCGACGACCCGGTCCAGTTCGCCGACGAGTACGACACGGTCGGTCCGGGCGACAGCGTCACGCTGGACACGAGCGGGTTGCCCACCGGAACCGACCTGCAGATGGTGTACTCCTTCGAAGACCGGTCCGCGAGGGTCTTCAGGTACGAAGTGACCCCATGACGTGCGTCCACTCGACGGTCGAGGAGAGCGCCACCCCGACTGCCGCCCGGGACGAGCGGAGTCCCGACGGGCGGGAACCAGTCGCGACGGGAGACCTGACAGCCAGGGGAGTTATGACAGGGACGGACGACGCGACGGACGTGAGTGATCCGGAAGTATCGACCCTCCTTTCGGTCCTCGACGACGAGGGCGCCCGGGAGGTACTGGAGGCAGTCGACGGTCAACCCCACAGTGCGGCGGAGTTGAGCGAGCGCTGTGGCGTCTCGGTCTCGGCCGTCTACCGGCGGATCGAACGCCTCCAGTCCGCGGGCCTGGTCGAAGAGCACACCCGGCCGCGGTCGGACGGCCACCACGAGTCGGTGTACGTCGCCGCGCTCGAGGAGTTGTCCGTTCGGTTGCGCGACGGCGAACTGGAGTGTGACCTCGACCGCCGGGGCCGCGACGTCGCCGACGACTTCACCCGTCTGTGGGAGGGGTTCTAGTGGCGCTGACCGACTACGGCCTCCTGACGCTGGCGACGCTCGGACTCACGCTGGTCGCCATCTCCATCGCCACCTACCTCGCCTACCAGGGCTACCGCGGACTGCGACGCCACGACAGCAAGCCGATGCAGTACCTCTCGGTCGGCATCGTCCTGCTCTTTGGCGTCACCTACGTCGTGAGTTTCACGGGCACGATCGCCTTCCGGTACAGTCTGGTGTCGCTGTCCCTCCAGCCCGCCTTCCGGTTTCTCGTCCGCCTGTTGCAGGTCTCGGGCCTCGCGGCCG
Organism: Haloarculaceae archaeon; assembly: GCA_042217365.1. Taxonomy (GTDB): domain Archaea; phylum Halobacteriota; class Halobacteria; order Halobacteriales; family Haloarculaceae; genus JBDGST01. The sequence goes on from JBDGST010000132.1 coordinate 2,051, forward strand.
TCGCCTACTCGCTGTATCTCGTGCGAACCGCCGAACCGACGCTCCACGCCGCCGACGGCGGACGCGACCCCCGCGCTGGCGCCCCCTCCGACGGCGAGCAGGCGACGCGGACGGCCACGGAAACCGACGACGCGAACCACGAGGAGACGACCGAGTAGGGCCGTCGCGCCCCAGCCCCGGCGGTGGGCGCCGTCACCGACGGGCTTAATCCGACGAGCGACGTAGGCACTGGTGGCAGAGGGAGCCCGGCCCCCGTGCCCCGGACCGCAATCCACACCGGATCGCAAGGGGCATGAGGAAAGTCCCCCCACCGTCCGGGCAGGCGACCGGGTGCAAACCCGGAGCGGGAGACCGCTGGCTCTGGAACAGAAACGAGACCCCTCTCCCCGACCGATGAGGCGCGCGAACCCCGAGCGAGGCCGTCGCCGAAGCGAGGGGAAGTTAACCCGCCGAGGGCGCGTCGTTCCGTCGGGAACGGCGAACCGGGCGAGCGGGCCTCCGGCCCGCGAGCAGCGTGGTCGCGCCAGCGGCCACGGACGGCGCGCGGCGAAGCCGCGAGCCGAGACGGGAGAGAACGGATGGAACGGCGAATCCTCGCCGGTGCAAGCCCGCGGGTATGGTAGCCCGGACGGCCACGCGGGCGCTCAGCCGAATGCCGGGTCGAAACAGAAGGGGGCTTACTCCCCTCAGCCTGATCATTTCGGTAGGTAGCTTATCACGATACGGTCCCGAGTCGCATCTGTGACAGACGGGAACGGATGGGACCCGAAGACGGTGTTCGAGGTCCTCGGGTGTCCGACTGCCAGGCGGATCCTCGCGCTCGGGGCGATACAGCCCTGCTCGGCCGAGGAGATGACCGAGCGGTGCGACGCGTCCAAGCCGACGGTCTACCGGCGGTTGAACGTCCTCAGGGAGTACGACCTGCTGGTCGAACGCCGGGCCATCGACGACAGCGGGACCCACTACAAGACCTACGAGACCGTCCTCGACGAGGTCAGGGTCGGCGTCGAGCCCGGCGCCTTCGAGGTCGACATCGAACTGACCCGCGACGTCTTCGACGGCGACCCCGCGGGCGAACTCGACGAGCACACGCTCGCCAGCGGCCCCGGCCCGACGCGAAACCTGCAGTGACGCGACGCCGGGGACGTCCCCGTCGAGTTCGGCCCGAGCGGATTTCGAGAACCGCCGCTGCAGGCGGGGCGAAACGGATTCCGAGAGCCACCCCTACAGGTGTGGACCGAGCAGGCGGTGGGAACGCCGCGGCGGGAAAGTGGCGTCAGCCACCGCGAGGGACGGAAGTTCGCGTCCTCGGGTGGTGGTGGCCAGCACCGGGCATCGGGACCGTTCGCGGTCCGGCCGGACAGTCGATGGGTGGGTCAGTGCGTGTCGCGACCGGACGCGACGGTCCCGTGTAGGGGTGGGGTGGGGGGCCAGAGTGGTGCCGTCGGCCGTCCGACGCTGGCGTCGGCGCGTCCGTCGGTCGACCGGGTCGGGTCGGCGACCGTTTGGTCCACTGGCGTCGTGCCGGTCCGGCACTGCGCCAGTATCGGAGGGACGGCCTCGACGCAACTAAAACCGGGGAACAGCTTCACTGGCCCAAGGAGTTCCGCCCCCGGACCCGACAGACCCCGCCCGTCGCCCGGGCCGATCGCCGGTCCGCGGCTTCGCGGGCTGAAGTCACCGTTCCGCTCGTCGACAGGAGTCACTCGCGGTCCGGTCCGGGTCCCGACAGTCCGCGGCGCTCGGCCCGGCGGATGGATTCAAGTCGGTGCCGGCCGAACCCGAACCCGTGGACCAGGAGCGACTCAAGGAGGCCCTGTCGTCGTTCGAGGGCGACGAGCGCGCGCGACACGTCGTCGCGCGACAGGCGCGGGACCTCTCGGACGCCGGCCTCGTCGAGGAGGACTTCGGGTACGAACTGACCGTCGAGGACGTACTCGCGAACCTCGAGGACGCCCCGGAGGGGCACTCCCTCGTCGAGCGGTGGAACTGGTGGGTCCGCTCGCTGGAAGTCTCCCACGGCGGCTACGACCGGTTCAGGGTCCGGCGGCTGTAGACCCCCTGACCCAATGACTGGCGGTCCCGGAGTCCGACGACGGACCGCTGTCCAGTCCGGCGGCTGGCTGCTGGCGGAGCGTAGCGGCTGCGGGTCGTTCCGGCAGCCGTCAGTTGTCGGGACGCGGCGAGCGCGGGCCGACGGGGCGCGTCGACTGTCGACGCCAGCTCAGAATACGTCGAGTCCGTGGGACTCTCGCGCGTGTTCGAGCAGGTCTTCCGTCGTCTCGAACTGTTCACCACAACTGCACCTGTGGTACGTCGGCGATTGCTGGCGTGTCGCCATACGGATCGACCGACGGACCGGACGGTAATAATTGTTTACCTGATATGCGATGACGTGACAAACGCGGAGTTTTCGGCGGTCCCGGTTTCCGACCGTGGCGCGGTCCCCCTCGTGGTTTCCGGCCACCGCTGGCTCCCGTCGAGCGGGGTCCGACGGTCGCACCGGTACACGGTTACGGCGGTCCGTATCAGTCGCTCTCGCCGCGTTCGCTGGCGCGGTGTTCGCTGATGAGGCGGTCGACCATCTCGGCGTTGCGTTCGCGCTCGCGCTCGACGGCGCGGCGCTCCCAGTCCTCGATGGCGGCCTCGACCTCCTCCTCGCGCGCGACGGCGAGTTCGTCGACCTCCTGGACGGTGACCAGTTCCGCCGGGGCCACGGGGACGTCGTGTTTGAACAGGATCTCGTCGGCGACGTCGGAGAGCCCCCCGTTCCGGAGGACGAGCCGTGGACCGACCTCGACGAGGCGGTCGGCGGTCGAGGCGCCGGCCCCGGAGGCGTCCCGGAACATGACCACGTCGTCCTCGGCGAGCCCGAACCGCTCGTCGGCGTCCGCGATGGCGTCGGTGGTGAACTGCTCGACGACCTTCACGGGGACGAGCCCCTCTCTCTTCTCGGAGACGTCCGCGAAGTTCGAGTGGTCGAGCTTCCAGAGGGCCTTCAGCCGTTCGAGCTTCCCCTCCAGTTCGTCGATCCGCTCCTCGCGGTCGTCGAGTTCGCCCTCCAGGCGGCGGTTCTCGCGCTCCAGCCGGGTGACCTCGCGGTCCCGGCGGGCCTCCTTGCGGTTCTCGCTGCGCGCGCGGTCGAGCTTGCGCTCGTAGTCCTCGATCTCGGCGTCCTTCTCCGCGAGGCGGTCCTCGAGGCGCTCGACGTGGGACTGCAGGCGCTCGACCTGGGTCTCCAGGTCGGCGATCCGGCGCTGCTCGGGCGTGCGCTCGGGCTGTTCGTGCTCGGTCGCCTCTTCGCCCCCGCCGTCGTCCTCGCGCAGGTCGTCGAGGACCGCCTCGACGGACTCCTCGCCGGCGACGACGCGCGCGACGACCGGGCCGACCTCCTGGCCGGGCGGGACCTTCGCGGCGATCCGGTCGAACTGGTCCTCGTGAGCGTCGAAGGCCGACAGCGCGGCCGCCATGGCGTCGCGCTGGTGGTCGTCGTCGTAGGCCTGCTCGCGCGTGCGGTGTTTCTTCTCGTCGACCGGCAGGTCCCGCTCGGGCGTCCACCCGGCGGCGTCGAACGACCGGCGGAGCTTCTCGACCGTCTCGGGCATGGGCGTCACGTCCGCGGCGACGACGACCGGCCGGCCCCGCTCGATGATCCACTCGGTGACTTCGGCCGCGTCCGCCGTGCGGGTGCTCATCACGTCGAGCACGTCGCCGTCGAGGCCCACGACCGCCGCCGCCGTGGTCGTCCCGGGGTCGACGCCCACGACGACGTGGTCGCGGCGCTTGGCGAGCGGGCGAAAGTCGATGCCGTCCCGGCGGACGCGCTCGACCTCGATGCGCACGTCCCCCGACCGCTCGTTCGAGACGGGGATGTCCTGCGGGCGGCCCTCGACGGTGAACACGGCGTTGGCGAAGCCGCCGTACTTCTCGGTGACCTCGCGCTCGTAGTCGAGGCCGGCGTCGTCGAGTTCGGACGCGACCTCGCGGGCGCGCTTCTTGACCGAGCCGTGGATCCGCCGGGTGTAGCGGTCCTCGCTCCACCCGCCGCTGCCGGTCGACCGGCCGCGCGAGACCTTGACCTCGGTGCGGTCGGTGAACGCCGTCACCGCCTGGCCGACGTTCCGCGCCGCGAGGCGGGCGGCGGCCTCCGCCTCCCGCATGGGGTCTTTCCCGTAGGGCACGTCGTGGCGCCGGGCGACCCGCGAGAGGGGCTCGGGCCGCTCGGCGCCCGTCACCTGCACGAGCGTCGTCTCGTCCGGGAGCTCCCCGAGGAAGTGGACCAGCGCGTCCTTGTCCTCGGCGAGTTCGTACATGTTGTCGGTCGCGACGATCGCGGGCGTCTCGTCCCGGATGAGCCGGTGGAGCTTGCGCCGCGAGACGACGTCCGTGTCGACGTGTTCGCCGTCGAAGGCGACCAGCGCGTACGAGACGTCCCCCCGGACGTCCCCGCTCTGGACGTCGACCCCGAACACCACCGCGTCGAGTGCGCTCGTGCGGGTACTCACGGACGGCCGTAAGCGATCCCCGACCATAAATGCGACGCGGTCGGCGGGGCAGTGCGGACCGCACCGTGCGTGCCGGACCACGGCCGGGTGGTGACGGGGGGCCCGTCCCGCCTCCGCGGTCACCACTCCAGGCGGACGCCCATCGCGTCGGTCCGGTCGGCCAGCAGCGACTCGTACGCACCGGGCGCGTCCCCGGCCGGGCAGACGTGCGAGAACAGGTCCTCGACCCGGAGGCGGCCCTGCCGGAGATACGCGAAGTACAGCGCGGCGTGGCGCGCCTTCGTCCAGGGGTCGGCGGCGGTCGCGGCGTCGGGGTGGGACAGCTGGTGGGCGCCGATTATCCGCGTGCTCGGGGCGTTGACGGAGTCGTGGAAGTCGAGAGTGGTCTCGCCGTGCGGGCTCGACAGGAGGACGAGCCGGCCCTGGTCGCGGAGGACGGCGAACTCGTCGGGAATGGCGTCCGGGTTCCCGGTCACCTCGAACACCACGTCGGCCAGGCGGCCGCCGGTGACGTCCGAGACGGCCGCGACCGGGTCGCTCGCGGTCGGATCTACGCCGACGATGCCCGGCTCGTCCGGGAGGTACGCGACCCGCTCTTTCGCCAGGTCGATCCCCAGGACCGTCTCGGCGCCGGCGATCCGGGCGAACCGGACCGTCAGCTGGCCGAGTATCCCGAGCCCGTAGACGACGGCCGACTCGCCCCAGTCGAGGCCGCTCTTCCGGACGCCGTTCATCACGATCTGCGCGACCGCGAACAGGCTGGCCTGCTCGTCGGAGACGCCGTCGGGGACCCGGACGCATTCGTCGGCGGCCGCGGTGACGTAGGCCGCGTGGGGCGACCAGGTCGCCACCCGCGTCCCGGTCTCGACGTCCGCGTCCGCCCCGGCCTCGCGGACGGTCCCGACGTTCGAGTACCCCGGGATCACGGGGTAGTCGGCGTACTCGTCCCAGGCGGACCCGCCGGGGAACTCGCCCGACAGGACCGTGAGTTCCGTCCCGGTGCTCACGAGCGACGCGTCGGTCTCTATCAGCACCTCGTGGGCGGCCGGGTCCGGCCGCTCTCGGTCCTGGACCGTCACCGTTCGCGGCTCCGGGAAGACGACGGTCGGATTGTCCATGATCGATTCGTATGGACGGCCCCGTGAAGACGGTTGGCGTGTCGGCAGGGCGGGAAGGGGGCGACGGTCGGGCGGCGCCGGTGCGCTCCGACGCCGACCGCGGTGACGCGGTGCACTTACGGCGGTCGCCTCCCAACCGGCGGCCATGAGTTCCGTCCCCGAGCGCAGCGAGATCGACGAGGCGTACAAGTGGGACCTCGACTCCCTCTACGCGGACGACGACGAGTGGGAGGCGGCGTTCGAGACGGTCGAGGAGCGGGTCGAGGACCTCCGGTCGCTCGAGGGGCGGGCGACCGAGGACGCCGACGCCCTCCTGGAGACGCTCCGGACCTACGAGGCGGCCATGCGGGAGCTGGCGAACGTCGCCGCCTACGCCCGGCTGCGCCGCGACGAGGACACCGCCGACAGCCACTACCAGGCGCTCACCTCGCGGGCGGAGTCGCTGCGGTCGCGGGCGGGCAGCGCCGCGAGCTTCATCGATCCCGTGATCCAGAAGGCGGGGCGCGACACCATCGAGGCCTACGTCGACGAGAACCCCGACCTCGAGGTCTACGAGCACTACTTCGACGACGTCCTCCGGATGCAGCCACACACCCGCTCGCCCGAGGTGGAGTCGTTGCTGGCGGACCTGGGCGAGGTGCTCGGGTCGACCAGCGAGGTGTACAACATGCTCACCAACGCCGACGTCGAGTTCCCGTCAGTCGAGGACCCCGACGGCGAGCCCCGGCGGATCACCCTGAACAACTTCACGACGCTCCAGGAACACCCCGACCGCGAGTTCCGCCGCGAGGTCTACGAGACCTTCTACGACGAGTGGGAGACCTACCGAAACTCGGTCGCGGCGGCCTACCGCAACAGCGTCAAGACGGACGTGAAGCTGGCCCGGGCGCGGAATTACGACACCGCCCGCGAGGCCGCGCTCGACGGCCCGAACGTCCCCGTCGAGGTGTACGACACGCTCGTCGACACCGTGCGCGACAACGTGGACGTGCTCGGGCGCCACGCCGACCTGAAGCGCCGCCACGTCGGCGCCGACCAGTTGCGGATGTGGGACCTGTACGTCCCGATGGTCGAGGGCGAGAGCCCGGACGTCGAGTACGACGAGGCCCGCGAGTACGTCGTCGACGCGGTCGCCCCCCTCGGCGAGGAGTACCAGTCCCGGGTCGCGGAGGGACTGGACTCGCGGTGGGTCGACGTCTACGAGACCGAGAACAAGCAGTCGGGCGCCTACTCCGGGGGCACCTACGACTCCCAGCCCTACATCCTGATGAACTACCAGGACGACGTGTCCTCGATGTACACTCTGGCCCACGAACTGGGCCACTCGCTGCACTCGGAGTTCACCAGCGACGAGCAGCCCTACGTCTACAGCGACTACGAGATATTCGTCGCGGAGGTGGCCTCGACGGTCAACGAGACGCTCCTGACCCACCACCTGCTCGACGCCGTCGACGACGAGCGCCTGCGCCGGCACGTCCTCAACCAGTACCTCGAACAGTTCCGGTCGACGCTGTTCCGCCAGACCATGTTCGCCGAGTTCGAACACCGCGCCCACGAACTCGAACGCGAGGGCGAGGCGCTCACGGCCGACCGTCTCGACGACCTCTACCGCGGGCTCAAGAGCGACTACTACCCCGGGGCCGACGTGGACGACCGGATCGCCCGCGAGTGGATGCGGATCCCGCACTTCTACCGGGCCTTCTACGTCTACCAGTACGCGACCGGCATCTCCGCGGCCGTCGCGCT
>JBDGST010000084.1:0-9401 GCA_042217365.1 Haloarculaceae archaeon
CTCGGCGTCGACGTCGTACTCGTTCATCGCCTGCAGGGCGCGCTTGACGAACCACACCTGGTAGTCGTGGCTCCGCGCGGTCATCGTCCCGCCCATCAGGATGAGTTCCACCTTGTCGACCGGGTGGCCGATCTGGCGGAGCTGTTCGAGCCGCAGGCGCACCTGCCCGTACGGGTCGTAGTCGTTCTGGACGCCGCGGGCGGCCGCCGGCTCGTGACCGGTGTAGGACTGCGCCGAGGAGAACTCCGAGTCCGGGCCGCCCGGGCAGTAGAGGCACTTGCCGTGCGGGCACCGCTCGGGCGACGTCATGACGGCGACGGGGGAGACGCCCGAGGCGGTCCGGACCGGCTTGCGCCGGAGCACCGCTTCGAGTTCGTCCCTCCGGTCGTCGGGGCCGAAGTCGATGAGGTCCGAGTTGCGCGGCACCTTCGGCGAACTGTACTTCCCGCAGACCTCCTTTTTCGCCGCCTCGACGTCGTCGCGCTCTATCTCGCCGGCGAGGATCCTGTCGACGAGTTCCTGGCAGGCGTCGAGGTACGCCTCGGACTCGGATCCGGAGTCCGACTCCCGGTCCGGCGTCTCGGTGCTCATCGGGGTTGTCGTGTCTCGTGGGTTCGGGCGAATAAGCGTGTCGCTACCGCACTGCCCGGCTTCAGCCGGGCTTCACGTTCCCGGTACGGTCTGGTCCGGGCCGTCGACGGTGAGGGTCCGACACAGCATCGTCGTCGAGAGCGTGCTGTGTTCGATAGGTCCCTCGGCCGGGATCCGGACCGTCGTCCGGGAGTGGTTGCAGTCGACGAAGCTCTCCGGGACTCGGAACTCGTGAGTCGTCCCGTCCCCGATGCGAACGGTCACCCGGTAGTCGACGCGCTCGGTGAGTTCGAACAGGACGTACTCGCCGCGCGCCAGCGTGAGGGGGCGCTCGACAGACGGCGACCCCGACGCCGCGCGGACCGACGCGGTGACGTCCCGCTCGGGCCCCTCGTTCCAGACGACGACCGCGTGCGGGCGGACGCCCTCGCGTTCGGTCCCGTCCCCGACCCGGACCGTCGCCACCGGTTCCCCGTCCCCCGGGTCGAACTCGACGACGCCGCTCCCGTCGTCCGGGTCGTCGGTCGTCGGGTCGTCTGGGTGGTCAGCCGTCCGGTCACCGTCGTCCGCGTCCCTCGACTCCTGTCGGTCGCCGTCGGTCCGCGTTCGCACGTCGGTTCCGCCCGACTGCAGGCCGAGACAGCCCGCCGCGCCCGCGGCGGCGACCGGGAGGGCTCGCAAGACGGCCCGTCGGTGCATACCACCGCGTACGGTCACTCCAGAAAAGCACGTTTCCCCGACTCAAACGCCCGTTTGAGTCCAGTCCACTCCGGTGGAGTATCTGCCGGGCGTCGCTCCCGGACGTCTCCGGGCCACCGCTACTCGTCCCAGTACTCGACCTCGGCGTCTACGTCGAGCGTCTTCGTCAGGTAACGGTCCTCGTACTCCCCCGGCGCGTCGCCGGCGACGAGGTAGACTTTCCCGGCGTCGGGCTGGACGGTGAAGTCCGGGTCGTTCATCGTCGAGACCACCAGGAAGCGGGCGGTCTCCTCGCCCGTCGCCTCGACCTCGTGGGCGTGGTCGGGACCGGCCGGGAGCGCGACGTAGTCGCCGGGTTCGAGCGCGTGTTCGGTCCGGTCGTCGCCGCTCCCGAGCCACAGCGTCAGCTCGCCGTCGAGGACGAACAGCGCCTCCTCGTTGCCGGCGTGGTAGTGTGGCGGCCACGTCCGCTTGCCCGGTTCCACCTCGTAGAGGCTCGTTCCCAGGTCCTCGCCGCCGGCGGCGTGTCCCAGGCGCGTCCGGCGAAACCGGCGCTTCCCGTGGTCGTACTCGTCTGTCTCGACGTCGGTGGCGGAGACGACTGCACTCTCCTCGGGGCGTTCGCTCATGGTCACAGCGTGAACGTCCGGCGAGAAAAACGCCGCGCCGGCCGGGATCCGTCGAGTTGGCCGGTCGCCGTCAGTCAGGCGACCTCGTCGGCGACGACGTCGACGACCGCGTCGAGGACGGCCGACCGCTCGCCGGCGACGTACTCCAGTTTGCCGTCGTGCGCGCTCCGGGCGGTGATCCCGGCGCCGGGCACCCACTCGCGGGCGCGGTCGGCCACGTCGCGGACGTCGATGGGCGCCTCGCTCCGGACGTGGAGTTCGTCGTCGGCGACGCCGATGACCGCTGCCACCTCGTCGCGGTGGCGGCGGTGCAGTTCGTCCAGGAGGAGCTCGACCGGCGGGAACTCGTAGCGGTGGGTGAACGCGTCCGTGTCGAGGACGGCTATCGTCGCGCCGTCGACGGTCTGGCGGTCGAGGTTGGCCTCGGCCGTCTCGACCTCCGCGTCGAGCTTCTCGCGGAACTGCTCGCTGACGTGGCCGGCGAGCCCGCCGGGGCCGTCGCCGTCGCCGAACAGCAGGTCGACGACGAGCTCGCGCTTGTCCTCGTAGGACTGGTAGAACGCCTCCAGCGCGACCGCCTCGCGCACCTCGCGCACGTCGTCGGCGTCGTAGCCGGCCTCGGCGGCCGCCTCGGCGTACTGCTCGGGGGCGCCCTCCCAGAAGCTCACCGCCGGGAGGTGCGTGAGGTCCGCCCGGACGTCACCGTTGACGTGGGCGGCGACGTTCGCCGCCAGCGTCGTCGAGGTCACCGCGTCCGTGTTCTCGGGCGCCGGCGCGACGACCGCGTCCACGGCGTCCTCGACCGCGGGGTCGACAGCGATGTCGTCGACGAGCACCCGGTCGGCCCCGTAGAGGTCGAGCAGCTCGAAGCCGTCGAGCGACTCGCCCGTGCCGCCGACGGCGACGAACACGAACAGCGGGAACTTCTCGCCGTGTCGCTCGCGGGCCTCCAGCATCGTCGTCACGTCGGAGGTGGCGTCGTCCATGTCGTAGACGCCCTCCTCGAGGGGGCGGCGGTCGAAGTAGTGGTACACCGCGTCGCGGCGCTCGTGCTGGTCGCGGACCAGCGGCAGCGTCGCGCGTTCGAGCGCGACGCCGGCCACGTAGCCGTCGGCCGTCGTCGGGTGCCTGACGACGACCGGCCGCTCTTCGAGCACGGCACGCCGGACCGCCGTCGCGGCCGCGCGCAGGTCGTCGCTCACCGATTCGACGGCCGGGTCGCCAACGAGCGGGTCGACGCCCCCCGGGTCCGCCTGTGCCTGGAGGGCGTCCTCCAGGCGGTTCTCGACGGCGCCGCGCTCCTCGCCCTCGAGGAGGACGAGCGCCTCGGTCTCGACCTGGAGGTCGCCCCGGCGCTCGCGGACCTCGCCGTCCAGTCGGACGACGTCGTCCTCGCCGACCTCGGGGTACGCGCGGACGCCGGCCTCCTCGAAGGCCGCGCAGTCGACCGCGCCCGTCTCGTCACGGATCTCGAAGACCGTCGGCCCGCTGGTCTGGTGAGCGTCCTCGACGACGCCCTCGAGCCGGACCGTCTCGCCGACGCGGTCCGACAGCGACGCGACGTCGACGAGGGTCGGCTCGGCGACCTGGACTGCGCCGCCGCCGGTCTCCTCGGCGACCGAACTGCCCGCGTCGGCCCCGTCACCGGCGGGGGAAACGCTCCCCACGTCCGCTGTCTCCGTCGGGGCCGGTTCGCCGCTCGCGGCCCCGGCCGGGTCGGGCCCCTCCTCGGCGTCGTCTCCTCCGCCGTCGTCGCCCGCCTCCGCCGGTTCCGGTTCCGGTTCCGGTTCCGGTTCCGGTTCCGGCTCCGGTTCGGCGACGCCCACGTCCCCGTCGGCGTCGTCGTTCGATTCCTCTTTTTCCTCAACGTAGGGCGCGCCCTTCTCGGGGTCGTCGATGAGCGTGCCGCGGAACTCGGCCTCGGACTGGCGGATCGACCACGCGAGGTCGACGTTGCCGTTGTCCCGGACCTGTTGGACCTGGACGAACACGGTGTCGCCGGCTTCCCAGTCGAGGCTCTCCAGTCGCTGGTCGAGTTCACTCCGGTGGAGGAGGCCGGTGACGCTGTCACCGACGTCGACGAACACGCCGAACTCGGCGTAGCCGTCGACGGTCCCGCGGTAGTACCGGTCGACCGTCAACTGGTCGGGGTGGTCCCCGCGGAACTCGAAGACGACGTCCTCCTCGTGGAGGTCACAGATGCGACCGTCGACAGACGCGCCGCAGATGATACACGAACCCATTGGGGGGAGAAAACGTCCGGGGACTAAAACGGTTGTCGAATCCGTTCGGCCGCTCCTGCGGGCCCCGGGGCGAAACGGGAGCGACGCACCGCCCGCGCCCGTGGGGCGGCATTGCCGTCCCGTCCGTCGGGAGGTGCCGACCGCTCGCCCGCGTCAAGACGGATCGGTACCGTTGAGTGCCCGCCGGTCCGAACGCCCCCGAGTGGATTTCGACTCGATTCGATTCGCGTACCACAAGTGCAATCCGGGACAGCCCGTAACCCATCGACTGGGAACGGTCGTCGCCCTCGCGCCGGGCGCCGGTCGAGGCGGTGGGGTTCCCGACGGACCCGCGGGGCGTCCGCGGGACGGTGCCGGTCGGTCGAGAGTGGCTCCGCCCGGCAGCCCGGGAGCGACCCGGACGGGCGACGTGGAATCGGGCCCGGTCGGCTCCCCCAGAGCGGATCCGGCCGCCCACCTCGCGGGCAGGCCTGCGGGCGAGCCCGGTGACGCGGTGCGAGGCGCGGCAATCGTCGACACGTCCAAACTATGGTAGACCCAGTCATCGCAAGTCGGCTACAGTTCGCGGTCACGACGATCGTCCACATCATCTTCCCGGTCATGAGCATGGGGCTCGCGCCCTTCCTCATCTACTTCACCTGGAAGGAGGTCAGGGGCGGGCCGCCGGTATACGAGCAGCTCAGGCGGTTCTGGACGAAGGTGTTCGCCGTGAGCTTCGTCGTCGGGACGGTGACCGGCATCGTCCTCGAGTTCGAGTTCGGGACGAACTTCGCGCGGTTCTCCTCGTTCGTCGGGGAGCTGTTCGGCGGCCCGCTCGCCATCGAGGGCATGATGGCGTTCATGCTGGAGGCGACGTTCCTCGGCATCTTCGTCTTCGGCCGAGAGCGGGTCTCCGACCGCCTGTTCTTCCTCTCGAGCGTCGCGGTGGGCCTCGGAACGTGGCTCTCGGCCGTCTGGATCCTGGTCGCCAATTCCTGGATGCAGACGCCCCGCGGCTACGAGCTCGTCACGGAGGGCGGCGAGACGGTCATCCACCTGACCGACCCGCTGGCGGCGTACTTAAACCCCCGGTTCGGGTACATGTTCCTCCACATGCAGAACGCCGCCATCGAGTCGGTGGCGCTGTTCATGGCCGGTATCGCGGCCTATCACGTCTTCCGCCACCACGTCTGGGAGCATCACACGCCCCACGTCGACTTCTGGGAGACCACGCTGAAGATCGCCATCGTCGCGCTGGTGATCACGGCGCCGCTGCAGGTGCTGCACGGCGACGCCTACGCCCGTCACGTCTGGGAGACCCAGCCCCAGAAGTTCGCGGCGATGGAGGCCGTCTGGGAGACCGACTCGTACGTCCCGGAGTACATCGTCGCGTTCCCGACCGACGTGAACGACCTGCTCGACCCGCGCGCGAAGGAGATATTCGGGATCGGCATCCCCGGCGGCGCCTCGTGGCTCGCCAGCGGCGGGAACCCGCAGGCCACGATACAGGGGCTGAACTCCTTCGACGCGAAGGCGCCGCCGGTCGCGCTGGTCTTCTGGTCGTTCCGGATCATGGTCGGGCTGGGCTTCTGGTTCATCCTGCTCGGCTTCTGGGGCGCCTACCGCTGGTGGCGCGGTCAGCTCTTCGAGGACGACCTCCTGCACAAGGCGCTGATGGTCTCGACGCCGCTGGGGATACTCGCCGTCGAGGTGGGGTGGATCGTCACCGAGGTGGGGCGCCAGCCCTGGCTCGTCCAGGGCGTCTTCAAGACGGAGTCCGGCGTCTCGCCCGGACTGACCGGCGGCGAAGCGACGCTCACCCTCGCCGGTTTCGTCCTCGGATACACTGTCCTGCTGGCGCTGTACGCCTACGTGATCGCCCGCATAATCAGGAGCGGGCCCCCGTCGAAGGGCGACCTCGCGACCGCGGACCTGGAGGACGACACCGGTGCGGTCGCCGGCATCCCGGAGGTGGCCGACGATGACTGACCGCGCCCGGGCGCTCGGTCGGGTCGGCCCGGCGACCGGAGGTGACCGCCGATGACTGACCTCGCCGGCGGCCCCCTGTTCGGTCTGCCGCTCGCGGAGCTGTGGTTCGGCCTCATGTTCGCGATCCTCGGGACCTTCCTGTTTCTCGACGGGTTCGACTTCGGGGCCGGGGCGCTGTTCGCCACCCGCGACGACCAGGCGGAGCGCGAGACGATCCTCGCCGCCATCGGGCCGTTCTGGGACGGCAACGAGGTGTGGCTCGTCGTCTTCGGCGGGGCGCTGTTCGCCGCGTTCCCGCAGGCGTACGCGAACCTGTTCAGCCGCCACTACCTGCTGATGTTCGCCATCCTCGGCGCGCTCATCCTCCGCGGACTGGCGCCCGAGATGTACGAGCAGCGCCACGACGACGCCTGGCAGCGCGCCTGGGGCGCGGCCTTCGTCGGCGGGAGCGTCGCGGCGCCCTTCTTCCTCGGGACGTTCACCGCCCACTGGCTGCTCGGTCTCGGCGGCGCGCTCTCGCTGCCCGGGGTCGTCGTCGGCCTGACGATCGTCGCGCTCACCGTCGTGGCCGGCGCAGCGTTCCTCCGCGTGAAGACCCGCGGCGAGTTCCGCGAGGCCCTCCGACCCTACGGCGAGTACGGCCTCGTCGCGTATCTCGCGCTCGTCGTCGTCACGCTCGCGTACGTGTACCTCACTGCGCCGGACTACCGGGCCGACCTCACCTCGCCGCTCGTCGTCGGCCTCGTCGTCCTGTCGGTCCTGTTCGGCGCCGGGTACGTCCTCGCGGGCCGGCGGGAGGCCGACCACGCCGCGTTCGTGCTCAGCGGCGGGCTGGTCTACGCGCTCGTCGCCGTCGTCGCGGCGCTGCTGTACCCCAGCATCGACCCCGCAGCGGGCCTGTCAGTCGACGCGGCCATCGTCTCGACGCTCCCGCTGAACGTCATGTCCATCGCCGCGGCGGTCCTGTTCCCGCTCGTCGCGACGTACTTCGTCGTGCTCTACAGCGCCTTCAGCGGGCCCGCCGAGCCCGACACGGCGTACTGAGGCTGCCGTTTTCGCTCTCTCACTCGAAGATCCCGCTTTCGCTCTCTCACTCGGAGATCCCGCTTTCGCTCTCTCACTCGGAGATCCCGCTTTCCTCATCGAGGAGGTCGAGGCCGCGGCTCACTTCGCGGGCCCCCTCGGGGAACAGCGCGACCTCGACCTCGTTGCCGTCTTCGTCCTCGAACGCGAGTTTGACCCGTTCGTCGCCGAACTCGCGGACCTCGACGCTCTCCACGTCGTAGAGTTTGGCGGTCGCCGCGGTGTTCGACGGGCCGACGTGTTTCAGGGCGCCCTGCTTGAGTTCGAACGCGAACTCGTCCAGGTCGAGCGTGAACATACGTTCCCCTCCGGACGGCGGGGGGATAAACGCGGGGGCGGGAGCGAACGACGTGAACGTCGCCGCTCGACTGGGCCGACGTCCGTCGGTTCAGCCGGCGAACGCGGGCAGGGAGTCGGCCAGCGCCGCGACGTCCGCCCACGTCAGGCCGGTCACGGTCGAAAACGCGGCGAACCCGCGGAAGCCGTAGCCGAACACGAACGCCGACGGGAGGGCGGTGAGCGCCGCCGCGACGGACAGGGGCGCGTGGTGGACTTCGGCGATCCCCACGGCCAGGAGGACAGCCCCGTAGACGGTGGCGAGGGCCCGGACTTCGGGAGACGGGAGGCCGGCCAGCGCGCAGGGCGCCGTCGCGTAGGCGATCACCTGGACAGTCTCGCTGATGCCCGCGCGGTCCTCGACGAACGGGATCAGCAGCGCGGTCTGGAGCGCCGCCGTCAGGTGCAGCGCCGCCGGCGCGACCAGCGTCGTCGCTATCGCGAGCCAGAAGACGACCGACGCGGCCGGACGTCCGCCGAACACCGGGTAGGATGCCGAGCCTGCGAGGACGCGCGTGACCTCCTCGACGAGAACGACCGTCGCGGCGAAGACCAGCCCCGGCGCCTGGTCGGCCGGTGCGACCGCCGTCCGGTAGAGTCGCCGCGGCCGGAGGATCGTCTCGACCCAGGCGCGGACGAGCGCCACCGGTCCGCGGTCGCGGCCGCCGGTCGGGTTCTCGACCCACTTCGTCACGGAGTGCCGTACGGCCAGCGCCGTCAAGACGGTTGCGACCGCAGGGAGGGCCGGATCCGGGGTTTAAGGCGGCGGGGCGCCAACGACCGGTCGATGTACCGGGCGAGCGACGAACTCGAACACGAGGCGTGGCTGGACGAGGTGGCGAGCGTCGCCGAGCGGCTGGACCTCGACGGGGCGACGCGCTCGCGGGCGGCCGACCTGTTTCTCTCGAACGTGCCCGAGGAGGAGCGCTCGAAGCGCGCCGTCCTCGCGGCGAGCGTCTACGTCGCCGGGCTCGTCGAGGGCGACCGCCGGACCCAGACGGAGGTGGCCGACGCCGCGGGCGTGTCGCGGCTGACCGTCCAGCAGCGCTGGAAGGACGTCCTCGAAGACGCCGGTCTGGACGCGCCCGGGTGGTGAGGCCGTCGTCCGTCTCGACCTCAGAAGCAACCGTCGTCCGTCTCGACCTCAGAGAGGCCGGTCACGTTTCGGCGGCGTCGTCGCGTTCGCGCCCGTCGCGGCCGGGCGTGAGGTTGCCGTGTTCGTCGATCTCGCCGCGGACGATCCGGGTGCTCGATATGATCTCGTCGTCCTCGGCGTAGACGTGGTCGACTACCTCGATGTCGAGCGGTTCGACCCCCCGGTCGCGCCGGATCTCGTTGATGCGGCGACCCCCGGTCTCGGTTTCGGGGGAGACGACGAGCACGTCGAACCGCGGCTCGGTCGCGATCCCGGTCGGTTCGTCGAGCCGAAGGAGGTCGTAATCGCGGCCGTACTCGTCCGCGTACGCGGCGATCTCCTCGTCGAGGTCGCGCTTTCGCTCCTCGTAGGGTCGGACGTACCGGTCGTTGTCGCGCGTCTTCGCCGCGAGGTCGTCGCTCGTCAGTCCGACCGTCACGTCCCCGAGTTCGAACGCCCGGTCGAACAGCGCCCGATGCCCGTCGTGGATCGGGTCGAACGTCCCGCCCAGCGCGACCTTCATGTCCGAGTGGTGGGAGTCTCCCGGTAAAGCACCTTCGTCTTCGATGGGGGTCTTTCATCGTCGATAGCCGGTCTCTCGTCTTCGATCGTTGAATTCCGGAACCCTGCCGACTTCTGCGGGCGTCTCGGTAGTCCGCTATTCGTCGAACAGTTCACGGAGCGCGTCTCTGAAGGAGAGCACCGACTCGTTCCGGT
>JBDGST010000045.1:0-9386 GCA_042217365.1 Haloarculaceae archaeon
CGACGATCGGGACGCGCTCGATCTTGTGCTCGTACATGAGTTCGAGCGCCTCGCGGGGGGTGACGTCCTCGGGGGCCGTGATGACCTCGTCGGTCATCGCCTCGCGGACCTCGTCCGACTCGCCGACCTCCAGGTACGGCCGGATGTCCGTGCCGGAGATGATCCCGAGCACTTCGCCGTCCTCGTCGATGACCGGCGCGCCGGACACGCCCGCCTCTTCCATCATCTCGTCGACGTCCCGGACCGTCTGGTCGGGCGAGGCCGTCACGACGTCGCGGATGATCAACTCGTCGGCGCGCTTGACGCGCTCGATCTCACCGGCCATCTCGTCGACGGACATGTTCCGGTGCAGGACGCCCAGCCCGCCGTGGCGGGCCATCGCGATCGCCATGTCGCCCTCGGTGACGGTGTCCATCGCCGCCGAGAGGACAGGTACCTGTAGCGTGACGTTCGTCGAGACGTGCGTCGCCATGTCGGCGTCGTCCGGTTCGACCCGGCTCTCCTTCGGACGCAGCAGGACGTCGTCGAACGTCAGGGACTCCGGGACGCGCAGTTTCTCCGAGAAAGGCTCGCGGTCGTTCGCCATGTAAACCGTCGAAACCCGCGACTCAAAAGCGTTGCGAGACGGGGCGCCCGTGGGTCGTCGCCCCGTGGGTCTGCCCCCCGTGTGACCGGCAGACACGGAACGTGATTAGGGGGTCGCTGTGCTCCACGAACCGAACGAACAGCGCCCGGCCGAGGGCGGGGAGACCGAAAGAACGTCCACCGCGAGTGGAAGACCATCCGGGATTTGAAACGGTCCGGAAGATCTCCCCCGCGAGACCGGACGAACGTCCGATATCGAGACGCGTTCGACGAGCCGGGATCGGCGGAGAGAGACCATTGAGCGGCCCGTTAGTGGCGTGTGGACGCCTCTCACGCAACCCTTATGCTCGATCCGAAAATAATGACAGACATGGACATCGCCAGTCCCACTGCCGCTGGCACCGGTCAGGTGACCGCCCGCGACGACGCAGTCGTCGCGTTCACAGAATCCGCCAGCAGCAATTTTAATCGGGACTGGAAACCTTCGGGAACAACCGCCAATCGGTCGGAAATGCGACCCGACACGTCCGGCCGACGACGCAGGCGGTATCGATACCGGAGACACCCATCGGCCACGGGAGACGGCCTCGCCTGACTGATGAGTAGCTCCCAGCACCCGGTCGCCCTGAGCATCGAGCGACAGGTAGGCGGCGCGACGAAGCTCCTGGCGACCATCATGTGCCTGCCGCTGGTCGACGGCATCTTCCCCGCGCTCGTGCTCGCGGGGACGCTCGACAGCGCGCTCGGCATCCTCGAAGTCGGCCTGCTCATCTTCGGCGGGAGCGCGACCGTCGCGGTCATCCTCGCCGAGATGGACGGTAACCGCCGCGACCAGGTCACGGCCGTCCTCGGGGTCGGGGGGGTTTTGATCCCCCTGGCGGCCCTGGAGGCGGCCGTCGCGCCGGTCATCCAGAGCGGCCTGTCGATGGTCGTCTTCGAACGGTTCGCCGGGCTCGTCATCCTCGCCGTCGCGGCCAAGACCGCCAGCGCCCGCGTCGGCGACCTGCTGCCGCGGCCGGCGGTCATCATCGCGATCGGACTCGTCGCGAGCGTCCAGCCGGGGTCGCTGACCCTGACGACCTCGACGGACCTCGGCCTCGTCGCCCGCGCGGTCGCCGCGGCGAGCGTCGGCGTCGGGTTCGCGCTCCTCGTCACCCTCCTGGGGCCGTGGCTGCGCGCGGTCGTCGACATCGACCGCTTCCGCTTCGGGAGCGCGGTCGCGCTGGGCGTCCTGCCGCTGTCAATCTACGGCCTCGTCCCGGGGGACGCCCCGCTCGCGCTGGCCGTCCTGGGCGTCACGGCGCTGCTCGCGTTCGACCCCGACGGCGACGGCGTCCTCGGGCCGGCGAACGCGACCGGCGGCGACCGACGCGAGTCGCCCCGGCCTGCGGTCCCCGACGGGAACGGGACCGCCGCCGACGAGACGCCCGTCGACCCGGAGGCGGCGCGGGTGGAACTGGCCGCCGAGGACGACGACCGGGACGAGACCGTCTCGGACCGCGTCTCGAACTACGTCGCGAGCGAGAAAGACCGCGCTCCCTGGCTCTGAGCGCGCACGTCGACCCAGGGGCTGACTTCGCCTCTCGTTCGTTTCACTGGCCCAGGTCCGCCAGAAGTTTCTCGACGCGCCTGGCGCCCTCCTTGACCGATTCGGTGTCCGTCGCGTACGAGAGCCGGACGTAGTCGGCGGCGCGCTCGCCGAAGTCGACCCCCGGCGTGACGGCGACGCCCGCCTCCTCCAGGAACAGGTCGGCCACGTCGAGGCTGTCGCCCGGCAGGTCGCTCACGTCGACGAGCAGGTAGTAGGCCCCCTCCGGCGTGTACCCCGCGTCGAGGCCCCACTCGGCGACGGCGTCGAGGAGTACGTCGCGGCGCTCGCGATAGGTCTCCCGGACCCGGTCCAGGCGGTTCGGGTCGGTCTCCAGCGCCGCCACGCCGGCGTCCTGCAGGAAGCTCGGCGCGCAGATGAGGAGGTTCTGCGCGAGGCGGTTCACCGCGTCGACGGCGTCCGGCGGTGCGACCAGCCACCCGAGCCGCCAGCCGGTCATGCCGTAGCGCTTCGAGAAGCCGTCGAGCACGAACGCGTCGTCGGTGAACTCCAGGACCGAGCGCTCGGTCGCGCCGTAGGAGAGGCCGTGATATATCTCGTCGGAGACGACGGTCGCGTCGCGCTCCCCGGCGGCGTCGACCAGCGCCGCGAGGTCGTCCCCCTCGACGACCGCGCCCGTCGGGTTGGCGGGCGAGTTGACCATGAGCCCGGCCGTCTCCGGCCCCATCGCCGCGGCGACGTCGTCGACGTGGGGGCGAAAGCCGTCCGCGGCCGAGAGCCCGACCGTCCGGACCCGGCCGCTGACAGCCCGGACGAAGTTCGGGTAGCAGGCGTAGCCGGGGTCGGTCAGCACCATCTCGTCGCCGGGGTCCAGCAGCGCCGCGACGGCGAGCAACAGGCCCGGCGACGACCCCGGCGTGACGACGACGCGCTCCGGGTCGACCGCGACGCCGTACTCGCGGTCGTAGTAGTCGGCGATGGCCCGCCGGAGTTCGGGCGTCCCTCGGGCGGCCGTGTAGTCGGTGTTTCCGCCCCGGAGCGAGTCGACGGCCGCGTCGAACACGACCTCGGGCGGGTCGAAGTCGGGCTCCCCGACTTCGAGGTGGACCACGTCCTCCAGCCGGCTCGCCCGTTCGAGGACGTCCATCGCGATGAACGTCTCGACGCCCTGCGCGCGCTCGGACACCATTGACGGCGATTCCGTTTCGGCGGGCATAAATCGTCCCTATCGCCAGGCCGACGGCAACTCCCGCATCGCGTCGTACAGCAGGGGGACCGCGAGCAGGGCTGCCGCCTTTGCGACGCCCGCCAGCCCCGGGAGTTCGACATCGAAGATGAACCGAACCGCGAGTATCCGCCTGTCGACGCTCCCGACCGTTTCCCCGTCGGGTGCCCGCATCGTCATGTGACGGCCCCGCTGGGAGTCGAGCAGCGGCACCCGGCCCTCCTCGCCGACGATAGCGACCCGTTCGTCCGGTTCGGCGTTGAGCCGCCACCGGTACCACCCCTCGTCGGCGCGTTCAAGCGTCGCGAGGCGCTCCTCCGACTCGGCGTCGAAGAACTCGAACGCGCCGCGTTCGTCGCCGCCGGCCCCTTCGAAGCGGAAGCGTTCCGCGCCCGAGTCGTCGGCGTAGACGTACCGGAGCGGCTCGCCGGAGTACGTCCGCCTGGCTTCGAGGAGCGTCTCCCCCGCGGCCGTCTCCACGCTGTAGGTCGTCCCGAACAGCGCCGACGCCACGACGAACGACTCGCCCGAGAAGTCGACGCCGCCGACGACATCACGCGACTCCATACCTGGTACTCCGGCCGCCCCCGGTATCCCTTTTGGGGCGGTCCCGAGTGCAGTGGTTCACAGCGCACGCGACGACGACATCTACTCGGGGTTCTGTGCTGTTCTCGACCCCATCGCGTGGCCGTCTCGGCAGTAGCCGTCCACCCCTACCCCCGAATGACTTAAGTGACGAGTCCCGAATGGTGGGGACATGAGCGAGACGGCCGGGCGGTCGGACATGGGGATCGGACTGGCACTGTTTTTCGGCGTCCTGGCAGTCGTCGCCGCGGGCGGTATGGCCGCCATGGTCGACGACCACGTCGTCGCAGGCTGGAGTTTCGCGGTCGCCCTCGGCGCGGGGATCCTGTCGATAGCCGCGTTACACAGGTACTGATACGGACCGTTGTAACTATTTTCGGCGTAGCGGCTGACGTGTGGCTGGTTCACTGCCGAAACGTTCGTCCCGTTTCGCCGTGGTGGTAAAGAATTACAACGGTCCGTATGAAACCGGTGGTCTCCGCGGTGACGGGGGTCCCCTGGCGACGACCGGGACGGCCGGAACGCGGTGTTACGGACACCTGACGGGCAGTCGCGGAAAAAACCGTTAAGGGCGTCCGCGCCCTACCCGGCGGTATGAGCGAACTCGGCGAGGAGGACAAACGAATACTGGAGCACCTCCGGGACAGCGTCTCCCGGGGCCAGAGTTACTTCAGGGCCAAACACATCGCGGACCAGATCGGCCTCTCGGCGAAACAGGTCGGCGCCCGCCTCCCCAAACTCGCCGAGGAGTCCGAGGACGTCGAGATAGAGAAGTGGGGCCGCGCTCGCTCGACGACCTGGCGCGTCACGCTGAGCTAACGGGATTTTTGGGTCACCAGTCCGAACCACCGGTATGACTGTCCGGGTCGAGCGGTCGTTCGAGTTACCGATACCGCGCGACGAGGTCTGGGAGTTCATCTCGGACCCGGACCGTCGCGCCAGCGCGATCAGCGTCGTCGTCGAGCACGAGGTCCACGACGACGGGAGTGCGACCTGGCAGATCGCCCTCCCGATACCGGTCGTCAACCGCACGATCACCGTCGAGACGGAGGACGAGCGCGTCCGGGCCCCGGAGTACGTCCGGTTCGCCGGCCGCTCGAAGGTGATGAACGTCGTCGGCGAACACGAACTCACGGAGACCGAGACCGGGACGAGCGTCAGAAACGAGTTCGTCGTCGAGGGCAAGGTCCCCGGCGTCGAGCGCTTCTTCCGCCGGAACCTCGACGACGAACTCGACAACCTCGAAGCCGCGATGGCGGCCGACCTCGGGGTCGACGCGTGAGGCTCGCGCTCGCACAGGTCGAGATCGAGGGCGGCGACGTCGCCGGGAACGTCGACCGGGCGGTCGACGCGGTCGAGACCGCGGCGGCCGAGGGCGCCGACCTCGTCGCTCTCCCCGAGATGTTCACAGTCGGCTACTTCGCGTTCGACAGCTACGCCCGCACCGCGGAAGGGATCGAGGGCGAGACCCTCTCGCGGCTGTCGCGGGTCGCGAGCGACGGCGGCGTGGCGCTGCTCGCGGGCAGCGTCGTCGAGGACCTCGCGGCCAGCCGGGAAGAGGGGGTCGAGACGCCGGCGCCCGAGGGGTTCGCGAACACGGCCGTGCTGTTCGACGCCGACGGAAACCGACGTGCGGTCTACCGGAAGCGCCACCTCTTCGGCTACGGATCGGCGGAATCGGAGCTGTTAACGCCCGGCGAGTCGCTCCCGACCGCCGAGATAGGGGACCACGTGGTCGGCGTCACGACCTGCTACGACCTCCGCTTCCCGGCGACGTACCGCCGGCTGGTCGACGCGGGAGCCACGCTCGTGCTCGTCCCGAGCGCCTGGCCCTACCCCCGGGTCGAGCACTGGCGGCTGTTCACCAGGACCCGGGCCGTCGAGAACCTGCTGTACCTCGGCGCAGTCAACGGGGTCGGACGGTTCGAAGACGGAGAGCTCATCGGCCGGTCCGCAGTTTACGACCCCTGGGGAACGACACTCGCCAGCGCGGGCGACGAGCCGACCCTGCTCACCGCCGAGGTCGACCGCGATCGCGTCGAGGCCGTTCGCGACGAGTTCCCCGCGCTCGACGACCGCCGGGAGCGACCCGCCGGGGCCGGCCGCTCTTCCCAAGGAGGTGCGGACGGGCAGACAGGAGGTTTATAACACTGGGAGCGCTACCACCTGTTGCCGGCAAGGCGCTTTTCACGTCGAAGCCGGCACACTACGCGCTCGGCCAGGCCACCTCGACCGCCCCTCGACCCGGCGCCCGTCCCGGACGGGCTATCCCGGTCACCTCCTCGTCTTTCGCTTCGCGTTTCCCGTTCACCGCGAGCGTCGCGCGGGCGACCCCCGTTTCGGAGGACGGTCAGTCGTCTTCGGTCGTGATCTCGGCGGAGAGCCCCTGCGCCATCTCGACGTCCGCGGCGTTGTTGACGGTCCAGGCCGTCCGGTCGGTCACGGCCTCGATGACCTCGCGGGCGCTCGGTGCGCCCTTGCCGGACTTCTTGACGCCCCCGAAGGGCAACTGGACCTCGGCGCCGATACACGGGAGGTTGGCGTAGGCCAGGCCGACCTCGGCGCGGTCGCGAAAGCGGTTGACCTGGCGGTAGTCTTCGGAGACGATCGCGCCCGTCAGGCCGTAGCGCGTGTCGTTGTGGATCGCGATGGCGTCGTCGACGTCACCCTCGTACTCGATGAGGGCGACGTGGGGACCGAACACCTCCTCGTGGATGCATCGCAGACCCGGATCGTAGTCGACCTCGTAGACGAACGGGCCGACCCAGTAGCCGTCGACGAAGTCGCCGTCGCGGTCGTCGCCCGGGCCGTCCGGGACCGCCGCGTCGTCGAGGTCCGCGCGGTCGACCAGCACGGTCGCGCCCTCCTCCCGGGCGAGGTCGTTGTACCGGTGGAACTTCTCGACCTGGCTCTCGTCGACGACCGGTCCCATGAACGTGTCCTCGTCGAGCGGGTCGCCGACTGCCACCTGCTCGGCCATCTCGACGAACCGCTCTTTGAACTCCTCGTAGACGTCCGCGTGGACGACGAGCCGCTCGCTGGAGACGCACCGCTGGCCGGTCGTCTTGAACGACGACATGACCGCCGCGTGGACGGCCAGGTCAAGATCCGCGTGCTCGGTGACGACGACGGCGTTCTTCCCGCCCATCTCCAGCGACACCTCGCGGCCGGGCTGGCCGCCGAGTTCGTCGCCGATCCGGTGGCCGACTTCGGCCGACCCCGTGAACAGGACCGTCGAGACGCGCTCGTCCTCGACGATCGCGTTGCCGGCGTCGCCGAACCCCTGGACGAGGTTGAACACGCCGTCGGGCACCCCGGCGTCTACCATCATCTCGGCGACGATCTGGCCACACCACGGCGTCTGCTCCGCCGGCTTCCAGACGACGGTGTTGCCCTCGACGAGCGTGACGGCCACGTGCCAGAACGGGATCGCGACGGGGAAGTTCCAGGGCGTGATGCAGCCGACGACGCCCCGGGGCTTGCGGCGCACGTACGAGTCCTTGGCGGCGATCTCGGAGGGGACGACCTCGCCGTGGGGGTGGCGGGCGTTGCCCGCGGCCCACTCGACCATGTGGGCGGCCTCGACCACGTCGGCGCGGCCCTCGCTTATCTCCTTGCCGCACTCCCGGGTGACGACCGCGCCCAGTTCGTCCGTCCGGTCGCGGAGTTCGTGGTACACGTCCCACAGCACCTCCGCGCGGTCGACGTAGGACAGCGACCGCCACTCCTCGAACGCCGACTCGGCGGCGTCGACTGCGCGCTCGACGTCCGCCCCAGTCCCGCGGTGGAACGTCCCGAGCGTCTCGCCCGTCGCCGGGTCCACGCTCTCGAACGTCTCGTCTCCCGCCCCGGCGGTCCACTCCCCGTCGACGTAGTGGCGTCCCGTGCGTTCGACCTGTTTGCTCATTGGTGTCGCCTCACACGATTCTTGTTTCGCGACGGATAAAAAGCCGTCCCAGGCGGCGGGACCCAGTTCCGGGCCGGTCGGGGCTGCGCGTGCCGGCTACGTCTCAGCGACGGCCTCACGGGCGGCCTCGACGTGTTCGCAGGTGATCCGGACCTCGTCGGCGCGCTCGTTGGCTTCCTCCGGGTCGGCGTCGACGGCGACCTCGCTGATCGCCCGGAGGGAGGCGTCCCGGACCAGCGCCTCCAGCTGGGCGCCCGAGAAGCCGGCCGTCTCGGCCGCGATGTCGGACAGGGAGACGCCGTCGTCGAGGGGCTTGTCCGCCGCGTGGACCGCGAGGATCTCCTCCCGGGCGGCCTCGTCGGGGTCGGGGACCTCGACGTGCTCCTCAAGGCGGCCCGGACGTAGCAGGGCCGGGTCCAGCGCCTCCTTCCGGTTGGTCGCCGCGAGGACGACGAGGTTCGGGTTCTCGGCGGCGGAGTCGAGCTCCGTGAGTAGCTGCGAGACGACGCGCTCGGACACCTCGTGGCTGTCGGCGCGCTGGCTGGCGATGGCGTCGATCTCATCGAAAAAGACGACCGCCGGGGCGGTCTGTCTGGCGCGGTCGAACACCTCCCGGACGGCCTTCTCGCTCTCGCCGACGTAGCGGTCGAGCAGTTCCGGCCCGGCGACGCGGATGTAGTTCACGCCGCTCTCGCCGGCGACCGCGCGGGCGAGCAGCGTCTTGCCAGTCCCCGGGGGCCCGTGCAGGAGGACGCCGGCGGGCGGGTCGGTGTGGGTCGCCTCGAACAGCGGCCCGTACTCGAGGGGCCACTCGATGGCCCGCTCGAGCGTGGCCTTCGCCCCGTCGAGGCCGCCGACGTCGTCGAAGGTCACCGTCGGGGACTCGGCGACGTACTCGCGCATCGCCGAGGGGTCGACCGCCCGCAGCGCCGCCTCGACGTCCTCGCGCGTGACGTGCGGGTCGTCCCTGGTCCGCCGGAGGGCGTGCATCGCGGCCTCTGTCGTCAGCGTCGCCAGGTCGGCGCCGACGAACCCGTGCGTTCGGGCGGCGACCCGGTCGAGGTCGACGTCGTCGGCCAGGGGCATCCCGCGGGTGTGGACGTCGAGGATCTCCCGCCGCCCCGTCTCGTCGGGGACGCCGATCTCGATCTCGCGGTCGAACCGGCCGCCACGGCGCAGCGCCGGGTCGACGGCGTCGACGCGGTTGGTCGCGCCGATCACGATGACCTGTCCCCGCGCTTCGAGCCCGTCTAGCAGGGTGAGCAACTGCGCGACCACGCGGTTCTCCATGTCGGCCTCCTCGTCGCGTTCGCCCGCGATGGCGTCGATCTCGTCGATGAAGACGATGGCGGGGGCGTTCCCTTCGGCGCGGGCGAACGCCTCCCGCAGGCGCTCCTCGCTCTCGCCCTTGTACTTCGAGACGACTTCGGGCCCGGAGATGACGTCGAAGTAGGCGTCGACCTCGTTGGCGACCGCGCGGGCGATGAGCGTCTTGCCCGTCCCCGGCGGGCCGTACAGCAGGACGCCCTTGGGCG
>JBDGST010000052.1:0-9193 GCA_042217365.1 Haloarculaceae archaeon
CATCCGTCTTCGCCTCCATCTCGCTTGTATTTTCGACATCCTCCGAACCTGTGGTGGCGAGCAACTGGTCCGGGAATTCGGCGGAATCGGGGCAGAGAAGCACCGAGTCGGACGATACCTCCGGCGGCCTTCGAAAATCCACGATGTCGTCTGGTCACGGGTCGTGGTGGTGGCCAGTATCGAAGGCCGGACCCGCGGTAGGCCCCGCTCCGTGACCAACCCGGGTCGATGTGATGTCGGAATCCGACAGGGCGACAACCAGCGATGCGTCCAGAAAACCGATACAACTACTGCCCGGTAATCTGCCGGGTGTAGGTCTCGATGACCTCGACTGTTTCGTCGTCCCGAGGGTAGACCGCGTGGGAGTCCCAGGTTGTCGAGGTGTAGTGGCGATCGGTGCGGAGATCCCACACCATTCCTGCATCGGTACCAGCGTCGATCATAGCCTGGTACCACATCTGGTACGTTTCGTTCCGCGTTTTCATCTTTTCGTCAGTGTCTCTGGCACCGCGAGTGATCGGTACGCCGAACTCACCGAAGATTGTGGGTTTTCCGACTTTTTCGTGTGCGTCTCGCGTGTGTTTCTGTATCCATTTCGCCCCCTGGTCGTAAGAGATACCCCAGCTCTCGGGATAGAGGTGGAACGAACAGACGTCTATCGGGTCGACCTGGTGGGTCTTCACGTATCGGGTGTCGCTGTGGCCGACCATCCCGTCGTGGGAGTAGAACCCCTCCATGCCCGTCGAGACGAGGTGATTGTCGTCGATCGACTTGACGTGTTCCGCCGAGTCGACGACCCAGTTTCGGTAGTCCTCGTACTCGGCGTCGCCGACGCGGGGCTCGTTTGCGAGTTCCCAGGCCATGATCGTCGGGTCGTTCCTGTACTTCACGCCCGTGATCGAGTTCTCCCGTTCCAGCAGCTTCGAGACGAAGTCGCGGTACCACTCCTGGCACTGGTCGTCGGTGTAGAAGTCGCCCTTCGTACTGGCCGTGCTCGACTCCTCGACGTAGCGGGGAATGCCGCCCCACCAGTCCCAGTAGTTGGTGAGCGGCATCACCAGTCGGATCCCGCTGGCGCCGAAGCGATAGACGACTTCGTCGAGGTACCGGAACGCGTCGGGGTTGTAGATGCCGGCGAACGGCTGGAGGAGCGACTCCTCACCGACGCCGAACGCCGGCACGCGCATGACGTTCAACGACGGCACGAGTTCAGCCCACTCGGACAGCCACTGCCCGGGCGTCGCGCCCCTGTCGAGCCGCGCCACCTGGGGGTGGTTCCCGCCGTTGAAGTACGTCCGCTCACCGCCGACCGAGAGGTGGCCGTCGACCGCGGTGACGAACTCGTCGAAGACGACGTCCTCGGCAGAGCCCTGGACCCGGGGGGTCGGCGTCGGAGAGGGCGTCTCGGGTTCCGGCGTCGGCGTTTCGGTCGGCGTCGCCGACGGTGTTCCTGTGGTCGTCTCCCGTTCCGTCGGTGTCGGCGTGCGGGCGGCGCTCCGCGTGGCCGAGTCCGTCGGTACCGGCGTCGGGGATCCGGTCGGCGTTTCGTTCGACCCCGATTGACACCCCGCAACGCCGACCGAGAGCGCCGCGACCACCGTTCCGAGAAACGACCGCCTGGATACCATACGCCGCGTTTCCCGCGATTTCTAATCAAAGTGTTGGACTCGACGCTCGGAGCCGATCCCCCGCACGTCCGTGTGATGCCGGCCAGTTCCTCCGGTCTCGCAGGGGGTGACTCCAGCAGGGGTCGTAACGGCCGCCTCCACGCCAGTCGACGACGACCGATACTTATTTCGCTCGGGCAGGTGGATGGTCCGGTATGGAACTTCAGGATTCGCGGATCGTCGTAACTGGCGGAGCCGGACTCATCGGGTCCGTCCTCGCCGACCGGCTGGTGACGGACAACGAGGTCGTCGTCGTGGACGACCTCTCGAACGGGGTCCGGGAGTCGGTCCCCGACGACGCGGCGTTCGTCGAGGGTGACCTCACGGACGAGTCCGTCGTCGCAGACGCCATCACGGAAGACGTCGACGCCGTCTTCCACCTCGCGGCCGACAAGTACGTGAACGCCGACCGCCCGCGCCAGCAGATGGAGACCAACGAGGGGATGACGTACAACGTCCTCGAACGGATGGACGAAGTCGGCGTCTCGAACGTCGCATTCACGTCGTCGTCGACGGTCTACGGGGAGGCGCCACTCCCGACGCCGGAGGACTTCGCGCCGCTCGAACCGATCAGCGTCTACGGGGCGAGCAAACTCGCCGAGGAGGGGCTCCTCTCCGTGTACGCGCACGCGCACGACTTCACCGTCTGGAACTTCCGCTTCGCGAACATAATCGGCCCCCGCTACGGCGCGGGCGTCGTTCCGGACTTCGTCTACAAACTCGGGCAGGACCCCGAGACGCTGACGATCCTGGGCGACGGCCGCCAGGAGAAGTCCTACATGTGGGTCGACGAGTGCGTCGACGCCATGTGCCACGTCGTCGAGCACGCCGACGAACCGGTGAACGCCTACAACCTCGGGACGCGGACGACGACGTCCGTCACCCGGATCGCCGAGATCATCAGCGACGAGATGGGGGTCGACCCCGAGTTCGAGTACACCGGCGGCGACCGGGGCTGGACCGGCGACGTTCCCAGGATGCGCCTCTCCATCGAGAAACTGGCGGCGCTCGGGTGGGAACCCGATCTGTCCAGCGACGAGTCCGTCAGAAAGGGCGCCCGACGGATACTCGACGACCCCGAGAACGAACCGCACCTCCCGAACTGATAGCGGCCCCGTCGCGATTCTCCGCCGAGACTGACCGCGTCACTCCCGCGTGACTTCGACGCCGGCCGAGGGCTCGACGAGATAGTGGGTCGGGTCGAGTTCGGGGAACCGGTCGGTGTAGGCGTCGTAGGTGCGCTCGGCCACGGAGCGGGCGTCGTCGGGGTCGACGGCAGCGATCCCGGCGCCACCCCACCCGGCGCCGGTGAGGCGGGCGCCGTACGCCCCCTTCGCGACGGCGGTATCGACGAAGAAATCGAGTTCGTCGCAGCTCGCCTCGTAGTCCTCCGCGATGTCCCTGTGGGCCTCGACGAGTGTGTCACCGAACGATGACAGGTCACCGTCGGCGAGTGCGTCCGTCGCCTCGTGCACTCTCTCGTTCTCGCGGCTGATGTATCCGAGGCGCCTGCGTTCCAGATCCGGAAGATCCGCGAGATCCTCGTCGGCGAGCGACTTGGTAGTCGTCGCCCCGATGCGGTCGAGCGCCCCCTCGACGGTCTCCCGTCGCTGGTTGTACGCGGAGTCGGTGAGCTCCCGTTCGACCCCCGTGTGGAAGACGATGATCTGGAGGTCGTCCGGCACGGGCACCAGGTCGTACTCCAGGGTTTCCGTGTCGACCAGGAGGGCGTGGCCGTCGCGCGCGAGCGAGACCGCGAACTGGTCCATGATACCACAGGAGACCCCCACGTAGTCGTTCTCGACGCGCTGGCCGAGCAGCGCCATCTCCTCGCGGGTCAGACCGAGGTCGTACGCCTCGTTCAGCAGCGCCAGGACCGCCAGTTCGAGGCTCGCCGATGAACTCAGTCCCGACCCCAGCGGGAGCGTCGCCGTGATCTCCCCCTCGAATCCGCCCGGGTCGTAGCCCTCGTCCTGCAGGACGTGGTAGACGCCTTTGACGTAGTCGATCCACTCGTCGTCGCGCTCGAACGCGTCGGGCGAGAACGACGCGCGGTCGTCTATCGTCTCCGAGTACACCGTCACGTCGTCGGCGAGCTGTGCCTCGAGCCGCGTGTGCAGGTCCGTCGCCATCGGCAGCACGTACCCCCCGGTGTAGTCCGTGTGCTCCCCGATGAGGTTGACTCTCCCTGGCGAACGTACGTCGTACATGGAGTCCTCCGACGACCGGAGGTACCCCCTGCAGATATAAAAAACGCCCGTACTCGGGCGGTCCTCGGCTCGGGCCTCGCGGCCGACTGTCCGACCGGACCGGGTAGCCCGGAACCGGAAACGACGGCGTCCTCCTCGAGTAGACCCGATACGAGATACCGGTACAGTTAACCCGCAGTATCCGGAATCCGCCACGTATGCGCAAGCGCCGCATTTCGAACCACAACGACAAGTACGTAGTCTTCTACGAGTTCGAAACGGAAGACGGACCCGGCGAGGAAGCGGACGGGGGAGACCCGGCGGGCGCGAGCGGAGGGGAGTCATGACCGAACTACGCTGGAACCCGCTGTTGCGCGAGTGGGTCGTGACGGCGACACATCGTCAGGAGCGGACGTTCCGGCCGCCGGACGACTACTGCCCGTTCTGCCCGACGGCGGAGGACGACGAGTACCCCACTGCGATACCGGAGCCGGAGTACGACGTCGCCGTCGTGGAGAACGGCTTCCCGTCGCTCCAGCCGGACCCGCCGGAGCCCGCTGTCGAGGGGACGGACCTGTTCGACGTCGACGAGGCGGAAGGGACCTGCGAGGTGGTCCTGTTCACCTCCGACCACGACGGAGTCATGTCGGAGAAGCCGGCGAGCCAGCTCGTCAAACTCGTCCGGGTCTGGAAGGACCGCTACGAGGAACTTGGGGGCCAGGACCGCCACGACTACGTCTTCATCTTCGAGAACAAGGGCGAGGAGATGGGGGTCACGCTGGGACACCCCCACGGACAGATTTACGCGTACCCGTTCGTCCCCCCGACGGTTCGCAGGGAGCTCGAATCCAGCAGGGAGCACATGGAAGAGACCGGTCGGTGTCTCTTCTGTGACGTGCTCGACGCGGAACTGGCCGACGGCCGCCGGGTCGTGGCCGCGAACGACTCGTTCACCGCTGTCGTCCCTTACTACGCGCGCTGGACCTACGAGGTCCACGTCTACGCCAACGAACACCTCCCGTCGCTGTCGGCGTTCGGCGAGAAGGAGGCCCGCGACCTGGGCGAACTCCTCAAGGAACTGCTGACGAAGTACGACGGCCTGTTCGGGTTCGAGATGCCCTACGTCATGGGGATCCACCAGCAGCCGACGGACGGCACCGCAGAGGAGTACGCCCACTTCCACGTGGAGTTCTACCCCGCCTACCGGACTGAAGACAAGCTCAAGTACCTCGCCGGGACCGAACTCGGCGTCGGGACGTTCGTCAACAACAAACTGGCCGAGGAGTCCGCCGCCGCCCTCCGCGAGGCCGGCGAGTGACGGGCAGCCGACACCGACTGTGCCGTCCCCGGTAGTACCGGGGGATTTCTTCGCTTATCGTCCGGAGCATAGCGCTCACTCGGCCGGGAACAGCCGGACCGGGACGCACTCGAAAAACCCGCCGATACGGATCGTTCCCATCGTTCGCCGCGACGACCGCCCGACCCTGGGCGTTCGCAAATTGCGAACGGCCGTACGGTCGCGTTCGGCGACGCGCAGATTACAGTCGTATGGCTGTAATACCCACCTCGCCGTCGGCGTCCGTTTCGCATATACGAACGATCAGTCGCTGAGGAGATCCCGCTCGACCGACTTGGCGGCGCTGGTGACGAGGCCCGTGACGTCTTCTTCGAGGCGCTTGCCGGACAGACGGTCGACGTGGCCGGAGACGCTGACTGAGCCCACCGGATCGCCGGATCCGTCGCGGACGGGGGAGGCCACGCACTGCTGGTCGGCGATAAACTCCCGGCGGTCGAACGAGACGCCCCTGTCGCGGATCGACTGGAGTTCTCGCTCCAGTCTGTCGCGGTCGGTGATCGTCTTGTCGGTGTAGGCGGGGAGCCCCGTCTCCGCGAGGACGGCGTCGCGTTCGTCGGCCGAGAGATACGCGAGGATGGCCTTCCCCGCGGCGGTGGCGTGCAGCGGAGCCCTGTCGCCGACGGAGATGTCGGTCCCGTCGCGTTCCCGGGGGCAGATGCGAACGCGGTAGACGCCGTGGTCGCCCTCGCGCGCCATGAAGTTCGCGACCTGGCCAGTCGAATCCGCCAGGTCCTCCACCACGGTGCGGGCTTCCTCCGCCAGCAGTGGGGACCCGTCCGGGTCGCCGAGGTCGCGAAACTTCCGGCTGAAGTAGTAGCCGTTCCCCTCGCGGGTGAGATACCCCATCCCCACGAGCGTCTGGAGGTGCTTGTGGACTGTACTCTTCGAACGGTCGACGGCGCGCGCGAGTTCGCTCACGCCGGCGCCCTGGTTCCCCTGCAGCGCCTCTAACAGTCTGAAGCTCGTTTCGGTCGCCTGTACGCGGCTCGCGTCCTCGTCCATACCCACGGTACGAACCGGAGCTAACTAAATCGTTCGACATAGGAGAACGACGGTGGTACGCGGGACAGTTAGATCGGCGGGTCGAACTGGGTGTCGGGCGGATCGAGAGGGCGGCGAGCACACCGGTCCGTGCATCCCGTCACCGTGCCGCACCGATAGTTATGTAATCGCCCGGGTGTTTACTGCGTACGAGTAGAGCTTCATGACACGCATCACGGGCTACGAGCTGTTCGAGGTTCCACCACGGTGGCTGTTCCTCCGGATAGAGACCGCGGACGGGTCGGTCGGCTGGGGGGAACCGATCGTGGAGGGGCGTGCGCGCACCGTTCGGGCCGCGGTCGAGGAACTGATGGACAACTACCTGCTGGGCGAGGACCCCGCGGACATCGAGGACCACTGGCAGACGATGTACCGCGGGGGATTCTACCGGGGCGGCCCGGTGTTGATGTCCGCCATCGGCGGCATCGACCAGGCGCTGTGGGATCTCAAAGGGCAGCAGTTCGGCGCCCCCGTGTACGAACTCCTCGGTGGCGCCGCCCGTAGCCGGATCCGGGTCTACCAGTGGGTCGGCGGCGACCGCACCGCGGAGGTGGCCCGCGAAGCCGAACAGAAAGTCAGCGAGGGATTCACCGCACTCAAGATGAACGCGACGGCCGAGATCAAGCGGATCGACGACCCCGAGACCGTCTCGGAGGCCGTCGACAGGCTCCGGGAAGTAAGGGAGGCCGTCGGCGATGGCGTCGACGTCGGCGTCGACTTCCACGGGCGCGTCAGCAAGTCGATGGCGAAGCGCCTCGGCGCCGCGTTCGAGCCCTACGACCCGATGTTCATCGAGGAGCCCGTGCTGCCCGAACACGACGACGCGCTCCCCGGTATCGCCCAGCACACCACGATCCCTATCGCGACGGGCGAACGGCGCTACTCCCGGTGGGACTTCAAGGAACTCCTGGAGGACGGCGCCGTGGACGTGATCCAGCCCGACCTCTCCCACGCCGGCGGCATCACCGAAGTACGGAAGATAGCGGCGATGGCCGAGGCCTACGACGTGGCGCTCGCCCCCCACTGTCCGCTCGGACCGATCGCGCTCGCGGCCAGCATCCAGGTCGACGCGTGCACCCCGAACGCTCTCATCCAGGAGCAGAGCCTCAACATCCACTACAACGAGAGCAACGACGTCCTCGACTACCTCACCGACCCCTCCGTGTTCGACTTCCGGGACGGCTACATCAGCCTGCCCGAGGAACCGGGCCTCGGGATCGAGATCAACGAGGAGTACGTCCGCGAGCAGTCCGAGAAGACCGTCGACTGGCACAACCCCGTCTGGCGGCACGAGGACGGCAGCGTCGCCGAGTGGTGAGCGCCGTGACGCGGGAGTGCTGACGGCCGCCAGGGCCCGCGACCGACCCGCCGGCGAACTCGGCGTTCCGACCGACCGCGCTGTCCAGCGGCCCGGTCCGGCGCCTCGGAACCAACCGCGGCGACCTCCGTGCCGTTTCACATTCTGGAACACACGGGTGCTTCCACCGGGCCACGCTCGCGTTTCCGACTCCCTCTGCCGCTGGTTCGTCCCACACACTGAAACGGGCGCGCCTGTCGCCCGTCCGTTCCGACGGCCCGGCGCCGGCGCGGGAGTCGGCAGCTTCCGCTTTCGATGGGCGCGACGACCGCACCCGCCCCCGGGCCGCCCGTCGGTGGGGCGTCCCGGGACTCGACCCGGCGTCTCATACGGACCGTTGTAATTCTTTACCACCACGGCGAAACGGGACGAACGTTTCGGCAGTGAACCAGCCACACGTCAGCCGCTACGCCGAAAATAGTTACAACGGTCCGTATCAGGCGTTGAGATAGACGGTCTTCGTCTGGGTGTAGAAGTCGATGGCCGCGTCGCCCTGCTCGCGGTACGTGTTCGTCGAGGAGTCTTTCAGTCCGCCGAAGGGCACGTGGAGTTCGAGCCCGGTCGTCTTCTCGTTGACCTTGACGACGCCCGACTCCGAGCGGCCGACGAACTCGTGGGCCTGCCCGAGGTCGTCGGTGACGACGCTCGCCGAGAGGCCGTACCGGCTGTCGTTCGCGACGGTGACTGCTTCGTCGAAGTCCTCGACCTCAGTGACCGCCAAGACTGGGCCGAAGATCTCCTCCTGGAAGAGGCGCATGTCCGGGGAGACGTCCGAGAAGACCGCCGGCGAAACGAAGTAGCCGTCGGCGAAGACGGAGCCGTCGAGCGCCCGTCCCCCCGTCTCCAGGGAGGCTCCCTCGCTCTCGCCCACGTCGACGTATTCCAGCGTCGAATCGAGTTCGGCCTGGTTCACCTGGGGACCCATGTCGGGGTCTTCCGTCCCCGGCCCGACCTGGATCGACTCCGCGTAGTCGACGATCCCCTCGAGGAACTCGTCGTAGACGTCCGTGTGGACGATCGCCCGCGAGCAGGCGGTACATGCCTGGCCGGTCACCCCGAACGCGCCCGCGCCGACGATTTCGACCGCCTCCTCGACGTCGGCGTTCGCCGTCACGACGGTCGGATTTTTCCCGCCCATCTCGGCCTGGGCCCGCTTGGTGTCCGCCGTCGCTTCCCGGTAGACCTGGTGGCCGACCTCCGCGCTGCCGGTGAACGAGACGACGTCGACCGCGTCGTGATCGGTGAGCGTCCCGCCGACTTCGCTCCCCGACCCCGGGACGAAGTTGATGACGCCGTCCGGGATCCCCGCCTCGTCGAGGGCGCGGACGATCTCGCGGGCCGGCCCCGGCGCGTCCGACCCCGGTTTGAGGACCGCGGCGTTGCCCGTCGCCAGCGCCGGTGCGACCTTCCAGGCCGGGATGGCCACCGGATAGTTCCACGGCGTGATCAGACCCGCCACGCCCAGCGGTTCCCGCGTCGTGTAGACCGCGGTCCGGCCGCCGCTGGCGCCCTTGCTCCGACCGTTGTCGTCGAAGGCCTTCTCGGCGTAGTAGTAGAAGATGTCGACGGCCCGCTGGACCTC
>JBDGST010000158.1:0-5577 GCA_042217365.1 Haloarculaceae archaeon
GGCTGGAGGAGATGCCCGGCGAGGAGGGCTACCCGGCCTACCTCGCCGCGCGCCTGTCGGAGTTCTACGAGCGCGCCGGTCTGTTCGACAACCTGAACGGGTCGGAGGGATCGGTCTCGGTCATCGGGGCCGTCTCGCCGCCCGGCGGCGACTTCTCCGAGCCGGTCACCCAGAACACGCTCCGGATCGTCAAGACGTTCTGGGCGCTGGACTCCGACCTCGCGGAGCGGCGTCACTTCCCCGCGATCAACTGGGACGAGTCCTACTCGCTGTACCGCGACCAGCTCGACCCCTGGTTCGTCGAGAACGTCGAGGACGACTGGCCCGAGAAGCGCCAGTGGGCCATCGACACCCTCGACGAGGAGAGCGAACTCCAGGAGATCGTGCAACTGGTCGGCAAGGACGCGCTGCCGGAGGACCAGCGGCTCACGCTGGAGGTCGCGCGCTTCCTGCGCGAGGCGTGGCTCCAGCAGAACGCGCTCCACGAGGTCGACCGCTACTCTCCCCCCGAGAAGACCTACCGCATCCTCGACGCCATCAAGACGTTCAACGACGAGGCGTTCGACGCGCTGGACGCCGGCGTCCCGGTCGAGGAGATCACCGACGTCGACGCCGCGCCGCGGCTGAA
Organism: Haloarculaceae archaeon; assembly: GCA_042217365.1. Taxonomy (GTDB): domain Archaea; phylum Halobacteriota; class Halobacteria; order Halobacteriales; family Haloarculaceae; genus JBDGST01. The sequence goes on from JBDGST010000158.1 coordinate 629, forward strand.
CCGCATCGGTACGACGCCCGACGACGAGACCGACGCGTTCGTCGACGAACTCGAGGAAGCGCTCACCGAGCAACTTCGCTCGCTCTACTGACCATGAAAGAGTACCAGACGATAACGGAGATCAGCGGTCCGCTGGTGTTCGTCGAGACGGACGAGCCCATCGGCTACGACGAGATCGTCGAGATCGAGACCAGCGACGGGCGCCGCCGCCGCGGGCAGGTGCTCGACAGCGCCAGCGACCACGTCGCGATCCAGGTGTTCGAGGGAACCGAGGGCATCGACCGCGACTCCTCGGTCACGTTCCTCGGCGAGACGATGAAGATGCCCGTCACCGAGGACCTCCTCGGGCGGGTGCTGGACGGCTCGGGCAACCCGATCGACGGCGGCCCCGACATCGTCCCCGACGAGCGCCGCGACATCGTCGGCGAGGCCATCAATCCCTACGCCCGGGAGTACCCCGCGGAGTTCATCCAGACCGGCGTGTCGGCCATCGACGGCATGAACACGCTCGTCAGGGGGCAGAAGCTCCCGATCTTCTCCGGGTCGGGACTGCCCCACAGCGACCTCGCGCTGCAGATCGCCCGCCAGGCGACCGTGCCGGAGGAAGAAGCGGAGGGCGAAGAGGGCTCCGAGTTCGCGGTCATCTTCAGCGCGATGGGCATCACCGCGGAGGAGGCCAACGAGTTCATGGACGACTTCGAGCGCACCGGCGCGCTGGAGCGCTCGGTCGTCTTCCTGAACCTCGCGGACGACCCGGCCGTCGAGCGGACGATCACCCCGCGGCTGGCGCTCACCACCGCGGAGTACCTCGCGTTCGACCACGGTTACCACACCCTGGTCATCCTGACGGACATGACAAACTACTGCGAGGCGCTGCGCGAGATCGGCGCAGCCCGCGAGGAGGTGCCCGGTCGCCGCGGATACCCGGGGTACATGTACACGGACCTGGCGACGCTGTACGAGCGCGCCGGCCGCATCAAGGGCCAGGAGGGCTCTATCACGCAGATCCCCATCCTGACGATGCCCAGCGACGACATCACCCACCCGATCCCCGACCTGACGGGGTACATCACCGAGGGGCAGATCCTCATCGACCGCGGGCTCAACAGCCAGGGGATCCAGCCCCCCGTCGACGTCCTGCCGTCGCTCAGCCGACTCATGGACGACGGGATCGGCGAGGGACTCACCCGCGCCGACCACGGCGACGTCTCGGACCAGCTGTACGCCGCCTACGCCGAGGGCGAGGACCTGCGCGACCTCGTGAACATCGTCGGCCGCGAGGCCCTCTCCGAGCGGGACAACAAGTTCCTCGACTTCGCCGACCGCTTCGAGAACGAGTTCGTCCAGCAAGGCTACGAGACCGACCGCGACGTCGAGGAGACGCTGGAGATCGGCTGGGACCTCCTCTCGATGCTCCCCAAGGACGCGCTCAACCGAATCGACGAGGACTTCATCGAGGAGTACTACCGCGAGGACGTCGAACACGAAGTCACCGCGGACTGACCGCCGTTTTCCCGCTTCGCCACGTTTCGCCGGTCGTCTCGTCGCAACCGTCAGTGACCGGACTGTCCGCCAGCCCGTCAGTGACCGGACTGTTCGTCCGTCGCGGCCGCCCCGGCGTCCGCCCGTGCGGCGACCCGGTCGATCCGGCCTTCCCTGTCGACGCCGAGGCCGCCGTCGCGGGCGTGGGCGACGAGCCCCCGCCACTGTGGGTCGTGTTCGGCGACGGCCGCGTCCCAGTCGAGTGGCGGGTAGTCGTCGACGACCACCACGTACTCGGCAGTCGCGACGCGGTAGGTCCGGTCCGGGTCGAGCGGGTCGCCCCCGACGCCGACCGAGCGGACCTCGTTCGCGTCGGTCCAGCGGACGCGGGCGCCGCTGACGTGGAACTGGACCCACCCGCGGTCTCCGGGGTGGGGGAAGGCCGCCTCCGCGAGGAGGTCCGCGAGCGCCGCCCCGTCGAGTTCGCACTCGACGACCGCGCCGTCGAACGGGCACAGCGACGCGACCTCGCCGCGCGTGACCGGGCCGTCGACCGGCGGGCAAAAACCATGCGGTCGTCGTCCTCGCACCGGATCCACACGCCCGCGGTACCGCGAACGGCCGCAGTACTTTAGTCGGGGAGTTCCGTTCCCCAGGGTATGCGCGTCAAGCCAACGCTCAAGAGCAACTTCCTGGCCGGGCTGGCGCTGTCGGCCCCGGTGATCGTGACGCTGTTCGTCATCCAGGTCGCCAGCAACTGGGTGTTCGGTGCCCTGACCCCCATCGTGGAGGGGACCGGAGCGAAGGTCCTGACCGGAAACCTCCTGCTCGCACAGCTCCTGGTCGGCGCGGTGATCGTCGGTCTCATCACCGTCGTCGGCTGGGTCGCCCAGTACAGCGTCGGCAGGGCGCTGTTCGGCCGGGCGGGGCGCACGATGGACTTCATCCCCGTAGTCCGGACGATCTACACCAGCGTCCGGCAGGTCGCCAGTTCGGTCACGAACCGCGCCAGCGAGTACGAGAGCGTCGTCCTCGTGGAGTACCCCCGGGACGGGATGTACTCGATCGGGCTGGTGACCGGCGAGTCCCCCTCGGTCGCCGAGAACCTCGCCGACGACGACGTCTACAACGTGTTCTTCCCGGCCAGTCCCAACCCGACCCAGGGGAAACTCCTGATGATCCCCGAGAGCCGCATCCACGAGACCGACATGAGCGTCGGCCGCGGGTTCCAGCTGCTGATGACCACGGGGATGGCGGAGAAGCAGCCGGTGATGGAGTTCGACGAGGACGAACTCGGCAGCGACTTCGACGAGTTCGCGACGCAGTGAGCCCCGCGGCGGGCGCCGTCGGAGAAACGCTCATGACGCCCCCGGGGTTAGTGGAGGGCATGACGCTCTCCAGCGGGGAGGGGCCGAGCGGCCGCGTCCTGTACGTCGACCCGGACGAGGGGAACGCGGCGCCGGTCGTCGCGACGCTAGAACGCGCGGCCTTCGAGGTCGACAGAGTCGCGGACCTCACGGGCGCCCGGGACCTGTTCGGCAACGGAAGCTACGACTGCGTCGTGAGCAGGCAGGAGCTCCCCGACGGGACGGGACTGGAGCTACTGGGGACGCTGCGCCAGACCGACGGCGTGGTCCCGTTCGTGCTGTTCCCCGTCGAGGGCGACGAGCGGCTGGCGAGCGAGGCCGTCTCCGCGGAGGTGTCCGACTACGTCCCCTGCGAGCGGCCCGAGGAGCAGCGGCTGGCGCTGGTCGACGCGGTCGCCGGGGCTATCGAGCGCCCCGACGAGCGGTTCGCCGAGGTGAGCGAGGGGCTCAAGGACCGCGCGATGGACGAGGCGCCGGTCGGGATCACGATCGCGGACGCGACGCGCCGGGACATGCCGCTGATCTACGCGAACGACGCGTTCACCGAGCTGACCGGCTACACGGAGACGGAGTCGCTGGGCCGCAACTGCCGGTTCCTCCAGGGCGACGACACCGACGACTCGTCGGTGGCAGAGATGGCGCGGGCCATCGACGCCGGCGAGCCCGCGTCGGTCGAGGTCCGCAACTACACGAAAGACGGGGAGGAGTTCTGGAACCGGGTGGACATCGCCCCCGTCTACGACGCGGACGGCCGCCTGCGCCACTACGTCGGCTTCCAGCTCGACGTGACCGAGCGCGTCGAGACCGAGCGGGAAGCGCGCCGCCAGGCCGAGAAGGCGACCGCCGAGCGCGAGACGGTCGAGTCGCTGCTCGCGCGCCTGGACGGGCTGGTGACCGACGTGACCAGCCGGCTGCTGGGCGCCAGTACCCGGTCGGCCGTCGAGGCGGCCGTCTGCGAGCGCCTCTCCGAGACCGACGAGTACGCAGTCGCCTGGATCGGCGACCGCGACCCGACGCGGGACGTGGTCGTTCCCTCGAACTGGGCGGGCGGGGACCGACCCGACGAGTTCGAGGTCGCGATCGACGACGGGCCGGTCGGACGCGCCGTCGAGACGGGCGAGCTGCAGGTCGTCACGGCAGCGGACGCCGAGACCGACCCCGCCGCGGCCCGCTTCGTCGAGCGCCACGCGGACGCCGCGGGGGAGTCGATCGCGGCCGTGTCGGTCGTCTCGCTGCAGTACGGCGACGTCGGGTACGGGGTCCTCGTGGTCGCGCTCCGGGCCGGAAACAGGCTGAGCGAGCCCGAACAGCGCGTCCTGTCCGCCGTCGGCCGGACGACCGCGATGGCGCTGCACGACCTCGCCAGTCAGCGGCTCCTCGCGTCAGACGAGGTGATCGAACTGGAGTTCTCCCTCTCGGGCCGGGAACCGTTCTTCGTCGCGCTCTCGGCGGATCTCGACGCCGCCTTCACGCACGTCGGGACGGTCACCCGCGACGGCGGCCCGGCGACCCTGTTCTTCGAGACGGACGGTGACGCCGACGCGGTCGCCGACGCGCTCGACGGCAGCGACATCGCCGTGACGCCAGTCACGACCGGGGACGGCCGGCCGGTGCTCGAGTTCACCGCCGACGCGACCCCGGTCGTCGACCTCTTGCTCGACCGCGGGGGCCGGATCACCGACATGCAGGCTTCCGGGGGAACGGGAGCGCTGACGGTCGAGATCCCGCCCGAGGCACAGGCTCGCGCGGTCGTCGAGGCCGTCGAAAGCCAGTTACAGGGCGCGGACCTCGTCGCGTACCGCGAGCAGGAACGACCGGCCGCGACCCGGCAGGACGTCCGGTCGGAGATCGACTCCCGGCTCACCGACCGGCAGGCGACCGCGCTCCGGACGGCCCTGGTCGGGGGCTTCTTCGAGTGGCCCCGGGAGTCGACCGGCGAGGAACTCGCCGACACGATGGACATCGGACGGTCGACGTTCCACCAACACCTCCGGGCCGCCCAGCGCAAGGTCTTCGAGGAACTGTACGGGTGAGTCTCCACTCGCCGCTGCCGGGACGCTGGCCGGCGGTCCGAACCCGGGACCGGTGCGGTTCGAACCC
>JBDGST010000158.1:5677-9142 GCA_042217365.1 Haloarculaceae archaeon
ATGCCAGCACCAGAGAGCGGTTCGACGTGGCTATGGATAGGGACGGCAGGCATGCTTCTCGGAATGCTGTACTTTCTCGTCCGCGGGTGGGGCGAGAAAAACGAGAAGCGCCAGGAGTTCTACATCGTCACGATATTCATCACCGCGATAGCGTTCGTCAACTACCTCGCGATGGCGCTCGGATTCGGGATAACGGAGGTGACAGTCGCCGGCGAGACGATCCCGATCTACTGGGGTCGGTACACCGACTGGTTCTTCACGACGCCGCTGTTGCTCGTCGACCTCGGGTTGCTCGCCGGCGCCAACCGGAACCAGCTCGCCACGCTCGTCGGCCTCGACATGCTGATGATCGGCACGGGCGCCGTCGCGACGCTCTCGGGTGGCGGCTTCACGGTGCTCGGGGCGTTCGACGACTCGGCCCGCCGGCTCGTCTGGTGGGGCGTCAGCACCGGCTTCCTGCTCGCGTTGCTGTACTTCCTGTTCGGCACGCTGAGCCAGCAGGCCCAGCAGCTGTCGAGCGACGTGGGCGCCAAGTTCGCGCAACTGCGCAACCTGATCGTCGTCATATGGCTGGTGTACCCGGCCTGGTGGCTCGTCGGGACCGAAGGGCTCAGCCTCATCGGTCTCGGCGTCGAGACGGCGGGATTCATGGTACTCGACCTCACCGCGAAGGTCGGGTTCGGGTTCCTGCTGCTGTCGAGTCGGCAGGTCCTGGACGACGTGGCGTCGTCGGCCGGAGCCGCCGCAGCCGACTGACGGACAGCGCCGCCGTCACACGGATCGCTGTCAGTCAGTCCCGGATCGACCGCACGACTGCGTGCGGTCGTCCCGGTAAATCGACACAGCGAACCGAATCACCCCGTTGCTGACGCAAGCGGCTCCTGTGAGCGGCCAGCGAGCAGCACCGTACCGTCGTGACCCCGCGGCCCCGAACAGGGCGGATACCACAGCCAGGCGCACCCGGAGACCGAGTCATGACACTACTGACGTATCTGGCCGTACACGCGCAGTTCGTGATTCCGCCGCTGGCGGCGCTCGCCGCGGGAGCGCACTGGCGGCGCCGAGAGCACGTCGACCCGCGGGTCGGGGCAGCCGGGACCGCCGTGCTCGTGGTGCTCGCGCTCGCGTACACGACCCCGTGGGACCGGTTGCTCATCCGGCAGGGGGTCTGGTGGTACGGGACCGGGCGGGTCGCCGGTCGCCTGTGGGGCGTTCCCTACGAGGAGCTGCTCTTTTTCGTGTTGCAGACCCTCCTGACGGCGCTGTGGACCCTCCAGGTCGACGGCCCGGTCGTCGAAGGGATCCGCCACACTCGGCGCGACGGGGCCGTCGGGGCCGCCGCCGGGCTCGCGGTGTCGGGGGTCGGGGTCGCCCTGCTCGCGGCCGGACCGTCGACGCTGTACCTCGGCGCGATCCTCGCGTGGGCCGGTCCCGTGCTCGCGATCCAGTGGGCCGCGGGCTGGCGGTACCTCCTGGCGGTGCCGAAACGGGTCGCGCTGGCGGTGTCCGTCCCGACGGTCTACTTCTGGGGCGTCGACCGCGTCGCGATCGAGGCCGGCGTCTGGATCATCGCCCCGGAGTACACGACGGGCCTCGCCGTGGCGGGACTGCCGGTCGAGGAGATGGCGTTCTTCCTCGTGACGAACCTCTTCGTCGTCCAGGGGCTCGTGCTCTTCCGGTGGGTGGTCTTCCGATGGCGGTAGCGACGGACCGGGCGACGCTCCCCGCCGACGTCCGCGAGACGCTCCGCGCGCCGGTCGTCTGGCTCCCGTGGCTCCCCGTCGCGGCGTCCGTCGTCGCGTTCGGCGCCGGGCTCTCCGTGCCCGAGCGGTGGCGGTACCTGCCGCTGGTCGCGAGCGTCGTCGTGCTCGGTCTCCCGCACGGCGCCGTCGACTGGTCGGCGCTCCCCCGGGCGGTGGTCGGCCGCGTCGACGGCCGCTGGGTCGGCGTCGTGCTCGCGGTCTACCTGGTCGCCGGCGGCGGATACGCGCTCGCGTGGTTTCTCGTTCCCGTCGCGAGCGCCGCCGCGTTCGTCGCGGTCACCTGGTTCCACTGGGGACAGGGCGAACTCCACCCGCTCCGGTCGGTGCTCGGCGCCGACCACCTCGACTCGGCGGGGGTCCGCGCGCTGACGGTCCTCGTCCGCGGCGGACTGCCGATGCTCGTGCCCCTGATCGCCTTCCCCGGCCGTTACCGGACGGTCCTGGCGGCGTTCGCCGCGCCCTTCGGCGGCCGCGTCGCGAGCTGGCCGTTCGACCCCGGGGCGCGCCTGGCGCTGGCCGCCGCGTTCGGCGGCCTGACGATCGCGTCGCTCGCGGCCGGGTACCGAATGGCGGACGACAGGTGGGGCTGGAGGATCGACGCCGGCGAGACCGGGCTGCTGTGGGCGTTCTTCCTGCTCGTGCCGCCGGTGTTCGCGGTCGGGGTGTACTTCTGTTGCTGGCACGCGGCCCGCCACATCGGGCGCGTGCTCACGCTCGACGGGGCGGCGGCGGGCGCGCTCGCCGACGGCCGACTCGCGCCCGGCATCGCCCGGTTCGCGAGGGAGGCCGCCCTGCCGACCGTCGGCGGTCTGGCGGTCTGTGGCGCACTCTGGGTCGGCGCGCCCCGCCCGCCGACGACTCTCGACGGCCTCGTCGGGCTCTACCTGGTGGCTATCGCGGTCATGACCCTGCCTCACGTCGTCGTGGTGACGTGGCTCGACCGGATCCAGGGGTTCCTGTGACGGCTGTGTCGGGCTGTCGACGCGGCGCCGCGCCGGCCCCCAGACGGTCGTTGGGGCCGGCGGGCGCGGCTGGCCGATATAAAGCCCCCGCGTTCCCGGGGAGAAACTGAAAACGGTTAACTGGCTCCGCCGGTTACTCCGCGTCACATGGCCGAGGACGTCAAACCGACGCGCAAGGAGCTGATGCACATCGAGGACCGCATCGAGCTCTCCGAGCGCGGGCACGACACGCTGGAGAAGAAACGCGACGGCCTCATCATGGAGTTCATGGACATCCTCGACGAGGCCCAGGACGTCCGCTCCGACCTCGAAGACACCTACGACCGCGCCCAGCACGCGCTCGACATGGCCCGGGCGATGGACGGGGACGTGGCGGTCCGGGGCGCCGCCGCGGCGCTCAAAGAACACCCCGAGATCACGACCGAATCCAAGAGCGTCATGGGCGTGTTCATCCCGCAGATCGACTCCTCGAAGGTCCGGAAGAACCTCGACGAGCGCGGGTACGGCGTCCTCGGCACGAGCGCGCGCATCGACGAAGCAGCCGGAGCCTACGAGGAACTCCTCGAGAAGATCATCCTCGCCGCGGAAGTCGAGACGGCGATGAAGAAGATGATCCAGGAGATCGAGACGACGAACCGCCGGGTCAACGCCCTCGAGTTCAAGCTCCTGCCGGAACTCCGCGACAACAAGGAGTACATCGAGCAGAAGCTCGAAGAGCAGGAGCGCGAGGAGATCTTCCG
>JBDGST010000126.1:0-9056 GCA_042217365.1 Haloarculaceae archaeon
CGAACACCTCGAAGTCGTCGGTCTTGCGCACCTCGTCGTAGATGGTGTAGTCCGGCCGGACCATGAGCAGGGAGTCGGCGGTCTTGTCCATCCGGCCGCCCAGCGCGGTGTACTGGGTGACCCGCTCGTCGACCTGGAGGTCGCGGGGCTTCTCCATGGTCTTGACCGCGAAGCCCGCGTCCGCGAGGGAGCGCGCGACCGCCTGGGCGAACGTCGACTTGCCGGCGCCGGGCGACCCCGAGATGAGGACGCCGCGCTGGCGCTCGGCGAGGCGGTCCCGCAGTTCGTCGGCGTACTCGTAGTCCTCCAGGTCGGTCTGGACGATGGGCCGGACGGCGGTGATCTCCATCGCGTCGGCGAACGGCGGCCGCGCGATGGCGATCCGCAGGTCCCGGAACTGGACGATGGTCATCCCCGGCTCGTCGAGTTCGACGAACCCGTCGGGCGATGCGCGGGCGCTCTCCTCGACGTCGTGGGCGTAGCCCTTGAGTTCCTCCTCCGTGACGGGGTCGTCGCGGATCCGCTGGTACTCCATCTCGCCGACCGTGCCGCGCTTGGCCATCGGCTCCAGCCCCACCCGGAGGTGGACGCTCATCGTCGCCTCGTCGAAGAAGTTCTCCACGTCCAGGCGCTCGACGTCCCGGCCGTGGGGTTCGAGGTAGAGGACGTCGAGGCCCTTCGCGCGGCCGACCTCGCTCTGGACCACGTCGCTGGTCACGAGCGTCGCGCCGTGATCGTCGGCCAGGTCGCGGATGACGGCGTCGATCTTCCCCTCGCCGGCCTCGCGCTGTTCGATCTCCGCGGGCCGGCGGCCGACGTACTCGACGGTGATCGTGCCCTCGTCGTGCGCGTCGGCCAGCCGCTGGAGCTCTTCGAGCCCGTCCCAGCCGCTCTGGCGGCCGTCGTTGGCCTGTGCCTCGAGTTCGCCGACGACCGCCTCGGGGACGTAGATAGTCGCGCCGGCGAACCCCTCCCCGACCGCCTCCGAGTCGGGGTCGGCGTCGGCTTCGATCTGCTCGGACACGCGGCCGTCGATGACCACGCTCGTGTCCGGTACGATGTCCATACCGTTGCTACGGCGACGAGCCGTGAAAAGGGCCGTGATGGGTCCGCGACCCTGGAATCGGCTCGGTCGCGCGTCCCGTCCGGATCCTGCCTTCTCGGATCGTAGGAATCGTCGGTGAAGGTTTAGGTCGTGTTACCAAATTACACGGTATGCCGACGCTCGAATCCGTGGACGGGGACGATCTCCGGTCGTGGCTCGACCGGGTTGAGTCCGCCGAGGCGGCGAGGTGGTTGATGGTCGCCATCGCGGTCGACGAGGGCGTGCCAGTCGACGACCTGGCGGACTGGTACGGTCTCCCGACGAGCGAAATACGGAACTGGGTCGACGAACTGGAGTCGGAACCGCTGGTCGTCTCGGTCGCCAGGCGCGAGGGCGTCGACTTCGGGGCGATAGCGGAGGCGGCGGGACTCGGCCGGGAGACGGTCGTCGACTGGTTCGGGGCGCTCGAATCGCGACCGGTCGACGAGGCCGCCGACATCGTCCGGCGGTACAGCCGGCGGGGATCCGGACCGGCGGTCTCCGGCACCCGCTCGCGGGTCCAGTACCTCGACTACCGGGCCCTGGAGGTGCGGGGTTGGTCCGTCGACGACCCGGACCTCTTCGAGAAGGCGTCCGCCGCCGACCTCGACTCGTCGGAGTACGGCCGGTTCGTGGTCGAGGCCGGGGAGACAATCCTCGAGGCGGCCGAGAACCGGAACATCTCCTGGCCCTACGCCTGTCGCGGGGGCGCCTGCGCCAACTGCGCGGCCATCGTCACGGAGGGCGACGTAGCCATGTCCGGCCAGACCGTCCTGACCGACGAACAGGTCCGGACGATGAACGCGCGGCTCACATGCGTCGGCGTCCCGGTCACCGACGAACTGAAACTGGTGATGAACGTCCAGCACCTCGACCAGTTCGATGACCTGCGCCTGCCCTCGCCGGTCGCGGGGGCCGAACCCTCGATCTAGCCGGGTGGGACGCCGGCCGACCGCGACGCCAGTTTACCGCGACACTGGGTCGTCCACGACGCCCGCCAGGCACTACAGGACCTACCCGGATCCGCCAGGGATCCGCGACCGAACGGCACGATCCGTGCGACGGGTGACGTAACTCACTGGCAATCGTGCGGGAACGACCGGACACCCTTCCGGAAACGACCGGATCACCGCATCTTATTACTCGCGGCGGCCAACCGCCCGGGTAGGTGACCTACCAGTGACATTCTACGGTGGAGACGAACTCGACACGGTGTACGACGAGGCGCTGAGCGAGGGGTTCGGGCTGGTCGCGAGCAACGTCGCGGAGCCCAACACGATGATGGGTCTGATCGAGGGGGCCAGCCGGAAGGAGTCCGACATCCTCCTGCAGATGAGCGCCGGGGCCTGCCGGTTCGCGGGCGACGGCGACGAGGTGGCCGGGCTGAAGGCGATGGGCAACTACATCGAGGTCATCGCCGACAAGTACGACATCGGGGTGTTCCTCAACATGGACCACCAGACGGATCTGGACTTCATCGAGACCCAGATGGAGCTGGACATCCCGTCGTCGATCATGATCGACGCCTCCCACGAGCCCTTCGAGGAGAACGTCGAGCGCTCCCGGACGGTCGTCGAGATGGCCGAGGAGCACGACTCGGACGTGCTCGTCGAGGCGGAACTCGGCCAGATCAAGGGGGCCGAGGACGGTATCGTCGCCGAGGAAGCCTACTACACGGACCCCGAGGAGGCCGTCGAGTTCGTCGAGAAGACGGGCTGTGACCTGCTCGCTATCTCCGTGGGCACCCAGCACGGCGTCGCGAAGGGCGCCGACCTCGAACTCCGCCCGGACATCGCCCGGGAGATCCACGAGACGCTCCAGGACCACGGCCTGGACACGCCGCTCGTGCTGCACGGCTCGTCGGGACTGTTGCCCGAGCAGGTCGAGGAGATGATGCAACACGGTATCTGCAAGATCAACAAGGACACCCGCTACCAGTACGAGTACACGCGGACGGCGTTCGACCTCTACCGCGAGCACACCGACGAGATCGTGCCGCCCGAGGGCGTCGCCGACGACCGCGAGGGCTTCTTCTCGGACACCGACTGGTCGCCCAACAAGGACGTGTTCGACCCCCGCGTCGCCGGTCGCGACATCCGCGAGCGGATCGCGGACGTCCACGCCAACCTGACCGAGATCTCCGGCAGCGCCGGCAACAGTCGCTACCTCGACTGACGGCGTCGTCCGTTTCCGCGACCCTCGTCGGTCCGGACCGGGACTCGCCGGCCCAAAAGGCGGGCACGGGACCCGGACGCGCTACTCCCGGTGGAGCCGCCGCTCCGGTCAGTCGGGTTTCGAGAAAACGGTGCCGTCCGCCGGTCGTTACCCACGGCCGGCGGCCGTCGCGTTCAGTCCCGGCCGCCTCTGTTCAGTTGCGAGCGCGGCCGCCTCCCTTTAGTTGCGGACGAGGTTCGTCGCGCGCGGCCCCTTGGGGGCCTGTTCGACGTCGAACTCGACGTCCTGTCCTTCTTCGAGGTCCGGGCCGCCGACGTCCTCCATGTGGAAGAATACGTCATCGTCCTCGTCCTCAGTCGAAATGAAACCGTAACCGCCAGTGTCGTGGAAGAAATCCACAGTACCGTTTGCCATTGCAATATATCGGAGGGGCGACACACGGATAACACTTCCGCGAGTCGTGGTACCACGACGGTCGGCGTCCGCGCGGCGCGTCGAACTGGGCCCGGTCCGGCGGTCGGACCGAGCACAGAAGTCAGACCGAGTCCAGGTCGAGGTCGACGGCGTACCAGTCCAGCACGAGGACGACGACGGCCCCGACCGCGGCGGCGCCCGCGAACGCGGCGACGGTCGGTTCGGTGAACGAGACGTCCGGGCGGCCCCGGAGTTCGGCGACCGGCGCCCGGAGCGCCCCCAGCACCAGCGCGACGAGGAAGGCGAAGGTCACGTCCCGGTCGGCGTCGAGCGCCCGGCGGATCGCCCGCGATATCGTGAACAGGCCGACGAGGCCGCCGCCGACGAACGTCAGGACGACGGTACCGTGCTTGACGAGCGGCGCCGTCCCACCCCCGGTCGCGACGCCGGCGAACGCGTCGACGAACAGGCTCAGCGCGTCGGACATCCGCTCGTACTGGCTGAGGATGACGAGCATCAGCGACCCGGAGATGCCGGGGAGGATCATGGCGCTGACCGCGACGGCGCCGGCGACGAACACCACGGCGAGGCCGCCGCTCTCCAGGACCTGGCCGTACCCGGAGAGCCAGAACGCGAGGGCGAAGCCTGCGACGCCGCTTGCGGCCTCCGCGGCCGTCGTGACTGAGACGGCCCGCAGGAGGACGACGGCCGACGCGGCGATGAGCCCGAAGAAAACGCCGAAGAGGAGGACCGGCGTCTCGTCGCTCGCGACGTGGACGATCCGGGTCACGGTGATCACGGCGGTCATGATCCCCGCCAGCAGGGCGACGAGGAACCAGCCGTCGACATCGTCGAGGACCGCGGCCGCGCGGTCGAGCGAGACGCCGCCGTCGAGCGGCGTCAGCGCCCGGACGCCCGCGACGAAGCGGCCGGGCGTGACGGCCGTGATGGCCGCGATCAGGCGCTCGTAGATCCCGGCGATGAGCGCGATGGTCCCGCCGGAGACGCCCGGGACGGCGTCGGCCGTGCCCATGAACAGGCCGATCAGGTACGTCCGCGCCCACTCGCGGGCCGGCGGGACCGTCGAGCGCAACGTCTTCTCGGTCGTCTCCTCTGGCGCGGTCGTCATTCGGTTTCCCGTTGTGCGATGGACGGCATGACTCTTGTGGACGCCGGTCCGGTGACCCGCTCGACGCCGGGCGCGAGCGCACCGGTACGTCGCGGTCGCTCGCGGGCCGGGCCGCGCCAGTCCTGACGACGGGGTGAACTGTTCACCGCAGCGTCCGTTTATTGGCCGGTACGACTGGTTTTATTGGGGCTCACTCCCGGAACGGAGTATGAACGGTTCGAGCCGGATCCTGGACAACGTCGACCGGGAGAGACGGGACGCCGTCGAAGAGCGCGTCGAGGAGTTGCTCGCGGACATGACCCTCGAACAGAAGGCGGGGCAGTTGACGCAGTTCAGCGCGGGCTTTCTGACCGGCACCGACATCGAGAGCGGGAACGTCGAGGACGCGGTGGCGGCCGGGCTCGTCGGGTCGCTGCTCAACGTCGAGTCGCTCGCCGACGCCCGGGAGTTCCAGGAACTCGCCGTCGAGGAGTCCCCGCACGGGATCCCGCTGGTGCTCGCGCTCGACGTGATCCACGGCTACCGGACGACGTTCCCGGCGCCGATCGGCGAGGCGGCGACCTGGGACCCCGACCTGGTCGAACGGTCGTCCGCTATCGCGGCGACGGAAGCCGCGGCCAACGGCGTCCACTGGACGTTCGCGCCGGACGTCGACGTGACCCGCGACCCCCGCTGGGGTCGCGTCATGGAGACCTCCGGCGAGGACCCGACGCTCGCGAGCGCGTTCGCCCGGGCGCGGGTCCGGGGTTTCCAGGGCGACGACCTCGCCGGTGAGGAGACCCTCGCGGCCTGTGCGAAACACTACGTGGGGTACGGCGCCAGCGAGGGCGGCCGGGACTACAACACGGTGAACGTCTCCGAGACCAACCTCCGGGAGCAGCACCTCCCGCCGTTCGCGGCGGCCGTCGACGAGGGCGTCGCGACGGTGATGAACGCGTTCAACGTCCACGAGCGGATCCCCGCCAGCGGCAGCGAGTACCTCGTCGACGAGGTCCTCAAGGGGGACCTGGGCTTCGGCGGCTTGCTCGTCTCGGACTGGAACTCGTTCGGCGAGATAGCCGTCCACGGCGCCGCCGACGGCGAGCGCGAGGCGGCGAAGGCGGCGATCACCGCCGGGTCGCACGTGGACATGGTCAGCGGCGTCTACGACCACCTCCCCGACCTGGTCCGCGAGGGCGAGGTCGACGAGGCGACCGTCGACGAGGCGGTCCGGCGCGTCCTCGAACTCAAGGGGGCGCTGGGCCTGTTCGAGGACCCCTACCGCTACTTCGACGAGGAGCGCGCCGAGTCGGCCGTCCTCACCGACGGGGCTCGCGAGACGGCCCGCGAGTCCGCCCGCGAGTCGGCGGTCCTCCTGGAGAACGACGAGGGCCTGCTCCCGCTCTCGCCCGACGACGACGTTGCGCTCGTCGGCCCCTACGCCGACGAACCCGCCCACATGCTGAGTTCCTGGACCGCCGAGGGCCGGCCGGACGACGTGACGACGCTCCGCGCGGCGATGGCCGACCGCCACGAGGGCGACCTGACGCACGTCCGGGCCTGCGACCCCGACGGTACGCCGGTCGACGGCGGCCGCGAGGCGGCGCTCGACGCGGCGGCCGACGCCGACGTCGTCCTCGTCACGGTCGGCGAGCCCAGGCGCTGGGGCGGGGAAGCCGCCAGCCGCGCCCACCTCGACCTGCCGGGCGAACAGGGCGACCTCGTCGCGGCCCTGGCCGAGGCAGACGCGCCGGTCGCCTGCGCGCTGTTCTCCAGCCGGCCGCTCGCGGTCCCCGACCTGGCGGACTCGGTCGCCGCGCTCCTCGAAGCCTGGTTCCCGGGGACCGAGGCCGGTCCCGGCGTCGCGGACGTCCTCTACGGGGACAGCGACCCCGGCGGCCGCCTGCCGGTCAGCGTCCCGCGGACGGAGGGGCA
This sequence comes from Haloarculaceae archaeon, assembly GCA_042217365.1. Taxonomy (GTDB): domain Archaea; phylum Halobacteriota; class Halobacteria; order Halobacteriales; family Haloarculaceae; genus JBDGST01. The sequence continues at coordinate 6,717 of JBDGST010000126.1, forward strand.
GGTGCCCGTCTACTACAACCACCTGAACACCGGCCGCCCCGTCCCCGAGGAGGAGGAGCACCACTACCCGCCGACCGAGGACGAGACGGTGTTCTGCTCGCGGTACCTCGACGTGCCCAACGAGCCGCTGTACCCGTTCGGCTACGGCCGCAGTTACGCCGACGTCGAGTACGTCGACTGGGCGTTCGGGCCGGAGACCGTCGCCGACGGGGAGTCGGTGACCGTCGAGGTGACGGTCGAGAACGGGAGCGACCGGCCGGCCACCGAAGTCGTGCAGGTGTACACCCGCGACCGGGTCGGGAGCCGCGCCCGCCCCGTGAAGGAACTCGCCGCCTTCGAGAAGGTCCACCTGGGCCCCGGCGAGCGCCGCGCGGTGACCGCCGAGGTCGACGCCGAGGACCTCGCGTTCTGGACCGCCGACGAGGAGTGGGCGGCCGAGCCCGGTACGTTCGACCTCATGGTCGGCCGGTCGTCGGCCGACATCGCCTTCTCCGGCGCGTTCGAACTGGTCGAGTGAGCGAATCTACGGGGTCGCGGGCCGTTCGCGACGGACCGCCGGAGTCGCGACTCGGCGACAGACACGGCGAAAGAACGGCGAATCGCCGGTGGCGACGAACGTCGTCGGGCGCGGAGGGAGTGACGAACGTCGTCGGACGCGAGAGTACGGACGAACGTCGTCGGACGCGAGAGTACGGACGAACGTCGTCAGGAGTGTGCGGTTTCGGGCTCGCACTCGCACCCGCTCTCGTCGTCGAGTTCGTAGAGGTTCTGGCGCGCGTCGGCGAAGTAGACGTTTTCTTCGACGACGCCGATGTCGTCGAGCCGTTCTAGTGCGTACCGGACGGTCCGAGCGGACAGCATCGATTCCTCGACTATCCCCTTCTGGGTGAGGGGCCCGTCGTACTCGAGTACCTTGTAAACGAGTTTCGCGCTCGGCGGGAGGTCCGAGAGGTCTTCCCCGTCTGTCTTTGCCATCAAATTAGCAGGTAGTGCGCACTCACAATAAAGATTGAGGCAATCGCCTCGAAACGAGAATACGCCTCGTTCGCCGACGGTCCCCCGATGTGCCGGGGTGGCTCCCGGGATCGGAGACCGGTCGGAGGGGCTGCCGGCGGGAACGAACGCCTTTTTAGCCCGGGTGGCCGACCGATCGGTATGGCTACCGAAACCGCCGAGGAGGATGAGGCCTGGGATCCTCACCTCCGGGGGATGACGGTCACGACCATCGCCTCTCTGCTGGGGCTGCTCGCCGGCGTCGCCTCGCAGGCCGTCGCCCCCGGCCAGCCCGGGAACCAGGTCGGGCAGTTCATCGTCGCCGGGGCCGTCCTCGTGCAGCTCCCCCTCTACGCGGTAATGGGCATCGACGTCGCCGACTTCGGGGTGAAAGAGCACCTCTACATCGCCTTCATCACGTTCTCCCTGTGGTTCGTTACCTGGGGTATCCTGCTGACGACGGGCGCCACGATCTGACAATGGCCGAAGACTCGATCGCTGTCGTCGACCTCGAACGGTGTCAGCCCGACCGCTGTAACTACGAGTGCGCGAACTTCTGCCCGCCCAACCGCTCGGGCAAGGAGTGTATCGTCACCCGCGAGGAGCGCTTCGAGGAGGACGCCCCCTACGAGGGCGGGGCCGACCAGATCCACATCTCCGAGGAGATCTGTCTCGGCGAGAGCTGTGGCATCTGCGTCACCAAGTGTCCGTTCGACGCCATCGAGATCATCAACCTCCCCCAGGAACTCGACGACGAACCGGCCCACCGCTACGGCGAGAACGCCTTCGCGCTCTACGGGTTGCCCGCGCCCCGCGAGGGGCAGGTCACGGGCATCCTCGGCCCCAACGGCATCGGGAAGACCACCGCCGTCCACATCCTCGCGGACGAACTCGCCCCGAACCTGGGGCACGTTGGCGAGGAACCCGGCTGGGACGCCGTCCTCGAGGAGTACCGGGGCACCGCCCTCCAGAACTACCTCGAGGCGCTCCGCGAGGACGAGGTGACCGTCGCGCGCAAACCCCAGTACGTCGACCAGATCCCCGACCAGTTCGACGGGACGACCCGCGAACTCCTCGAACGGACCGACGAGCGGGGCGCGCTCTCGGGCCTGATAGAGCGGGTCGGCATCGGCCCCGTCGTCGACCAGGACATCGACACGCTCTCGGGGGGCGAACTCCAGCGGGTGGCGCTGGTGGCGGTGCTGGCCCGCGACGCCGACTTCTACTTCCTCGACGAGCTCACCCCCTACCTCGACATCGGCCAGCGGATGACCGCCGCGCGCCTCGTGCGCGAACTCGCAGACGAGGAGGACCGCTCGATGCTCGTCGTCGAGCACGACCTCGCCA